>NZ_CP024847.1:1253626-1567033 GCF_002892535.1 Aquella oligotrophica | reverse complement strand
TTCCAGCTAATGCAGGCAGGAGTTGATTCTGGGCTTGATTCAACAGTCTATCCGATTGTCCTTAAATATATGGATTATGCGATCCATAAGATTTACTATAACATCGTTGATACCGTTTATAAGGAAACCGCAACCCAGATAACTGCATTATCAGCAAGTGCAGACGAAGCCCAGATTGCTGCCTTATCCGGTATTAAAGATCAGTTAAAAGTTGTACGAAGTGATATAGATGCCCAGCTCCAGAAAGATCAGGAACGCAATAAACTGGATCCAATGGAGCTAATGCAAAGACTGGCAATGATTCGCGGGATAATACTTAAAAATGTATCGCCCAATCTTCAGGAAAAACTGGTTTACTCCGGAACAACATTAAGAAACTAAATATCAGGGAATTAAAATGACACCAATTATTTATACTTTTGGCGGTGGGCAATATCTCAATAGCTTATTTGAGAGTATGTCTATGCTCTTTGACTTTTCTCAAAACAGTGCCTTGATCTGGTTATTTAGAACAGCAGCACTACTAGGCGTTATTATAGTGGTGCTTCAGGCTTTTTCTGTACGTAGTGCTACTGGTGCAGCAGCAACTATTGACTGGGTCTATTTTGTGCGGTTTACCTTAATCTGGTTTATCTTCATAGTACCCAGATCAGATGTAGAAATCCAGGATCTGACAACTAAAGCCACCTATAAGGTAAGTAATGCTCCCTGGTCATTAAGTATTATTGGCTGGTTTACTTCCAATCTGGGAATAGGTCTGGTCGATATTTATGAAAACGTCCTTGGTGGTGGGATGAATCCAGTAGAACGCTATAGCGGCAATGGACTAGGTTTTGGCTCCAGTTATTACAATGTACTACCACATGTGGCCAGATTTGATAGTAAGTCGATGGAATATGTATCACCATTTATCAGTGAATGCCTGATACCTGCAGTTACACCATTAAACGCTCGCTGGAGCGGTATGACCAAAAATGATTTGTTATCAACTCCAGATTATGAGGGAGCAATAAGTCATCTAAATACTAATTTTCTTAAAAACCGTTATGTCTACGTAGGAGATAAGTCAGTAACCTGTTATGACTTGCGGGAACAGTTAAAGAACTCTTTTGTACCTAATGGCGACAGAGTTATAAATACATTGGGTATCGCCAGCTGGCAAGTGATTAATGATCTGGATCATGACTTTATTAGCCAAGCTACTACCCAGTCAGCTAATTCATTACGTCAGGCAATGATGATTAATGCCATTCAGGCTACTGCCCAATCAATGGCTGTCGCTAATAACGATCCATCCCTTGCCGATGCATTAACTTCTGCCCAGGCACAGCAACAACAAATCAGTGCCTGGCGCCAAGGAAGCCAGTTTGCCTCAGTTGGGATGGTTTGGCTGCATATAGTAGCGGAATGTATGATTTATGCCTTGTTTCCATTGCTTTGTTTTCTGTTTCTGCTGCCGGTTGGCTGGAATGTGATATTTGACTATATCAAGGTAATGTTTTGGATTCAAGTGTGGCCAATCATGTATGCAGTATTGAATTCAATTATAGCGGTTTATGCTACCTCAAAGAGCCAGGCACTGGCGCAGGCATACTCTGGTATGTCACTGGATAATTTCTACCAGATCTCGGATTTAAATGGTGGGGTAGTGGCAGCTGCTGGTTATATCTCTACGCTAATACCGGTTTTATCCTGGATACTAATGCAAAAAGGAGCTGCATCCTTATCCAATATTGCTGGAGCATTCCAGGGGTCATTTAACGGTACCGCAGAAAATGCTGGTAAACAGGAAGCGCTGGGAAATATGGACATTAATCGGGTAAGCGTGAAAAACACCGATACGGCCGGACAAAGTCGTGACGGATTACAAACAGATACACATGTTGGCACAACTGGTAGTACCACCAACGTAGGTGGATATGAAACGGTTCAATCCAGAGCAATGGATAACAAGATCATCACATCTGTTGATTATGCTAAAACTGCACAAAGTCAAATCTCCAATATGGTGCAATCAGTTCATCAAAGAGCCGGGCAGGAAGCACAGCAATGGCAGAAGATGTCTCAAACATTCCATAATGCTGCTGTAAATACAAGTGGAGGGCATGGCAGTAGTAGTGGTACTGGTGGCGGTGATAAAAATGTTTATGCAAAAGGAGCCGAGCTAGCAACCGATCTTGGAGTTAAGGCAGAAGCAGTAGCAAAAACTGGGGTTTCGATTCTTGGAAATGAAGCTACAATTGGTGGTGGTGTTGCAGGAAGCATGAATACCAAAGCAGCACAAGACTACAAACAAGCCTTGGATAAATATACTGACTTTGCCAATAAACATAACCTGTCAACTGATAATATGATTGGCGATGGTTTTAAATCAGCAGAAGGTCTTGCCCAGAACTCATCCAAAACTATTAGTGATGCTCTAAGTGTTAGTAGAGCACAAACCACGCTTAACTCTATGGGGGATACTGTTAAAGTTAATGGAGATAATGCCTTCGTTCAGGATCTGATGGCGCAAGGTATGACTGGCGAGCAGATTAACGATATGCAGGCACATAACCCTGGGCAATTCAACCAATTGGCGCAAAAATTTGCTGAAGAGAAATTTGTGCCACAAATATTGGGTGATACGACTAACTATAGTGTCCAGGGAGTAGATGCGGCTGCTACTGATAGAGCCATTGCTGGGCATGCCGGAAGATATGCCAATAATGGTAACATTGATAATTATACTGGCAAGGCTCAGGCTGGGGTTGATAGTGCAAGTCGGCAAATTGAGACAGATAAAAAAGCTGTATCTATCAAACATGATAATCAGGCAGATAAGTTCAATAATCATCCGGCACAAGCAATGGGTGAAAACCTAACTGAAGTTGCTGGTAATGCTGCAAATGTTGTAACTGGGGATATGGCTGGGGTTGTAAAAAAAGAAGCAGGTAAAGTTATCGACAAGAAAGGTACGGAAGCTGCTGCCCGAACTCAGGGTGGAGGAAAACTTGATAAAAGCGGTTATCCAAATTTTGATAAATAGTTAATTTGATTAGCTAATTATGATATAATTTGGTTATTAAATATTGCTTTTATTGGAGCACTGAATGAATAATACTGTGACATTAATGCTGGTTGCTGGAGCATGGATAGGGTTTATTTGGTATGCTAAGAACGTTTCAAAAAAATATAAAAAAAATTTTGGAAATTATAAGCAAGATAGAGCATTGAATGATGATAATCATTTATTTGAAAATAGCGATTCTACTTCTATGCTAAATGACATTACAGACCCTAGTTATAGTTACCTTTCTTACAATATCTATCATAAAGACAATTGATAACTAGCCCCAAAATTTGGGGCTTTTTTATTGCTTATAACACCTTAAAAGATATTATAACAATCAAGACGATCAAAAATCCAATAATCCAATTTAGCTTGGTTTCTAATTTATTATCTGGTACGCTTGTTGTCTTGGATTTATTATTGTAGTATTTAGTCTGCAATTTGTTTTTTACAACGGAGTCAAGTTGATGTACCAGATAAGTAGTTAGATAGCTGGGGGTAGCCTCAGCATGATCTGAAACAAACTCAATCAGGCAGCGATTTTCTTCATGCCCAAGACCAACTATTTTATGCATATCAATGTTGGCAAAAGCTCGACATACATCTAAATCATCAAATACCTCAAAACCATCACCACCGCCCCGAATCACTGCAAGTATGTTGTATTTATATGGATTATTTTGATTGTCTTTAAGAATGGATTGAATACAGTCCAATATTGCTGTTTTACTACTAATATTAGTTGGATAATTCTTTAGATAAATTCCCTCGCTAGGCAGTTTCTTCATGAAATCCTGAACAGAGGTGTTGGAGATGGGCTGAATTAATGCAATATTCAGCGGTTTACTAAATGGAAACGGAACTCTTTTCTTTGGAAAAGATTTTAAAACATCAATTGCACTAATGGAATCTTGTTGGGTTAACCTTGAATCAACGAGTTCCATCATTTCTGCTTTAATATTTAGTTGTAATCCTCCATTGTAAAACCCTACATAAAACTGTCCAATAATTTTTACTTTATCACTGAGTTTAAAATCAGCAAATTGTTTATCAATAGCAACTGATATTGTTGAATCTTTACTATTTGTTTCTTCTTCCGCTATTTTATAGTATAGAGTATTCTTGTACGCTTTATTGGGGATACCAACTATTACTGCTGTAGTCTCAAACAAAAATGACTGAGACTCCGGGGCATTAGTAACTAATTTTGATAAATTTCCATTGTAGAGATCAATAAGGTAGCTTAAAGGTTTATTTAATAACATGTTTTTTCCAAAATACAATAAGAAATGGCAACTATAAAGTTGCCATGATTACCCAACCACTGAGGAAAGCCCATACATTTACTAAAAAGCAAATCTCTAGCAGAATAGGCTAGAGTTAAATGGGAGTTACCATCTCCTGTATCTGGTATAATTATAACACAATTTTAAATATTTGCCTTGCCCATGAAACCAACCAAACACGATGAGTTTGTAAGAAAATGCCTTATATGGTATCAGGCTAACCCAGAAAATTTGATTCCAGTGATTCTAGCAATTAAGATGCCCACATGGATTTTGGCTATATTTTTGATAATGCATTAACTTTATAAAATTATGGGTATTGATTTACTTTATTATTTAGATGCGTTTGCCCTAGCTGTGTACATAAAGATTTGACAATAGGTTAAATTTAATACTATAATTTCAGCATAGATAGGAAAAATACAATTCATCAGGTTCTCGTCAACGTCATTTGGTGACACTAATATTGTTATCCAAATAAGCTTTTAGTAATTTGGCAAATATTAAATGGTTGACTTTTTCTTATCAGGATTCCACTTTATATTTTCAATTTAATGAGAATCACCATGAGATCAAAATTACAAATAATTATTAATGAAGATACTACACAAACTAAGCAACTTTCAAGAATTGCGTTATCAGCATCAAGAAAAGCACAAAAAGAGGCTTTACAGAATGGTACTGCTATAGTAACAGCTATCAACGGTGCTATAGTAGAGACTAAACCTGATGGTTCTAAAATAACTATTAAAGCAATTCAATCACAAAATCACAAAATAAATAACCATGAAAAAATAGTTAAATTTAAATTTAAATAAGTTTAGAGATATTAGAATTAAAAGATTAAGAATTTTTGCTGGGCCAAATGGCAGTGGTAAAAGTACAATGTTTTCAGAAATAAGAAAACATTTAAAGCCAAAACACATTGGTGTTTACATTAACCCCGATGAAATTGAAAAGTCATTTACACACACTGGTATCTTAGATTTTCGCGATTTTAGTTTAAATGCAGTTACTCTTGAAGCCTTGTTGTCATTCCTAAAAATCTCCAGTTTTTTGGAAGAATTGTTTGCTAAACAGCATTTTAATGCTTGTAACTTAACTGATTTTAAAATAGTAGACGATTGTTTACATATACCTATCCATTTTAGAGACTCTTACTTTGCCTCAATTATTTCAGATTTCATTAGGACTCAACTAATGCTGAATGGTAGTACGTTGACTTTTGAAAGCGTAATGAGTTCAACAGATAAAATTCATATTTTGCAAAAAGCAAAAGAGCTTGGTTATAGAGTATATCTTTATTATATTTCAACTGTAGACCCTCAAATAAACATTGGAAGAGTGGCTAGTAGAGTAGCTATGAATGGTCATAATGTAGCACAAGATAAAATTATTTCCCGTTATTTTAAATCATTAGAAAACCTTTTTGATGCTGCTAAATTTAGCTATCGAGCATATTTTTTTGATAATTCTGAAAATTTAAAATTAATAGCTCAATTATCAATTGATGAAAGAACAGAGGAGTTTGAACTTGAATTTACTGATGAAACTAGACCAGATTGGTTACAGAAGTATTTCTTGGATAAAATCAATAAAAATGGTTAGGGGCTACTTCAAACATTAAATATCTATACCACTTTAGTAGATTCACTAGATACTACTTACTATTAGTATTTTCAATCGTGATTTACCAATGGAACGACATCTAATTACTTATTGTAAATTATTACAACAATTACCAGATTATGGAGATGAACTTATGACTTATGCTGAAGAATTACGTAGAGAAGGTAGGAAACTTGGGGTGCCATTCCCAAACCGCAGATTTTTTTGATATTATGCTATAACTATTGCCATACATAAATTATAGCAATAGCTCAACTATATCTTTGTATGATTGGCTCCATTGGGTCAAATCCAACATAAAGTAACGTTAATCACTTATTAATCAATACTCTAACTATTGCAATGAACTTTATTATTGTAACTGTTGTAATTCTGAAGTTGGACATAAATATGCTTTGCCACCATCTAATGACGAGTTCATTTCAACATAATTAGCACCAAGAACTTTTGCCCTATTTATATGAAGCTGAGAAATATTTTTCCCAAGATGAACGTTAGCTTCTGAAGTAAAAGTTTCATGTGGCCCATATACCTCACCGATATACTTACAGTTTTTAGGTGCTTTAATGGTTGACATATAAACCACGGTATCTGATTTATTAGGAGCTTTATCGGAAGAGCAAGCACTTAGAATTGTTAAAACAATTAATGGAACAAGTAATTTTTTCATTTTAAATCCTATCAATTTATTACATTTTATGTTCTATACATGTGTTTGATTCATGTAAATATTTCGAGATGCTTTGAGCAATTCCCAAAATTACAAAAACACACACGATTATTGCCAACAATTTTAAAACTAACAATTTTTTATTACTTTCCAAACTGACTTTATTAATGCCAGTAAGATAACCTACTAAGTACCCACAAAAGGCGATAGTAATTAACAATAATGTTAGGTGTAGTTCCATTGTACTTGTAGACATAGATTACCTTTTATTTTATGTTTATTTTGTTAATTGATTTATTGTGGTTGTTACAGCATAACCTCCACCTAAATCTTGATATAAAACCACGATAGCTAATAATTTATCTAATTTACTTTGGGTTAAAGCAATTTGTGCTTGTTGTAATCCAAGCTGACACTCTAAAACCGCAGTATAATTACTTAAACCATTTTGAAATTGAACTATTTCATTATTGCATCCTTGCGCTAAGCTAAGGTTGGCATGGGCAAAATCATCATAACGTTTAGCGTAAAGGCGATGAGCCGATAAATCATTTTCAACATCACGTAAAGCTTTTCGTACCGTTTGTTCATAAGTATAGTAATCTTTTGAGTATTGGGCTTTGCTGGAATCAATTTGCCCATAAGCCTTTGGATTAAGTAGCGGTACATTTAAGTAAGCTTCCCCCATATTCATGCCCATTGGATTACCAATTCCACTAGCTGTTGGTGAGGTAGCCGCTACGAAATCATCCAATTGGATTGAAGGCAATAAATTTGAATAAGCTAATCCTACTCCAGCATTGCTGGCTTTTAATTGTTCTTCTGCAGCCCTTACATCTGGGCGGTTAGCAAGCACTGTAGCGGGTAAGCTACCTGGAGCTATGCTATTAGCATTTAGTTTATCAAAAGAAGTTAATAAATCAAGCTTGCCTGGGTTTTGGTTAGTTAGATAGCGTAGGGCATTCTGGCTAACTGAGATATTATTTTCTAAAGTTGATAGCTGCGCTTCGGTTTGCATTACATCACTAGCTGCATTTGATACTGTTTTGGCATCAGCTAAGCCTAGCTCAAATTGTTTGCGATAGGCTATTTCACGCTCTTTATATATTTTTAATAATTCTTGCGTTAATTGTAACTGGCGTTTCTGGCTAGCTAAAGTAAAGTAGCTGCTGGCAGCTTGGCCAATTATAGTTAGTCTGGCGCTATCCGTTGCGTATTTGGAAACTTCTAGCTGATGTTTAGCTTGTTCCTGGGCTTTAATCTGACTAAATATGTTTAGCGTATAACTAGGAAATAAGCCTAGGAAATACCCAGGATTATTAAATGCCCACATCTGGCTAAAACCTAGAACTACCGGAATATTCGGAATCCAACCAAACTGTACTTGTTTTAATTGTCCTTGGGCATTGGCTAAATTAGCCATTGCAATCTTAATATCATTATTATTAAGTAAAGCACTTTCAATAATTTGATTTAGACTCGGGTCATCAAATTGCTTCCACCATTTTAATTCTGCTAAGCTTTCAGCCTGGTTTATTGCTGTCATATTCAAATCTTCGTCACTTTTATTCCAGGTACTCGGTACTCCCAAATCAGGTTTAGTGTATGGCTGGCTAAATATTGAACAGCTTGCTAAGGTTATTGCTGGAATTAACCACAGTAAATTATTTTTTTGCATTTTGATATTGATTCCACACTAAGTAAACACAAGGAATAACTAGCAGCGTTAAAATAGTACTACTAACCATGCCGCCTATCATTGGAGCGGCAATATGGCTTATTACCTCTGAGCCGGTACCGCCAAACAACATTATTGGTAATAGCCCACCAATAATTGCGCAAACAGTCATTATTTTGGGCCTTAAACGTAATAAACTTCCTTCCATTACCGCTAATTTAATATCAGCATTAGTTAATTTCCGGTTTTCTTGTTGTGCAATGCAGCGCCGTTCTTCTAAAGCATGGTTTAGGTAGACTAGCATAATTACCCCAGTTTCAGCAGCTACCCCGCTCAAGGCAATAAATCCAACACTAACCGCAACGGATAAGTTGTAACCAAGTAAATAGACAATCCAGATTCCGCCACCTAAGGCAAACGGTAGAGAGAATAGAATCATTAATACTTCAGTTAACCGCCCGAAACAGAAGTAAAGCAATAGAGCAATAATAACTAAAGTTATGGGGGCTGCATAAGCTAATCGTTCTTTGGCTCTTTCCATATATTCATACTGCCCTGACCAAGCAATGGAGTAGCCAGCCGGAAGTTTTACTTGACTAGCAATTACTTGCTGTGCGGTTTTAACATAGCCTGCTAGGTCTGAACCATTTATATCAATATAAACTAATCCATCAAGCTTGGCATTTTCACTTCTAATCATATCCGGGCCATTATCAATCTGGATTTGAGCAATTTCACCAAGTGGTACGGTTGCGCCAGACGGGGTAACTAATGGCAGCCATTTTAGCTTATTAATAGAATCACGAATCTCGCGAGGATAACGGATATTAATTGGATAACGCTCACGTCCTTCAATGGTCTGACTTACATTTTCACCGCCAATTGCTGATTGAATAATGGTTTGAACATCAGCTATATTTAATCCATAACGGGCAGCTGCCTCCCGATTGATATTAATTGTTATATAGCGCCCACCGCTAACCCGTTCGGCATAGACCGTAGAAGTCCCTGGCAATTTTTTGATAACAACTTCTATTTGTTTTCCCAGTTTTTGGACAACACTTAAATCTGGGCCAAAGATTTTTATGCCAATTGGCGTTTTAATTCCAGTTGAAAGCATGTCAATCCGAGTGCGGATTGGCATTACCCAGGCATTACTTAGTCCTGGAAGCTTAACTTTGCTATCTAGTTCAGCTATAATTTTATCCATCGTCATGCCTTTGCGCCATTCACTTTGTGGTTTCAGTTGAATTATAGTTTCAAACATAGATAATTGTGCTGGATCAGTCGCTGTTTCCGCACGCCCTGCTTTACCAAATACCGACTTAACTTCAGGTACTGCGGTAATTAATTTATCGGTACGTTGTAAAATAGTTCTGGCGTCATTAATCGAAATTCCTGGTAAGGTAGTTGGCATATATAAAATATCACCTTCATTTAATGAAGGCATAAATTCCTTACCTAACTGAGTTAATGGCCATAAACCAATACCAACCAAGATTAACGCAATAACTAAGATTAATTTAGGCTTATTTAAGGCATGATTAATAAAAGGTTTGTAAATGACCTGTAAGAACTTATTAATCGGATTTTTATGTTCCGGGACTATTTTGCCACGAATGAACCAACCCATTAGTACTGGCACCAATGAGATAGATAAAAATGCCGCGGTTGCCATTGAATAAGTTTTAGTAAATGCCAATGGGTCAAAAAGTTTACCTTCCTGACCTTGCAAAGTAAAAATTGGTAAAAAACTAAAAGTAATGATCAATAATGAGAAAAACAATGGTGGAGCAACTTCATAACATGCTTCACGAATAACGTCCCAACGATTATTCTCATTAACCTCAGTTTTTTCAAAATGTTTATGTACATTTTCCACCATTACTACAGCAGCATCAACCATTGCCCCCACGGCAATGGCAATCCCGCCAAGAGACATAATATTGGCATTAATTCCCTGGAAACGCATGATTACTAATGCCATTAAAATACCAATCGGTAGGCTTATAATAATTACTAATGCCGAACGTAAATGAAATAGGAATAATACACAAATTAGTGAAACCAAGATAAATTCTTCAACCAGTTTATCCTTTAATGTGGCGATTGCGCGTTCAATTAACCCGGAACGGTCATAAGTAGGTATTATTTCAACCCCTTGAGGTAGGCCTGCTTTTACTTGCTCTAATTTAGCTTTTACATTCTCAATCGTTTGCATAGCATTTTGATTAGAACGCATGACAATAACACCGCCAACTACCTCACCTTGACCATTTAATTCAGCAACACCACGTCTTGCCTGTGGTCCTAATTGTACTCTTGCTACATCTTTAAGTAAAATTGGCGTTCCATTACTGCCACTACTTAACGGAATGTTTTGGATATCCTGTAACTTACGAATAAATCCGCTTGAGCGTATCATATATTCTGCATCACCCATTTCGACTACTGAGCCACCACCATCACTGTTGCCAGCTTGAATTGCAGTTTGTACCTGGGCTAAAGTTAAGCCATAAGCCCGTAATTTATCCGGGTCAACCACTACTTGATATTGTTTTACCATCCCACCAATGGTAGCCACTTCAGCCACCCCTGGTACTTTTTGTAATTCAAATTTAAGAAACCAATTTTGTAAACTGGTTAATTGCCATAAGTCATGTTGGTTACTTTTATCAACCAAAGCATACTCATAAACCCAGCCTACACCAGTTGCGTCCGGGCCTAATGATACTTGTACTTGTTTCGGTAATTTACTACTAATTTGGCTTAAATACTCTAAAACTCGAGACCTAGCCCAATATAAGTCAGTTCCATCCTTAAAGATGATATAGACATAAGATACCCCAAACCCTGAAATACCGCGTACTAATTCAGCACCTGGTACTGCTAGCATAGCCGTAGTCAAAGGATAGGTAACTTGGTCTTCTACGACATTAGGCGCCTGCCCAGGATAATCAGCTTGAATTATTACCTGAACATCGGATAAATCAGGAATGGCATCAACAGTAGTTTGTTTAGCATAAAAAATGCCTAATACAATAAATAATAATGTTCCAATTAATAACAAAAAGCGATACTGAATTGACCAATTAATAATTTTTTTAATCATGCTGGCCACCGCTATCTAATTTATCAACAGCTGAATTTAAGTTAGCTTCTGAATCAAGCATAAATTCACCAGATTTAACTACTGATTCACCTAGATTTAGCCCGGATGTGACTTCAATTTGTCCATTAGTCTCATCGCCAAGAGTTACTTTACGTACTTGAAATATACCATTACCTAAGGCAACAATTACGCGATTACCATTTGGATCTCTTATTACTGCCTCTTCTGGGATACTTAGTTTACCAACTTTAGAGCTAGTAGCAATTGTAATATTGCCATACATATTCGGCTTTAATACTAAGCCAGGATTATCAAAGCGTAACCTGGCTTTTAAAGTACGGGTTTGTGCATCAATCTGCGGATAGATATATTCCACTGTACCTTGCCAAGTTTTATCTGGGTAAGCGGTAAATTTGGCAACTGCAGCATTACCAACTTTCAGCCACCCTGCTTGTTTTTCAAAAACCGCAGCTATTAACCATACCGAAGATAAATCAACTATGCTAAATAGTTTAGTCTCTGGAGTAACATAATCCCCTTCACGGACATTTAGTTCTGCTACGATACCATTTTGTGAAGCATAGACATTAATTAGTTGACTTACAGTCTTAGTTTTTTGTAATTGCTGGATTTGAGCTTCTGAAACGTGGAAGGTAGTTAACTTTTTAAGGGCGGCCTCAGCAAGAAATTTGTTTCCACTTTGGAATGCCATTAAATACTCTTGCTCAGCATTAATTATAGTTGGTGAATATATCTGTGCCAACAATTGACCTTTCTTCACCTGAGTACTGCTACTTTTAACCGCTAAATTACGTACCCAACCATTAGTATAAGAAGTAACATAAGCAATTTTGTTTTCATCAGATTCAACATAGGCATAAGTAGCAATTTGGTCGGCTAGGCTACCATTTATCACTGGTGCAGTTACTACTCCAAGATTATCCACATAACCTTGGGGCAGCTTGATACTGTTTTTAGGTTGATTATCGTCTTTGGCTTTGGGATAGACTGGTACTAATTCCATACCCATTGCCGATTTACCAGGTTTAGGATAATGTACACTTGGTTCCATTGGGTCAATCCAATATAACGGAGTTTTTGCGTTAGATGTATCGTTTTTATTATCCTGGCTAGGCTTCTTTTCATGCTCCTCAGCTTGATCTTCATGGTCATGCCCCATATCCATATTACTCATGTCATGGTCTGCAGATTGCCCGGATGTTTTATTCCCATGATGATGGTTATGGGTTAACTGCATATCTGGCGTTTGGGCTTTAATTACTCCAATACCATAGCGGTATACCACTTCAGCACCCAAATAACCAGTTGCTAATACGGAGATTTGAGTAATGAATAATAAAGTTATTAGAATATAATTGAAATCAAGCTTTTTGCGATATTGGATGAGGGATAAGCTTACAGATAATAGAATAAGAATAAATGAAATAACGGCAGAATTTCGATGTGTCTGCATAGCCTGGTGTCCAGCTTCATCATGAAGCACTGTATAGTAGGCATGTAACCCAGCTAATACAGTTAAAATGCTAAATATTCCAGCTAACCACAAACACCACCGCCCCACAATAGCTATTTCATTTAATATTGTGCTTCGCTCAAAGCGTAAGTTACCAATTAAGTACAGCACATGAAAAATAAAGGATACACTTACCATAGCTATAGTAAAGTGCACCAGAATTGGATGAATATTGGGGATAATGGAAAACTGTTTTAATGCGGTTAGCATGGATAAAACCTTATAAAATCAATCAATAATTAGCATCGCTAACGTTATTTTTGAGAAGCTGCATTGCTAGCACTCTTTTTGCTATTATGCTTCATCTTAGCGTGTGCGCTACTGGATATTCCTTTCATATTTGACATATCCATATTACTCATGTCCATGCCATTCATATTATCCGCTGCCCACGCTAGGCTAATCGTACCAGCTAGAATAATTACTAGTTTTTTAAATGATTTCATGAAAAACTCCTATTTAAAATTAGAAATAAATTATTTGTAATACCATAACCAATGCCATGATTGTCATTAACAAGTCTTCAATAATAGCAATACTTCCTAGCGGCACCTTTAAGAAAGTACCAACGCAGGCACAGTAAAACTTCTGCTTTGAAAATTTAGCGTTAATTACACCAATACTGGAAATTAGCATTAGCACAAATACCACCAAATTAAAATATAGGTATTGAGGAAATATCAAGTACCCGAAGCCAAACCCAAGCTCTATAAAGGGATAAATATAACCATAGCGATAAAATTTCTTGGCGATTAAATCGTAAGATGAGTATCCCCCGGCAAAACCTTCTAAATCAAGTAGCTTAAAAAATGAAAAGACTAGAAAGAAACTTGCCATAAAATTAGCCATAAAACTGCCCAATTGCATGTTATTAGCACTAATCACAAGATTCACCAAAACTAAATAAGCAAAAATCATATAGATTGGCTTATAGGATGGTTTATCTTCATGGTTTATTGGCACCGCCTGGGTATTATCTTCCGAAAGTTCACTTACTGAATAATTGCCGATTGTAGCTAAGGATATATTCAACTGTTTGACGTCTGTTGGAAGAACAATTTCAAACTCTATTATGCTGTTATTTTTGCTAAAATTTATATTGGTAGCACTCAATTCATTAGTTAGTACTGTGCTAATTTTTTGAATACAGCTTGCACAGCTTATACCGCGAATAGAGAATTTATAGTTCATTTTATAACCATCATAATTAATTCGTTGTGCTAAAATCATGTTAATATACTCCCCGGTAGTATATCACATTAAAATGGAATTGCAAATGAAAAATGAAAAGAAACACCCAAATCATATAACAGAGCTTGGTAAAATCAATCGAGCCATAGGACAGCTTGAGGGAGTAAAAAAGATGGTTGAAGAAAACCGTTACTGTGTTGAAATACTGCAACAATTAAAAGCGGCGCGTTCCGCAATTAAAAATATTGAGCAAAATGTATTAAAGAAACATATGCAGATGTGTTTATTAAAAGCAGCCAAGAGTCAGGATGAAGAAGAAATATTAACTAAAATTGAAGAACTGCAAAATATTATCAAAAACTATAACTAAACCATTAGCGTTTTTTTATAGTGTCAAAAATATGCCGTTTATTGATGTATGTAGTCAGACCTATATGGTTGTTGTACCCTAAATATTGTGCGATTTTTCTTATTGACAATCCAAGAGCCAACAATTCCTTGATTTTTTCGAGGTCTTTATCAAATTTGCTCTTTTGAATCGTTCCTTTGGGCTTGCCAAGCTGGATCCCTTGACTTTTCTTACTTGCGAGAGCTTCTTTTGTTCGTAAACTAATTAAGTCTCGTTCAAGCTCAGCAAATAGAGAAAATAATGCTGTAATAATTTTCGAATTCATGTCGTGTTGCTTAATATCAAGATTTTGCTTAATTGCTATAACCCGAACTTGCTTCTTAATTAACGCATTAATTAGTCCAATAATTTCAGCAGTGCTTCGGCCAAGCCGGCTTAATTCAGTAACAATAAGAGTATCTGCATCATTTAAAGTTGACACCATCTCATCAATACGCCTATCCTTGCTGGTTTTTCTGCTTGATATCGTTATTTGGATAAAATCATCAACTTCAAGATGATTTTTGCGAGCGTATTCTAGAATTTCCAGTTTCTGATTATTCAAATCCTGTTTATCCGTAGAAGCACGCAGATAAGCGATAATTTTAGCCATTTTGAGTCACTGTTAAGTATTAACCTATAAATTGATATAAAATTATACAATATTTCATATAGATAAGAATTGTATCACATCAACAAACCAGCTGTATAATAACGATCGTTATTAATTATACATTAACAGGTAATATGAAGCATAAACCTAATGAGCATTTAGAAGTATTAACTACAGCTGAGCAGGCTGCTTATTATGAACCTCCAGACTTCAATGAAGAGCAGCACTACGAATTCCTAACATTGAGCCAAAATGAGCTGGATTTAGTAATGAGCCGTGGTTCATGGAGTGCCCGAGCGTATTGCTGTTTGCAAATGGCGTATTTTAAAGCAGTAAATCTATTCTTTAAGGTTACCTGGAGTGATGTGAGCAATAAAACTGTTTCATTTATTCTAGAGCAATATTTTTATGACCAAAAAATCAAGCTAAGTAAAATCACAGATTACGAATACTATACTCAATGTACTGCTATAGCTCAACTATATGGCTTTCAGATGTGGGAATCTCAGTTTAGTGACCATTTGCTGAATAAAGCTAATGAATTGGTAAAGCTTAACGTTAATCAGCAATTTATTGCTTTGGAGCTATTAACATGCCTCAAACAGCAAAAAATTATTCGCCCACAATATACAACGCTTCAAGGGATTGTAATTACAGCAATTAATTCCGAGAAATTCAGAATTAGCAATTTACTTATTGAGCAAATTACTCCAGAGGAAAGTAAGTTAATTTTGGCACTAGTAAGCAATGAGCGTACACTTAGTGACTTAGCTGCAATAAAGCAGGATGCTAAGGATTTTAAACCACGCATGATGCTGCAGGAATGCCGTAAGTTAAATATAATGCACCCGATTTACCTGATTACCAAAAGAATACTACCAGAGTTATCTATTTCAAAAAACAATATCAGTAATTATGGTACATTCATCCATTATTATTCAGCCTATGATTTGCGACAACATATAAAAGTCGAGCAAAGCTATCTATATATCTTATGCTATATACATCAACGTTTTCAACAGATAATTGATAATTTAATCATTGCTTTTGGTTATCACCAGCGCCATGCTCAAGATAAAGTAGGTGAAATAAATAAGCAAGCAATTGCGGCTAATGCAATTGAACAAAGCGCAGGCATGAATCATATGAAGCAACTTGTAAGGTTTTATGTAGATGAAAGCCTTTCGGATGAGCTAAGTTTTGGTGACATTCGCCAAAAGGCTTTTAACATTTTAGATAAGCAGGCAATTATCAAATGCATCTCCGAGGACTCATCTGCTGTAGATAATATGATTTATTGGGAAAGTGTAGATAAGGTAGCTACCTATTTAAAATCTAATATTCGTTGTTTGATCCAAAACCTGGAATTCTCTAGCATAAAAGAAGAGCTATCAGAAGCAATTAACTGGCTAAAAAACTTGAAGATCAAACACAATATAACAATTTTTCCAAATTTACCACCTCGATTGCTACCTTATTTAACCAGGAAAGTCAATGACCAAACAGTACTTGTCCTGAACCGTTATGAATATTGGGTATACCGTAAAATACAGGACTCAATAACCTCAGGGGATACTTATTTTAAAGACTCTTTGCTATACCGCAATTTAAGCGATGAACTGGTAGCAAAAGATAAGAAAGATGCTATTCGTCAGAAACTTACTGCTGAAACTGCTAAAAAGCCCATATCTAAGCAACTTGATGAATTACTTGCTAAATCTAACCAGTTATGGAAAAAATTTCATAAGTTATATCGTCAGGGTAAGCTAAAACACCTATATTATGACGAAAAAACTAAAAAACTGCACATGAAGCGCTCAGCCTTACCAAAACAAGATAAAATTGAGCATTCACTTTATGAGCATTTTCCATTTCAGGATATAGTCAATGTTATTAAAACAGTTCATAAAGAATGTAGATTTCTGGACAGCTTCAGTCATGTCCAGCCTCGTTATGTAAAGTCAGAAGCCAATCTTGATCATTTAATAGCCTGTATCCTGGCTCAAGGAATGAATAGCGGCATCGCGAACATGGCAAATATCGCTAATATTCAGTATAATACTTTGCAAGACACTTACCTTGCCCGCCTTAGGCTAGCAACATTAATTGCAGCAAATGATATGATTAGTAATAGTATCTCCCAAATGTCAATTTTCCCACATTATTCATTCGAGTTTGGGATGCTACATGGAGCAGTTGATGGGCAGAAATTTAACATGGCTACCCCAACTATCAAAGCCCGGCACGGCAAGAAGTATTTTGGCAAAGGTAAAGGCGTAGTGGCATATTCATTATTATGCAACCATGTACCACTGCAAACATATTTGTTAGGTTCAAATGACCATGAAAGCTATTTTGCTTTTGATATCTGGTATAACAACTCCAGTGAAATTAATCCACAAATTCTAACCGGGGATATGCACATCTTAAATAAAGCAAACTCAGTTATAATGTATTGGTTTGATGGTGAATTATATCCACGATTTTCTAATATTGATAACCAGCTTCAACATTTATATTGCGATAAATGGCTCGATAAATATGATAATTACGATATTAAACCACGTGGTGAAATCAACCGTGAGTTAATTTTATCTGAGTCTGAGAATCTGGAACGAATAATCGCAACCTTAGGTAGTGGAGAAGTTAGCCAGGCTTCTCTAATCAAAAAACTCTGTACCTACAAGCAGGAGCATAAAACCCGGGAAGCATTATACGAATTGGATAAGCTGGTTCGGAGTAACCAAATATTACAATACCTACTGGATCCAAACATTATAAGCACTACGCATCGCTCACAAAACCGCTTGGAATCTTATCATCAATTAAGATCAGATATAGCTCAAGCGTACGGCAAAAAGCATTTGATTGGTAAAACTGATTGGGCGTTAGAAATCAGTAATCAATGTGGCCGATTAATAGCTAATGTAATAATTCATTATAACTCGATGATTTTATCCAAGTTATATGACAGGTACAAATCAGAAAATAACCAAAAAGCTTTTAAAATGCTTAAAAAGATTTCACCAATAGCCTGGCAGCATATTCATTTTCAGGGGAGATTAGTGTTTTCAGAGAGTGCAGTGATTAATTTGGATGAGATTGTTAAAAACATTGAATTAGCTATAAGATAATAGTGGCAATGCTTTCATGTAAATTTCAAAAAAATCTGCGGTTTGGGAATGGCACCCCAACTTGGTAAACAAGAGGGTAGACAGGAAGGTAAGCAAGAAGCCATTAATGAGATAGCTAATAAAATGCTGAAAGAAGGCGAGCCAGCTGAAAAAGTATCAAGGCTGCTTGGCATTCCTCTTGATAAATTGCAAAAAAATTAATATAAAGCTCCAGCTTGGTCTGGAGCTTTTAATTATGATCTCAAATACCGATAGACACTATCCCGTGAAATGCCAAATTTTCTGGCAATATCAATCTTTTTATAACGTTCAGTAGCCATCTGTTTTAATTCTTGGATTTGTTCCTGAGTAAGTCGTTTTCCACGATTCCCATATTTACCAGCTTTTTTAGCGATGGCAATCCCTTCTTTTTGTCTCTCCCGGATTAGCGCACGTTCAAATTCAGCAAAAGCCCCCATGACTGATAAGAGTAGGGTAGACATAGGACTAGCTTCGCCAGTAAAGACCAAGTTTTCTTTCATAAACTTAATAATCACACCCTTTGTGGTTAGGGTATTAACCAGTTTTCGTAAATCATCCAGGTTTCTGGCCAGCCTATCCATTGAGTGAACAAATACAGTATCACCCTCTCGTACAAAATCAATTAGAAGTTGTAGTTGTGGACGATCGGTATCTTTGCCGGAACATTTATCTGTAAAGACTTTATCCAGTTCGACACCGTCTAACTGCCTATCTGTATTTTGATCTATTGAACTAACCCGAATATATCCAATGTTTTGTCCTTTAGCCATAAGTGGCTCCTGATACATCTTGTATTGTTTGTGGGCATAAAGTAAAAATAGTAGATGAAATAAGATTGGCGTAGATATAGCCACGTTGTCTACGCTTATGCTCACATATTTGTAATGCTTTTGATGCAGCTGATTCAGACTCAAAAGATTGGATTAGTTCCTGCCGGTGTTTATTTCCTAAGCCACCATATATTTTATGGATACACCAGGTATTAAATAAATCCAGTTCCAGACTTAGTATATAAAATCGTCTTTGAATTGGATGTATCATATAAATCATAATGACCTCTGAGTTATTTCATCTTTATATAGTTACTCACAGAAATTGTGAATAACCTAACAAAGTTTGGTTTAATTCTATAGCTTTACCGACATAATGTCAGACATAAGTCTTTGACCTTCCGCACAAAGTGTATTATTAACTAAATTCTGGCTTATATAAGACACATTTTTGGCCGGTTGCAAGTGTCTTATTTAGGCATACTTAAATAAGACATCTCGATATTTTACTAATCCAAGAAATCTAAAACATACACAGATCTGTTGATTTTTTTAAATAATAAGTATTTAAATAGCCTGTTGTATTAATTTACATGGTCATGTGTTGGTGCAACGCAACTTGTACCGTTGCATAATTTCATGATAACATTACTACTGTTAATGTTAATTAAGAAAGGTCATTATGTCTAAACAACTTTTAATTTATACCAGTATAATTACTTGTAGCTTAGTAGCAAATGTACATGCAATAATTGGTGGTGGTACTGAACCGGATCTGGTCCATATACCACAAAAAGATTATATCAGCTATTTGAAAGCCGTTGATTTATCAAAAAACTTACAGTTAGCTAAAGTTAGAGATTTTTATGTCCATTATTATTCAACCGTGATACCAGTTAAAACAGTTTACAATACTAATGATACCGTTTTCGATTGTGTAAAATTTGAAGATCAACCAAGTCTGGTTGATGCAAGCCCACAAGATAAGCAGGCTGCTATTGAAGCAGATAAAAAAATTGCAGAAGTAATGAAAGGAGAAAAAGTTACAGATGCAATTCCTACAGGTTGTCCTGCAAAAACTATTACAGTTAAAAGACCAAATGTAGAAGAGTTTCTCAAAAATGAAAATTCAATGTTTTATCGTTCTGCGCCACCTACTAAACCAGTAAATCATGGAATAACTTATTATAATGGATCATGGTGGGTAGAACCATATTTAACCTTTGATAAACGATACATAGTTGATTTAAATACTATTACTACTAATGTTAATGATGTATGGATATCTCTTGGTGGCAATGGTAACCCATATATCAGCTATAATGGTAAAGATGGTTATTACCAAAGTCACTCTCTCAATCAATTCTGGTGGACATCTAGCCCGGGAAATACCGGTAAGGGTGATGAGAATTCAATTGAGGTTGGCTGGGAAAAATTTCAGGGTGAGCCAGGGGCAATGCTGGAAACATTTGCGACTAATACAGGCTGGACATCGAGTTGGGAAGGAGGGATTTGCAAATATTTAGTAGTTTATTCCAACGCTGTCATTCAACCATGCTCACAAATCATGACCAATGTTAATTATATATTTTCCACTGCCAAGCATGTTTACCCTTATTGTCCACAGAATATAAAAAACTGTTATGTTGTTGCATTAGCAAAAAATGACAATAATGGTAATCAGACAAGTTGGTTTGATCACATTGGATATTTCGCTAAAAATGGTGGTGATTTATTTAATAAGGATCTACATTATGTTCAGGGAGGCGCTGAAGTTGTAATTGATCAAAAACATCAGACAACTATTCAAATGACCGGCACGATGTATCGATTAGGTATAAATTTTGGATTACCTTCACAATATATATTTAATACTACCAGCTATGGAGTCATGCAAGATCCTCCATTTTCAGGTACCTATACTAATGGCGCAATAGTTTTCTCCGGACAGATAACCCGTTAATTTTTGAAAGATTATACTTTATGAAAAAAATAGCTATATCAAGTTTATTATTAAGTTCGATACTTATTTCTTCTTGCAGTAGCGGTAGTTCCGGGAGTAACCCCAACACCCCCGCCCAGCAATTTGCTACAACTATAACTAGCCAAAGTATACAAATAGCAAATTCACTGCAAACATTACAACTTGCCACATTTCCAAATAAACAAAATATTGCATATTTATTGGCACATCCAAATAATGATGCCTATACACATGATCTTTATTATTTTAATGGCAATTCATGGCAACAAAATACTTTGACTTTCAAATCACAAAAATTTGATGCTTTAACTATGACCTATGCTAATAGCGGGCTTTACCTTGGTGGATCGGACGATTCTGTCAATAATGGGAAAGCTCAGTTATATTTTTATAATGGAATAACTACCCAACTAATAGAATCTAACCCATATCTTCAGCATTGTAATAATTATTGCTACATAAATGCTTTAACTACTGCCAATAACAATAGCACTATTTATACATCAGGTGTAGATGATAACGGTATTGAAATTTATATGTATGATGGTTCATGGACTATACTACCATCTGCGCCAAGAGCTACGGAAAGTGCTTTTATTGTACCATCTGATGGATATATGTACTTACTTGGCGTTAAGGCTCTTACTGTTGATAGCTATGGCAACTTATATTTGGGAGCCGCTTTTGGTGCCTATAAGGGACCATACGAAGGCTATTTGGCTAAATTCAGTAATGGAGCATGGCAGCAGGAATCTTTACCGCAACAGTTTTCTTGGTCGGTTAATGGCCTAACTTTTGTTAATAATCTGCTATATACCGCTGGTAGTAATAATGCTTATTTTGGTGCTCCATCAGCTGATTACTCAATTTCAAGCCTCTATAATACACAATGGAATCAGCTATACAGCTATACCGTTACTGAATCAAGCCAGTATGGTTCTCCATCTGGGATTTATTCGGATAGTTATGGAAATATTTATTCATTAATGGAGCAGAATGGTTTAGGTAATGTAATGACATTATCAATTCCAGCGAGTAATTAGTCTTTTAACCCTTTAAATGTGCTCATATGTCCTGTTTAATAGTTAAATATAACCTTATATTAGGTTATTAAATAGGACGTTTTTTTAACTCCAGTCTAAAACCAATCTATTTTATTAATCCAAGAAATTTAAAACATGCACAAATCTGTTGATTTTTTGATCAGATAATTACATGGCCATAGGCCATGCCAATCCCCCTCGAACTAGAAAATTATTATTAGTAAAACCTGGAATAGACCAGAAAACGGTGAATTAACGGTAATAACTTGTTAGTTAACTTGTGGGCAGGTAGGCTTGCCGTTGGCTGTCCATAGGTTACTAATGGGTTATTCCGTGGTGCAGGGCAAATTCATGGTTTTCGCACGTTTGGGAACGGCAAAAAGGATGACACTTTTAAGTAAAATGTTTTAAATTTTTTGATAATCCTTAAAATTAAAGGCATACTGTATATTATGTAACATGTCTAACCAGAGGTAATTATTTGCCTCTGGCAAAGATTACCTCATTTATATGAGGAAAATAAAATGATGTTTCAAACTGTTTTAGTTAATATTAGTCTGGTATTTTTAATTATTATGTTGATTGTCTTAATCAAAGATACATTTTTCAGCAAAAACTATAATAATCTTCAAAATTATTGTAATGAGCTTGAAATGGAACTTTATGAATTAAGAATCAAATATGAAGAAACACAGGCGATAGCGCATGGCTATGTTGATATGTGTAATAGATTGACATGGCAAACAACTTGCGATAACCGCAAGTAGTATTGAAATAATTTTATAACCAGAGGTGGTATTTCACCTCTGGTGAACTACTGCCTCATTTTTGTGAGGTATCATATGAAATATATTATTACTCCTGGAATAGCCGATAAGTTATTACCAGTTGCAGCCAGAGGTGATATTGAGGGTGCATTGCTTGCAATACTTCTGAATATTATTATAATTGCTATATTAGCCGTTATGATATCCAGATTTATTAAAAAGTCAGTTCATCTACTTTGCATATATAAAGAACATAATCGGCATAAAAGGTTTTTTAGAAAAAGTAATGGTTTTACCAAACAGGTGAAACTATGAAATTTAAAAATCTTTTAATTGATTGGATATTTAGCAAAAGTACATATGTTGATCTATTTTCTGATATTAGAACAGTATGTGCCACGATTATCATGATTGGTGGAGTGAGTCGTTTCTTCGGCTTTCATAACCCCTCTTATGTTATAATCAGTTCATTCATAGGATGGATTATTGCAAATATTATGCTAAATCTTCTTAAGAAGGATAAATAAAATGTTTTTTATATATTTATACCTGTTTATGTTTGCCGCATTTGGTTTTGCAATGTTACATGTAGCGCGTGCGCCATATGAAGAATTAAAAAGCCAGGGATGGGATGACGAACTAATTAACAAGGTAAAACGTAATTTCCCCATAAAAAAATGGGTAAATAAAAACTAGGTATATCAGTGTGTAGCTGAAATATCTATAAAATAATTTAAAAATTTTGATAATATTTAAATCTACATGACATACTGTATATGTTATGTTAGTTTAAACCCACTGTGGAACATCTGTACCCATAGTGGGTGTATGATGTTCCTTTATTTCTATAAAGGACTTAATCATGGAAAATAAAAATTTCTTCAATTTACAAACTACTGTTCTAGCATTTATCAATTCTGGTAAAGATGGCAACATGGCTCCTAAAGAGATTAATGGTACACTTTGTTTCAAAGTTGCTGCTAATTCTGGCCCACGTGGTGAGGATGGTAAATTCAAGTATCCGGCAAAATGGGTTCAGATCTACGTTAAACACGAAAATTTGAAAGCAATTGTTAAAGGTGCTTGTGATTCCGGTAAATTGGTTAAATTTGAAGGTAGCATTAGCTCACAAGGTTATCTTGACAAAGATGGGAAACCTCAAAGTCAGTTAGTCTTAAACGCTTATGATATCAATGTTCTCTCTTCACGAGTGAAAGAAGAAGATGTAATCGATACGGATTTCAATCCAGAAGATTATGCTTCCGAAACTGAGGGTGTTACAGCTCCTCAATTATAACAATCTCCTAAAAGCACCTTCTGGTGCTTTTTTTATTGCCTGTAGATTGTCTCCTTCCTCCTAAAAATCAACAGATCTGTGTATGTTTTTAATTTTTTAACTCTGTAGAATAACTATATTGATTTTTTAATGGTTTTGGGATAAATAATGCGCATTAATATTACATCAAAGAGTTCAGAGCTACTAATAACAATCTCCCATCAAGTAGTGGGAGGATACTTCAATCTATCACTAATGCTACCTGATGCCAAGAATATTCAGTTTAAAAATAATGAAACTCTGGATGATGTTCTATATATCCTAAGAATGCTTAGTGAGTATAAATTTATATCCAGTTTATCCAATGAGTTGACCAGAAAGATTCAAGAAAAGTTTAGAGATGCCAAACAAAATGGTCGGGAATTTAATTATGAAGTTGACTAAATTGCTGATTCTGGCTGGAATGACAATGAAAGTAATGGCAATTGACGTGGCAGAAGCATTTTCATTTAACTGTATCCATTGCTACAACATCGAACCACAAGTTCAGTCTTTACGGCAATCAGCCAAAGTTAATTATATTCCGTTACCAATTTATGATCCAAAAGATATTAATCAGTTGGCGGTTATTAATGCCTATTTTGCAGCTCAGGCATTGGGAAAGGAGCCGCAATTCCGGTTGGCTTATTTTAATGCTGTATTTAATCAGGGCATGTCGGCTTATGCACCAGAAACACTTGTTTCAGTTTTAACTGCATGTAATCTGAATAACAAGGCATTTTATTCGTTGGCTAGTAGTGAAAGAATTACCAGAAAAGTTCAGTTTGCAGCCAGTCTTGCCGTTCGCTACCAGATTAATGGTACTCCAACATTCATAGTAAACAATAACCAGGTATTCGAGGGTGAAAATGCAATTCAAGAAATTGCTGCTTTATATTAGCAGCCTCTTAATTCTTAGCCAGGCAGTAAACGCAGATTGTAGTACTACCGGATCATGTTTTGATGATGGAGTAAACTTTGGGAAATCCAATGCCAATATTTACTCTGGTAGCAATATCAGTAATTCGGCTTTGGAGTCGGCGGTTGGTAAGGAGCGAGTAAGTGATGCTAAAAATACCCAAAGCAGTATACAAAATACAATGGGTAATAATTATAAGAATCTTGATGGCATGACTCAAGCCGGGAATCAGAAAGCCACAGCATGTAATGGGAAGACTTCAGCTGATTGTGATAGCTATAATTACTATAATGACCCATTAACTAGAAAAGCCCAAGAAGGAACTGAAAGTGTAGTTTCAATTGCTAGTAATCTAATCAACAAGCAGATTAATCCGAATGTGAATATTACCGATTATTGTAAGTCAAATCCTAATGACACAATATGTGTCAGCTGTAAAAAAGATCCCAGCCAGCCTATGTGCAAATCAGGGAATAAATGCACCCAGATTTCCTATAAAACCGGATCTGGTGATGATGTCTCACAATCCTGCCAGGTCATTGGTCAGCGAGGATACAGCTGTAATAAATGGGTAAATGATGTTAGCTGGAGCTATGTCCAGCATCAGTGCAATCCCAATGATGGTTCATGCAGTCAATACATATCTAACTCTCAATGCCATTTAACCCAAAGCTATGTTGCGCCAAAATGTTTAACCTGGCGTTATAAACATGAGGTAGGTTGCAGGACTACTATAACTACTGATTGTCAGGCCGGCGGACAACTATGCACCCCAGGGGCATGCGGCGGAAAAGATGAATGCCACCCCTGCGATGGAACAGTTTGGGGATCCGATAGAGGATTTGATCCAGTATGTATTAATTCTAATCCGGGACAACCGGCAATTTATACTTGTGCCCAGGTAAATAACATTGCCTGGAAAGATGATTGTACCCGATAACCAGTTTTGGAGTTTTAAAATGAAGATTCAGTCAAGTAAAACTAATACAATTGTATTCTTACTATTGCCCGGATTATCTTTTGCTGCTGAAAGTAGCAATGTGGCTAGTAATAAAGTTCAGGATATTGATGTTAAAGCAGTTATTGTTAATAAAAACATGCAATTGACAATAAAGAACACCTATTCTGCACCATTGATGATTGATGCGATTACCCAGTATACTAATAATGACAATGCCTGTGCGATAGCAACCACTAACTATCTTATCAAACCTGAATCGGACTTGAATATCTTTCCCTTTACGATGCAGGATATGGCCAAATGTCAAAAGGAAATTTATATTTTCAAGCGCTATTCAAATGCCGCTATTCCCCAGCTGGTTAATCTCTACGGATCTCTTGATTTTACATTAAAGGACTACCTTAACGATTGGGGTGCTTATATTGCTGCTCCTGTAGTTATAAAAGTTAGTTACTCAGTTAATAATATAACCGGACAGAAATCATATGTTGAATATTACCTGTATAAAATCAATGAATAAGCTAATTCTGGTCGGATTACTTTGTATTTGTAGCAGTAGCCTGTTTGCAGCAACTCAGGCTTGTAGTGCAGTAAAACAGGTATGCGTTGATAATTCAGCCTCCAAATCATTTAATGGTGGCACATTTACCAAAGAACAATTGGGTATTGACTGCTGGAGATATGAAAAGACTTATGACTGTCCGCTAGTTGATACCTGTCAGCCATTACTGGATAAAGGTTGTATTATTGATCAATCCAAGAGTATCTGTACTGAAAAGAATGACAATGGCACATGTAAGAGCTGGAACAAGACGGCTAACTGTCAAAATGGACAATCCGTAAGTAGAACCATGATAGCTTGCGGCAATGAAATTTGTAAACCGGATGCAACTGGTACCCAGATTTGCTACAAGGGAGATCCCTCAATTGATAATGAGTTTTCCCAGGCAATGACAGCATTGGAAGTAGCTAACGAAATGGGTACCATGAAAAACTGTTACGACAAGAATTCAGGCGCCAAGTGTAGCCCGGCTGACCCAAATGATCCAAGTAAGGGAGTAAATCCTAATTGTCTGTGTTATTTTTTTCAGGGCAAATTTATTACCTATAAGGATAGTTTTACTGTTTGGGGTGGTAACTGCAAGATTGGTGTAACTGCGACCAGCTGTGATGAAATAGCTAAAGAGTTTGGTAATAGCGGTAAAAAATTACAGATGTCATTAAGATCTGCTGGTGCAGCCATGCCAACCAGAAATATTGATGTCTGGAGCGATAAAGGACAATTAAATTCAAGTTTGGCTGGCAATAAGAATGCTACCGGAATTCATGCGGGTAATCCATATGTATATAGCTTTGCGTCTTCTTCAAAACAGTTTGATCCAACTGGGCAAACCGTCACTTCTACCGATGATAGCTGGACTGCGGCTAACCAGAAGAGTGTTAACTATCAATTAGCAGCAACACCTGAAAGTACTGTCATATCTAAAGATGATCCAAATAGTCAAAATAACCAGGTGCATTGGAATACTGGTGGTAGCAAAACGGATCAGGGGAGTACGGCACAAATGCAGCCTGGTGGAGTAATCAAGGTTATTCAGGATGCTGCCAAGATGGTCAGTGATGTAACAGATTTTGGTAGTGCCTACAAGCAGCAATGTACACCTGAAGATCAACAGAAAATGATTAATGTTGGTAAACATCATTGCTTATTTGAATATGGTGGCGTACCCGGTCCGGAAACAACCCAGTGGATTCTTTATACCTATGGCGATAAGAATCGATGGAATTATCAGGATTGTACCTATCAGACAACCTTTTGGGGTGCTGGTACTGCTTGTACCACTGGAGCTGCAAATTTTAGTACCTGTAAAAGCTGGTATGGAGCAGCATGTGCTCTATGTAGCATTGGAATTTGCCCTGGTTATTGCAGTGATCTCAATGGTTTTTGCTATGGTCAGACACTGGGTGGTCATGGTGGACAGGATTGTGGCGGAGTAACAGGTGGGAATGATGTCATATTTAAGGGTAATGTTAATTGCTGTTTTGCTTCAACTATATCCAAGCTCATTACTAAAGCAGCATTTGACCAGCATATTGGTGGACGTCCAAGCCTGTCTGCAGCAGGAAGTCTGGTTGCACTGTATCGAGGTATTGAAGTCTGTTCAGTAGCTGAACTGGCTAATGGAATCTGTAATTCCGGTAATACCGGAATAGCCACACAGAAGAGCTTTCAGGCTTTGTGTGAAAAAGGTATTGAAATGAATGAAATGCAGAAAATTGATTTTAGTAAAGTTGATTTTACCGACTTTTTTAATGAAATTAATCAGAATATGAATACCTCTAATTTTGATCAGAACTCGCAGGCGTATCAGAACCAGAAAAAACGGATAACTGATGATATTAGCTCAAAAAGCAAGAATTCCGTTAAAAGCAGTAACTATTTTGATTATTGATTTATGAATAAAGCTAACTTATTAAGTGAACTACAATCAATTTATGGAGCAAAGTGCCAGGTCTGTAATGGGGAAACTGCAAATACTTTTATACATCTGGTACCGTTAAAGGTTGTCAGGTATGCCAGAAACCTGAATAAACGTAAAAACCGGCAATATAAGCGGAAACTGCCAGAAATACCTAATTATCAGATTAATAATCTACTACCGGTATGCGCTCAGTGCCAGGTAAAGCAGTTTAACTTAGACATTTATCAACTGCTTAGTTTACAACAGCTGAAAATCATTGATAATCAGCGACAGAAGCATGGTTATCCGGAACTGCTTACTGCTGGTAACGTCAGGAGACTCCATAAATTATTGGCAAATAGAAATAATTACATTTGAAAGGAAACATAATGCTAGTTAGAAAGTCACCAAAAAAAGAGCTTCGCTTGAAGATTGATGCAGCACTTTATGATGAATATGAAGAGCTAACCAAGAAAGCCGAAAATCTTGGTTATGAAGTTGATCTTACTCCCAAACTTGAGAAATTCATCAAAATTGAAATTGACAGGGCAAGAAAACAGTTAGATCAGGAAACAGACAGGAGCTCTCAGACCAGTCGCTAAGATAAGAAAAAACCTGACGTCAAAGGGCGGGAACCCTAGTCAGGTTTAAAATGATTACAAGATGTATTTTTATAGTTTAATAAAGTACAAACACAATTAAAAGGCAGAAAATACCAAAACAATTTAATCAGGATAATCATAATAATAACACAGTACAAATCCTCATTTTACAGGAGTACAGCGTAACAGATACGTTACAAAAGTGAATTCTATTAAAATATATAAACATTAATTAAACAATTTAAGGAATAACAATGAAATATAAATATGGTATTTTAGCTATTTCCATATTATTAGCCAGCTGTTCTGGCTCCGGCAGTGGTGGCAGTAGCAATAATGGGAATAACGATAATCCTGTAGTTAGCAGTAACCTAGTTGAAATTGACCAGATGACAACAGTACCTGTGGTTAATGGATTTGCAACTACGGGAATTGCCTATATCCACAACTACAGTGATGATGCAATTAGTAGCCCAGTCATTGAACTGGGGAATATTACCAATAACAGTTTGGAAGACAATAACGGGTTTAAAATTCTCAATACTGAAACCTGTGGCTTAATTCCTGCACATGGGTATTGCCAGGTTAAGTTCCAGACTCCCGCTTTAACCGTAGGTAATCGTAATAATGCGGTGATGTATATAAAATATGGTAAAGATCATACAAAGAGCGCATATCAGGTTATTAACTATGCTTATACCGACTTATCGGCTAAATCCGGAGTTAATTTTACTGGTTCATTAACTGTCACCAGTCCACAGAATACTACCAGACACGTAATTGGTTATTTAATGGGCAGTGGTCAGGCTGGACAGGTTTATAATAATGTAACCATTAACAGTAATAGCAGCGTTAAGATTAGTAATGGTTTTGTTAATGGTCAGCAGGTTGCTGCTGGTCAGGTAATACCAGTCGAATTTGCTGTTTCCATGCAATCTAATCGGACAACTACAGCAATTCTAACACCTTTATATGATAGCAGTATCTTCACTGCTAAAAATGCTAAATCTTCTACATTGAAGAATGAATCTGTTTGGAATGATTCTTCATCGCAAAGTTCATTACGTGATGGTAGTGGTGGAAGCGGTAACCCATTAACAGTTACATTAACTCCAGCTGTATCGCAGGAGAACCTCATCTTTGGTGTAGTACCAACCTTAACAGCCCCGACATCCAGTGCTGTCAGTGTGGCTGTAGTTAACAATGGTAATAAAGATACCCAGGGCTTAGTGATCAGCTCCAATAATGCTGCATTGATTGTTAATCAGGGTAGCTGTAATGGCGTAATACAGGCTAATGCTGCTAATAGCTGTAGCTTTACTTTATCGGTTGATGCATATGTGTCTGGTAATGCTACCTTAACCTATACGCTTAATGGTGTATCTGTGGGCTCTCAAAATGTAGTATGGACAAACGACCAGCCATACCCAGCTATTTATCTGGAACCAGCACCTGGTAGTATTTCAGTTGGCGCTGGTCTAAATTCACAGCCAATAACATTTACCGTATCCAATACTGGTAAAGCTCCACTTAGTAGCGTAGTTTATTCAGCTACATCAGGTAATCTGGCTACCTGGACACAAGATAGTACTACCTGTACTACAACTATTGCACCTCAATCACAGTGTGCCATAACTGGTCATTTAACTGGCGTAACACCAGGTAGCGGAATTCTATTTATTAAAGCTGCCGGAACATTCAATGGTACATCCTATAGCTTTGGTTCATTACCAGTAAACTATACGGTAACTAATCAACCTAATCTGGTAATTGATTCTGACGGCGGTTCATTAAATGGTCTTGCTAATGGTACTGTAGAGAATCTGGTTTTTACCATAACCAATTACGGTAATGATACCGCTGATATTTCCGGAGTTAATTTAGTAAATACTTCCGGAACATCAATTCAGCCAACTATTGATCAGGCTCAGTCAACTTGTGGCAGCACCTTAGCTGCTGGAGCAAGCTGTCAGATAGTAGTTACTTTGGGTGCTATTCCACCCACGGTAACCACTAGTGAAACTGGTAATACCACTCTGCAAATTAATTATTCTGCTAGTACTGGAGAAACACATACATCTAACAGTACTATTACTTATAACGTGCTAGGCAACAACTCCAGTATCAGTACATCAATCATCAGCGCAACGGATGTAACCGGGAGTGGTACTCAGGCTGACCCATACTCATCCACTGGCTCTAATCCTAATGCAAAGATAACATTACGTTATCACAATAATTCCCCAGATCAGGCAATGACTAATTTCAACATTAATGCAGGATCTCTACCATTGGGTTTGATTATTGATCCGAGTTCAAGCTGTCCAATTGGTCAGAATGTAACAACTATTCCAGTTAATGGTTATTGTGATCTGGTTGTTACTATTGATTATGGTTTGATGTCTCAATATACTGCCTCCAGTAATTTTGGTGGTGCAATCGCATATCCACCAGCTACCTGGACAACATCACTAGGTTTTTACAGCCAAAATCCGGGTGATGTATTATATCTGAATCTGCTTGAAGCAACTTTAACCTATGCAGTAAGTAATAATAACAGTAATTTTACTTCAACTGAACTAACTATTACTGCTACTAATGCTGGAGGGTATTCTACTTTAACTGCAAATGTTTCCGGCGTAAAAAAGTGGCTGACTGCCGCTCCTACAGGATTATCGAACTGTACACTTAACAGTTCAGATAACTCTCTGGCATGCAATATGCTGACATCCGGTAGTGCTGCTGCTACCTACACTATGCCAACTTACTTTAATGAAGCAGTAGATATCCCACTTACATTTACCTATTCAGCAGGTGGTGGCTATGCTTTCCAGAATCCTAGCTTTATTATCATTAATCATCAACCACTAGTAGTAACTGGTTTTGCTTCAATTAGTTCATCACTATTCTATTCATGCGGAGTAACCACATCCGGCAAAGCTTATTGCTGGGGAGGTAACGCTTATGGACAACTAGGTAATGCCAATACAGGTACAAATAGTAATGTTCCAGTGGCAGTATCAACCACAACCGGATTAACTGACACTAATGTAGCAAGTATTACTGTTGGTAGCGGTGGGACTACATGTGCGATTACAAAATCAGGCAAAGCTTATTGTTGGGGATCCAATAATTTTGGACAACTAGGTAATGCCAATACAGGTACAAATAGTAATGTACCTGTAGCAGTATCAACTACAACTGGATTAACCGATACTAATGTCGCAACTATCTCTCCTGGAAATAGTTCTACATGTGCAGTCACAAAAACAGGCAAAGCCTACTGCTGGGGTAGAAATCATTTTGGTCAACTTGGTAATGGTGATGCCACAAATAGTAATGTACCTGTAGCAGTATCAACAACAACCGGATTAACCGATACTAATGTCGCAATTATCTCTACAGGTACACATTATGCATGTGGGGTAACCACATTAGGTAAGGCTTATTGTTGGGGATACAATAATAATGGACAACTTGGTAATGCCAATACAGGTACAAGTAGTAATGTTCCAGTGGCAGTATCAACTACAACTGGATTGACCAATACTAATGTAGCAACAATCTCAGCTGGTACTAATACTTCCTGTGTAGTAACAAAATTTGGTAAAGCTTATTGCTGGGGAATTAATAATAATGGACAACTAGGTAATGCTACTAACACAGCTAGTAATGTTCCAGTGGCAGTATCAACTACAACTGGATTAACCGACACTAATGTAGCAATGATCTCTGCTGGACAGTATGCTACATGTGGAGTAACCACATTCGGCAAAGCCTATTGCTGGGGAACTAACGCTTATGGACAACTAGGTAATGGCAACACTGGTGTAAATAGTAATATCCCAGTTGCGGTATTAACTACAACTGGATTAACTGATACTAATGTAGCAGCAATTTCTGCTGGACCTAATTTTACATGTGCATTAACCACATCGAAAGAAATTTACTGTTGGGGATATAATGAAAACGGAGAACTAGGGATAGGTAACTACATAAACAATGCTATGCCTACTCAAGTAACTAATCCATGGTAATTAATAATAACTTTAATTAATCTGTAGGGCTTTATGCCCTACATTAGACCAATGAATGTATTTCAGGAGTAGATGATGTATGTTTTTAGCTGGATGATTCAGGAAAATATTAGTGTAGCTTTTAATTATAGGGAAGCAGGATTTCAGGCATATAAAGTAGATAAAATAAGCTTTAAGAATCCGAAAGTTGTATCCATTCCTGCTACTGATATTCTTGATTTTACTAGCAGCGATGGCGCAGTTCACCTGAGTATGGAGACAGACGCTTATGTTGAGGAACTAAGAACTATTATTAATCAGCTATTAGATTAAGGGAAATGTATTAATGAAAAAATTAATAATCACTGTTTGCTTAATTTGGGGAATTACCGCTAATGCAGCAATCACTATTAATTCAGGGGTAAGCTTTGAGACTGGATTTAGTCCCAATGGCAATAGCCTAGCAGTTGTTTTAACCGGAATAGAATCCGCAAAAAATCAATTCATGTTGCTGCTTACAGTTTTACCTCAAAACCAATAGCTACTGCGTTATATATGGCAAGCATCCGAGGCGTGGATGTAAAAGTTATTGCGGATAAGAAAAGTAATTCAGGTAAATATAGTGCCGTTAATTACCTAGCTAACCATAATGTACCAGTGCGCTTAAATGGTAATTACCCAATATTTCATCATAAATTCATGGTGATTGATGGCGTTTCACTCGAGACTGGCTCATTTAACTATAGTGCTGCTGCAGCTAGTAAAAATGCTGAAAACGTTCTATTACTTTGGAATGTACCTCAAATAGCAGCGAACTATGACAATGAGTGGAATAAGCTCTGGAATGAAGCCACATTAATAAAACCAAACTACTAGCATGTGAACTACATGATAGTTATTTTTTTGGCCAAATAATTAATTTACATAAGGGAGTAATTATGTCACAACATCATTTTTATACTACACACCAGAGTCAGAAAACTCACGTATTAATGGGGTGGGATCGTCCACTTCAGGGGTATTTTATGGTAATAGAAAAGGGGGAAATGCAGGATGAGCCTTATTGGTCAAATTTATCTCAGGAAGAAAGTCATCCAAAAACACTCCTGCCATTTATTGTTGTGCTGGAGCAGCTTAATATAAAAATTCCTCAACGAATGATTATTGAAATAATGGAGGATGGGGCAAATAATGCCGGAAATAAAGAGGTAATTCATGTTTTAAATGATTTCGGATATATGCGCATTACTGATCAGAGCAATAATGTTAATGATATTAATGCCATGTTCCTGAAATATGCATCGAAAGGAAATTAAAGTGCAATTAGCTTTAAGGAAATTATTTCTGGCAACTCTTGTTTTAACTATGGGCTTGGCTTATGCTGATGAGCAACTTGTTGCTCAGTATACTATAAATAACTTAAATGCTAGTAATCAAGCTCAACTTATAGTTGAAAACATAAAGAATCTTAATATTACACGTGTATCAATAAGTTATTATGGCAACTCATTTTATATGGCCAATGAAGTAAGAAATGCAATTAACCAGTCATATAACCAAATTCCTGTAGAGATGAACTCACTAAATTCCTATATGACATATAGCACCGCACAAGCAATTGTTAATTTATTTTCTGATCATCAATCAGCTAATCAACAATCGAATCAATCAACTGATAACTTTTTTAATTATGATTCAGAACCAAAAGGGTTCTTTAATTATGGAGATCAATGATCATGAACTTTTCAAATGCGTATCGTAAGTTAGTTAATGAGGTAGACGGTTTTATGTTTAATATTTTCAGTAAATATCATTTAAGCTCAATTCCATTAGCAGAACTGGTTAGTGATGATGAAAGGATTCAGATTTTAGAGCAGGGAAACTTATCGCTAAAACAGGTTAAGAAAATTGACCTGATAAATGATCAAATAGTGCTTGATGATGGTCTCAATTTTTATCCATATGAGAAAGTATCTTTAGAGGGCAAATGTATCCTCGCGAACCAATTATCCAAATTTCGCCGGTAACCGGTAATAAATAGTAAAAAAGCACCAGAGAGGTGCTTTAAAATTTGTTGATATTAGTGATTATCGCCAGTATACATTAGTTTGATATACTGGTTTCCCACCATGTAAGACCATAAGTCCATGATCCATAGAAATTGCTGGGCTATGATTCTGGCAATAACTACGTATTCTTTTGGTAATTACTTCATCATTAACGAATTGATCTTTTAAAGGCAAAAGATATTCATTTCTGCCAGACTCAATATGGTCAATCCGATAATCTATCTGCTGAAGTTTGACTGTCATACCAGATTTTGCAATTACTTGCCAAAAACTGGTAATAGTACAATCATATCCCCAGCTATAGTAGAAAATATCACCAATATTTACAAGGGTCGCAGCAACTTTTGAACGTTGTGTTTTCTCTTGTTTATATTTAGTCTTTGACTCCTGAATATCCAGATAGGAATTTATCTGTTTGGATACTTTATCATTCAAAGCTTCAAGACTGGAAAATTTAAGATGCCAGGAGACTTTCTTTGACTTTCCTCTAGAGAGAAAAGCACAAGGAGCACCATCTTTACCTAAATATTGGTAGATTTCACAGCCACCAATAACGCTAAGAGGATGCAAGATTGCCTGTTTAACTGATATTAAATAATCCTTATCCATAATGTTTTACCTCATAAAAATGAGGAAGTATTCACCAGAGGTGAAATACTACCTCTGGTTAAATGTTACATAATAAACAATATGCCTTTGAATTTAATTAAATGTCAAAATTTTTAAAATATTATCCTGGTATCTGCTAATTCCTCAAGGAGCGTAAACCGTGAATTTGCGCTGCACCACGGAATAACCCATTAGTAACCTGTGGACAGCTAACGGCAAGCCTACCTGCCCACAAGTTACTAACCAGTTATTGCCGTTAATTCACCGTTTACTTCCTGGCTCTAAGCACCCCTAACTATAAGTTTCTTATCAATAATGAGGAAGCCTACGGCTGGCATGTAAAAATCAACAGATCTGTGTATGTTTTTGCTTTTTTATTTCGGTAGAATTACATGGTGGAGCTTTATTAATGAAAGGTATCCCATGTTAAGTAAAAAAGAAGCCAGGAATAAGGTACATCAGTTCTATAACGGGATTAAGAATTGTGGCTGGTTTTCAGGGTTTATCTTCCGGTTAAGTGATGACAGAAAAACTTTCTATATTCGCCAGTCGGAGTATACAGCACATCTATTTAAAGTCGAACTTGGTGATAGCGAATGGCTGTCGCAGGATTTTACTGAGGGTAGCGGTATCAAAATCTATACCAGATTGCATTCGGAAATGATTCGCGAACATAATTCAATAATACTTCGCCCATTAATGATAGAGCATCCATCAATGCTCGAATTACCCAAACTTGATGAATACTCCAAACAGAATAATAACAATAAGGATCAGTTTAATCCCTATGATGTATTTGGTCTGGAAATGCCTGCTGGTTCAGCCTTAAACAAATTATATATCGGTGGATTCCTTGAATCTTTGCGCCATGACAAAAACTCCAAAGGAGAAATCAAGCCTGATTGTTTACTTCTTGAACTACGGATTGACCAAAATAAAACATTACCAGTAAGAATCTACGGTAATCGCTGTAAGGTTATCTACCAGCATATCAAGAAACTTGCTAATCGTGGTTATATGTATCCACTATATTTTGACTCGGAACTTAGAACCAAGTTGATTGAGGATAATGGTGAGCAGATTCTGGCGACTTATATTCATTCAGACCGGATAAATGTGCTTGACCCAACAAATCTGCATAAGTACTTCTTTGGTAAACCTGACTGGATAGATGATTTTGTTAGCCGCTACCAGGAATCTGTCAGTTAGTCACACGAAAGATTGCAGTTACGAAGAGATTGAGGATCAAGTGATTGCAATTATTCGTAAACATGTCTTGAATATCCTGAGTCGAGGTAAACTTCACATGGAGTCACTAAACTGGTTATTTGCAAGAAGTAGTAGACCTGGTGAATTTGACTATACTGATTGCTGTGACTTACTGGATGTTCACCCGGATTTGATTAGGATTCGCCTTCAGTATGAGTTTTACCGCCAGCAATTAGTCTTTACAGATAAATTTACTGGGGTATTACCACCAGTACTAGTGGATGAGGTAGCTACATTGCATATCCAGGATTCAGTTAAGGTAGTCCAACAGATCTGGAGTAATCCGGGAACTGATTCTTTTCCGGAAGAGTTTAAAAAAATAGATACGGTAAAAGTCATTGAGTGTTTATCTCTCGAAGGAATTATTGCCATAAATGGAGAACGGATGTATATAACTGGGCGAACACCAAAGAACCCCCAGAATTTTAACTGGAGCAGGTACTGGAACTTTTATGATTAGTAAAAAACCTTTAATAAGTACCACACTGGCTATTTTTGTGTCAATTTACCTGCTAACGGCGATTATTGCCATACTTGATAAAAAGTCACTAGACAGTTTTATTTATGGAATACTGGAAACTGTAGTATTAATAATTGGCGGTAGCGGGGTAGGCTTCTTTGCTATTCTGGCATTGATAACTTTTACACGTAAGAAAGTTACGGATAGTCTTTATACTGGCAAATCAAACAAAAGGTTTAGTGTTGATAAAGGTGAGTTATTTACTGGCAGGAGCTATACTAAAGAAGATGTAGATCCTGAAACTGATTTACCAACATTCTTGCGTGAATGGTTAGATAGTAAAAACAATGAAGACGCATATCTGCAGCTATTTATGCAAGCTGCAGGTATTCTTAAAGCTCATCGTGATCTTACATTCAATACGGGTATTGGTATTTATGCTAATAATTGCAAAATAACTGAAACAATGCTATTACTTAATAATAACCTAAATCCGGATTTGATTATCCTGATTGGGTTTACGCATAATCTAGGTCGAGTCGAAGTAACTGAGGAAAACAACTATTCTAGAATAGCTGCTAAAAGCCGTAATATTCTCGCTAATACTGATGCAGCCTGGCAAATATCTACAATACGCGAACTACTATTCATTGTCAGCAACTACGTTAATGATTCCAAGCGAATTAATCAGAATAGTAAAGATAATGAGTTTGATTCAAGGCAAATTATCCCCTATATTGAACTGCTAATTAAAGCCTATAATCAACAGGGCGTTAATTTTGTAGCTCACTCACCTCAATTAAAAATTTCCGACTATGACGCCCATGATGATGATTCAAGGGTATCAATGGTTGCTCATAAGGTTGAGCAGACTAATGTTGACGCTTATCTGGAACTGGAACCAATAATTGCTAGAGAACAGATAATAATTCCGACTCCAAAATCAAAAACAAAAAAAGTTAGCAGGGATCCTGAGCAGCAAAGAGTCGCAAATTTTGACAGTAAGCAAACTGATAATAAGGCAATTCAGCAACCAGCCACTGGCAACACTAAACGGGACATTGGCATTAAGCTGGATCAACTAAAGATATGAGTATGTATAAAGAGTTTAAGGCTGGACTAATGTCAATTATTGAAAATATCAATCAATACCCTGATTCGTATGCAATTATTGCAGATTATACCTATGCCAGTAAATTCTGTAATCTGCTCATCCGTAGCATTGCCCGCAAATTTGACTTGGAATATGATGATTTAAGAAGCGAATTAATGGCAGAAATACTTGCTGGCAATATCTTTAAACAGGTAATTGAGAATAAAAAGTTTAATCGCCAGGTATTTTATCTGAATATAAAAAAACTGGCCATAAGAATGAAACCTCATGAAGATAGTCATCATATTAGTCTAACTGAAGAAATGGAAGATGTACTTATGTATAAGGATGAGTCATTGCAGAGCTATGTCAACAAAAATGCAATTTTGAAATTCAAGGAGTTAAGGCAAGTTAATCTGAGGCGGCTGATTGAATACCGGTCTGAATTATTGAATTCACCCATTAATATAAGTAAATTTCAGTCAGTAGTTGAGTTGAATACCAATGAACTTCTGGAAATGCTTGATCAAAATAAAATCAGTCGCTATCAGCTATTATACGTACCAAATAAATATCGTAAATATTTGGTATCAATCCTAGATAAATACTTACAGCTATACTTTAAATACTATGAAGTTAGAAGTACCTATACTGATTATCTAAAGATTAAAACAAAATCACCGACTTTGAAAGCCATTTTTGAGAAATTAAAACCGGAGTATAGCTACTTACAATTTACCCGCAAGATAAAACATCCGACTTTATGGGATATTGATGAATTAGAAAAATTGCTATTAAAGGTAACTAACCATGCATGATCTTATCCCATCATTTTTACCGGATTTTAATTATCGTCAGGCAATAATCTATGTGCTGATATTCCTAGGTTTATATTTATTGTCACTGATTATTCCTGGTGTAGGAGCGCTTGTTAAGCATATTAGCCATGCAATTACCAAATATATAATTCATCCTTTATTCAAATATGTGTTCGAAGCAGTAGTTATTCTTTTACTGAAATTATTCTGGTGGTATATTAAATATATGCTTTTTGCTATCAGGGTTTATCTCTTTCACCTGACAACATCACATAAGCAAATATATCCAGAATTAAAAGGTAAGGAACTGGGAGCTATTGATGAATAGGTTATCTCTACTTTTACTGAGTATCTGTGTCAGTATAAATCTATCAACCATCAATGTTTATGCAGAAAATCTTGGACAGATAGGTAAAACCTATCCAATTGAAGAACCAAATCTGATTGATCATATTAAATCACAAGCCAGCAGGGCAGTTGCCAATGGTAGCTGGAAGAAAATGCAGCAGAAGATTATCAAGCAAACGGAACAAAAGATTGATTATCCGCCAGTAATTTTGGCTAGTAAGACCATTGAAAGCTCGGTACGCTACTATGACCCCAGTATCAAAATCAATCAAGATATTATAAATCCATTTGATCACACCATTCTGGCCCATAAAGGAGAAGTGGTAAACCCCTCAGATTACATGCCATTTAATAACGAGTTGATCTTTATTGACGGACGAGATCCGGAACAGGTTAGCTATGCGCTCATGGAGAGTAAACGTTCACCATTCAGAACCAGCATAGTCTTGACTGCTGCAACTAAATTCAGAGAGCTCCTGGCACAGAAGAAGCATGTATTCTACTACGACCAGAACGGCAAGCTGGTTAGTCAGTTTGGCATCAAACATGTACCAACGATTATCTACCAGGACAATATTCAACCCCGTAAACTTAGAATTGAGGAAGTAAAACTATGAAAAAAACAATAGCTCCAATAATCCTGTCGTTATTATTAACCAGCTGCTCCGGTGACTTTATGGCCAAAGAGGTTGAATGTAAGGTCGCGCGAGACCAACTAATCTCTGAAAACATGAGCCTAAAGGATCAGATCAAGCAATACCAGCTGAGTAATAGCACATTGATCAAAGCCCAGGTTGAATCCAGAGAAAAAGAGTTAGCTAAAAAAGCCAATGAGTTTGATCAACTAAAAAAACAGCTACTCAAAGAAGATGATGAGTACCGCGAACATCTGAGATTACTTGTGAGCATAGGGTTTGGGTTCATCGTCATACTGCTAGTAGTGGTTAATCTCCAGCTGGCTAAACGCAGAAAAGCCAAAGCTGAAAAGGATAAAGCAGGCAAGATTTATGAGAAATAAGCTCCTGACTACCTTATGCACTATAGTAATCAGTACTACAGCATCAGCCAACTGTGTCGGTAAATTCGTTAATCCATTTACTGACATCTGCTGGGGCTGCATGTTTCCATTCTACATTGCCGGGATTGATCTGCCGTTATCCAGCCGTGGAGAACAGCCTGGTGGATCATTTGTTGCACCTCCAGTATGTGCCGGTAATACCATCTTTGGCTATAAAATTGGTATCGGCATGGATTATTACGAACCTAACAAGATAGTTGACGTAACCAGAACCCCTTATTGCATGGTTGGGCTGGGTGGAGTAGATTTTAGCATGGGGGTTGCTTCATTATATAACCGCCAGGGTGAAGCAACTGCTAATAGCAATGTCAAGGTAAATAACTACTATCATGCCCATACCTATATCAACCCGATTCTGGCATTGCTCGAAGTGCCGATTGATACTGCCTGTTCATCATTAGGTGACTTTGAAATAGGTTATCTGACTGAACTGGATCCACTCTGGAATAATGACAGCATGACATTCTGGCTTAATCCTGATGCAGTACTTTATGCCAATCCGGGGACACTGGTGACAGCAGCAATGGATTGTGTATCCAATCTTCCTGGTGCATGGAATATCAGTAGCGGACTGGCATACTGGAGCGCTGGTTGTCAGGGCGTAATGTATCCGCTAGATGGTAATTTACCTGGATCAAACCCAATTGATGACAGCATATTAACCATGCAGCGAGTTATGTCCAAACTTCACCGCCAGTTATTGGAGTATTCAACAGCTGGTCCAACTGCGATGTTTGCACCGATTGTACCGCAACCGATTATGAATAAGACAGAATATAAGTATAGCATGGTTTATCCAATAACCTTTGATGATCCATTCTCTGGAGGTAAATGCTGTTCACCGTTTGGCAGAACAACCGCAGGCTGGGCGCCAGGACATACCTTTCCAACAATGGGCGAAGACTTTACTTATCACATCTATCAGCGCAGAGATTGCTGTAGCGGTATTACTATTCCATATTAATCAGGAAACCATATGAAAATACTACTCATAATATTGGCTGTGATTACAGGCTTAGGTATCTGTTACATTATTACATCATTAACCTTGCTCAACAGTACTATGAAAAAAGTACTTCGAAGTCGGCTTTAAGATCCATATCATGAATACTAACATCAAATTAACAGCTATTTTAATTAGTCTAACTATAATGGCATTGGCAGATGGTACTACGGTCAATCTGTCTGACATCAAAACTAAAAACACAAATCAGATAAATAGTGTTTCTACTAATCTGGATTTAATCAGTAACCTGAATCGGCAGTACATTAGCCAAGTATCAACCGAATCAGTCCAACAGGAAAACATTGTCAAAATTAAAGAAGCTAAAATTGGAGTCTCATCATTACCGGCAATTGATATGTCCGAACTGAAACCACATAAAATTAATATTGAAGATCTAATCAAACAAAATCAGGTTAATATGGCTAAATCTGCAGATAAGGGTGATATAGCCTTATTCCTAAGCTTTAAAGGTATGGAACGTGATGATATCCTGCTTTATTGCAGACAGGCAACTAAATACAATATACCAATTGTTTTACGTGGCTTTATCAATAACTCATTCAAAGAAACAATGGCTTACATAAAACCTTTGCGAGAATTATTTCCTACGGTTAGTATTATAGTGGATCCACCAGCTTATGATAAATACAACATCACGGCAGTGCCCGCATTAATTGTATCTAAACTACCAGCAAATCCAGTACGTGATGGATGTAATTCGACCGGAGACTATGCAAAGGTGTCCGGAATGGTTTCCATACAAGCCATGCTTGATTACGTACGCTTAAATAGCAAAATCCCAGCTCTGTCACAAATCGCACAAAATAAACTCAACGAAGTAAAAGCCCAAAGGTACTTTAAAAGTGAATAAGCGATTATTAATTCTGCTAAACCTTATTACTTCGCTCTCTTATACCGACCCGACTATGGATCAGCAGGAACAGATTAATCAAGCGTTGATTAATGCCAGGAGCAGGATTGATTTTAATAAAGTCAAAGAACAGCAGGAGCAGCAAAACAGGGATAACCAACTGGCTATCAGAATTAGTGAAATTACCGAAATACCTTCCTGGCGGAATATTGTGTTTATACGCCAGGCCAGAAATGTAGGCAGAATAGATGCTATTAAACTAATTAATGTTATAAATCAATTTCTGATACAAAATGAACATCCTAAACTAAATCAAACTCAATTAAAACAAATCTCTAGCGACCTTCAGAGTTATCATACGCCATAACGGTAACCTTATTTTTATTATAGTAATCTTTATAAACTACATATGCTATTCTATTAGAAGAAAATGCCATATTGATGTAATCTGCCGCAGCTATAGAAACAGCTTCACCTCCCAAGATAACCCATTGATTATAATCATAATATATTACCATTCCTTTGCCGTTATCATTAAAATTCTGAAATGCAATATAAGGTATATTATTTTTTATTGCTAAACTTATTGGTTGAATAGTATCAAATGGTATATCATTTAACTCTATCCAGTCCTTGCCATTAAAATATGTAATAAATTGACTTCTGTTTGAAGAGGTATAGGCTACATATGGTGATCCATTTTGTGAAATTTGTAGTTCTATGTTGTATGCCTTACGATATGTAAAGTTTCTGCCTATGGACTCCCAATTGCATCCATCGAAATATTTGACATGTGTTTTATTATCCTCGTAATTCGTTGCTAGAGAATAAGAATATGCTACGTAAGGTATATTATTTGAATCTATTGATAAATTATTAAAGTCAACATGCCCACCTGAAATATCAGGATTACCAACAGTTACCCAATTTATCAAATTAAATTTTTTTACAATTAGCGAACTTTTATTATTATAGTCGCTATATGAGACATATGGTACACCTTGTGAAGAAATAGCCAAATGTATTTTTGATGCCTCACCATTTGAAAATCCTGGTGATCCTACATACTCCCAGAAAACTCCATTAAACTTCATTACACTAGCTCTATAATACCCAACTGAGGTATCTTCAAAAGCTATATATGGAGTATTGTCACCTGAAATAACTAAATTTAAATCTCTGGCAGTGCCATTATTAATTCCTGGATAACCAACATCTTCCCATTTACTACCACTATACTTCATTACACTAACTCTATCATTACCATTTACATAGCTAAGAAAAGCAACATATGGAGTACCATCCGGGGATATCGCTATTTTAGTCTGCGAAGAATATCCAGAAGAAAAAGCTTTATTGCCAACTGCTTCCCACGAAGGTTGTTTAATTGCCCATAGATTGCGTGATATAAACAATAAAGACATTATTAAATATGGTTTATATAATTTTGTATTAGTCATAGTTATTTTGAATCCAAGTTTAAAAAATAATTGACACTACTTTAACACAGTTATTTGATAATCAGATCAAGGAACTTAACAAAACGACTCTTGATTTGTGATTTTTCCTTATCCTTGCGAGCTTTTTCTTTCTCGGTATCAAAGATATCAAGCCCATGTTCATCAGTAATCTGGTCTTCGCCCTGTTTTTTCATGATAGTAGAGTCAATATACTCCTCATAGTTATCCTTCAGGCAAATACCAGGTAATTCTGCTTCATTGCCAGTATTATGTAGTCTGAATTCATGATTATTATCCGGCTTAACCATAGGCATCTGAAGATGGTAAATGTCCTTTCCTCCAATAGTTAATAAGCATTCACCAATACCAAGTGACATCATCTGGGTAGCAGAGATAACTTCAACATCAAGTTCTTGCTGTCCCATTGATAACCCGGCACCGTCACCAACATTGGCATTCGGAGCTACCTGCAAGTTCTGTTTGGATTCACTGGCACTTTGGGTATTCAGGATGGTACGTTTAACTGATTTGGTCATTCCCAAATTTTCTACAATACGTTTGGCGGTATCCAGATCCCCAATTTTAAGATAGATCTTGTTCCAGGTATTACCTTCCACCATTGATAATAGTTCCGGGCTGATTTTCTTATAGTTGGCATCAGTCTGGACTGCCGGCATCATAAAGATATTGGCTGAACGAGATTGCTCGAAGAGCCTTGCCCAATTATCACTGACATAAGAACCAGCCTCGTCCATTGCTGCACAAAATGGCGGATTGGGTTTCTGTTCATTTGGTAGTTTTAAGACCCAGGAAACTGCTGTACGTAGATCCGATACCAGTATCTTGCCAAAAGCACTGGCGGTTTCTGTTTTGGCCAGAGTTGGTAACATAACCCATAGAATCTTATTCTGTGTAATAATATCAAATAACCTGACATCAGAGCCATAGGTATTGGTTACTTGACCAAACTTGCCAGTTCCCAGGTTAAAGATACGCCCGGCAACACCACCAAAGGTATCTTTTAACAAATTGGTATTAATGGTACCGCCTTGCCGGATAAACTTACTCAGGAATAGTCTGAAGTTAATCGTTGCTTCCGCATGCGGATCTATCTCCATAAGCTTCTCCTCTAATTCTTTTAGTGCTTTACCAGATTGAAGCAAAATAGACAGGTCAATAAAGGTATATGCCAGATTGACTTTCTTTAAGGCTGCAATGAAGATTGTCAATGCAACAGTAGCTTCTGAGCGATAGTGATCCGCACCAGGGTTACTTTCTGAGAATGGAATTAATGAAATAATCCTGGTTGCGACCTCATCCGGATCACCGTAGAGGATTGGGTTATAGGTATTGGACATTTCAGGGTTATCAACATTAATAACATGAATATCATCCTGCCGACCAATTTCACACATTAAGCTATAGAACTTAAGAAAATCAGACAAATCATTTTTACCATCACAGTAAAGAAAACCGCCACCTTTAAGTGCATGCTGAAATAAGAAGCTGGTAATCAATACCGACTTACCAGTACCAGACTGGCCAATAATCATCAGATGCCGTTTCATTATTTCATAATAAAGACTGATAGGCATTGCGGTATCAGTAGCATAACCAATCAGGTAATCCTCATGTTTATTAAATTCATGATTTATTGGGCTGGATTTAAACCTGATTCTGGTTGAGATCAGATTAGATAATCTATATTCATCCAGAATACGGTAAGAAATGCCAAATACTCCAAAAATACACATTATAGTTGATAAAAAATAAATTTTATCGCTATAAAATAATGGGGATAAGGTAATTATCGGTGAGAATATCAGGGAAACGCAGATTGCATCCCTGGTACCGCCAATTTTAAGTTGATTAATTTTCATAAGGATAGTCCTTTCATGGGTAAAATCATATTTATTGCAATTCTGGGGATATGGGTATTCTTTATCTCAATGGGTGATACACCATATACCAAAGTATATCGAGCCTGTTATCCGATAAATGTTGCCACCAGTCTAATTAGTGATGGAGCTTCACGCTGGGATGCCAAAGTATCCCACTCAGTTGAAAATGGTGGACAGCAATTAACCAACTGGTGCGAATATTCTATCTACCGTACGATTTATGGACAACCACAACGGTATCAACCGGAATCTGCCCCAGCTACCAGATAAACTATACTGGTAACTTTAACCATATTCAAATAGAATAAATAATCAGTCCTATTGAGTATCAATAACCCTCCACACTCTCCAGCCTGGCTGAATTTGATAGATTGCCAGGCACTCAGGAACCACTTTCAGATTCTTTTCAACTACATGGGTAAAACCAAACTTTTTAAGCTGTTTACAATCAAGAGTACCTTTAACGTCAATATCTTCAAGCATCTGTTGCACCTGACGGTCATTAGCACCAATTTCCATGCATGGAGCTACCTTTATTTTGGCTGTGGAGGTAAATGGTACAAAGTAATTGGCAAGATTGGTTGTCAATGCTATTGAATTTGCCGGTAGATTGAATTTAGGTATAGAGGTATAGCAGTCAACCTGAAGTGGCATGAAGATCACCAGCATTAAAACAATACTTCTGGCCAGGTTAGTGTTTATCTGTAACTGCTCAGATTTGGCTAACTCTCTGACAAATAGGATCACAAATAAACCGGTAATAATCGCAGCATAACGGATCATGTGTAAACTGGTGAAATAAGCCAGCAACAAACAGATAATAGCAGTGGGACTATTGCTAAATAGAGTCCGGTTCATATAATTAATAACATGGTTTACCAGAATACCATATTTAAGTTTAGTTCGCACGTTTGGCTTATATTTAAAATTCATTAGCCATGAAATGGCCTGACCAATCCTGTCACGAATCAAATATAAATAAAATACTAGTGCACAAGCCGTTAATGGATGAAATAACAGCAAAACAATACTTTTATTCTCACCAATTTGCGGAATTCTATTTTTTAGCAGAAGCTTTAATTCAAAGATACTTGGCAACCACTGATAATTTGAGTACCATTGCCAGAAGATGGCAGTTGCCAGAATAAATAACAAGCTTAATATGATCTTGCTAATCCTACTATTAAAAACAACAAAGATAGCTGGTACATACAGAAAGCTTAACCAGTAGCATGGAATTAATAGAAATCCACCCATGTACCAAACTAATTTCAACCTTGCGTAGTCCTTTACTGCCAGACCAATTAATATCCAGCAGCTATAGAGCATCTCTGGGCGTGCCAGAACAATTCGCAATAAGGCACTATTATTTAGAGCCAGAATCATTAATAACGTCATGAGGTAATATCGGTCATTCCGCGCTTTTAGCAGTCTGTATGACATGATCAATAAAGGCACAAGATAGCCAAGCATGCAGATAATTTGGAAAGTATGGGCTGTTGCAATTCTCCCAATCAAATGACTCATATAATGCAGGATAATATCGAAAAAAATATACTGGTTATACGAAGCCATTAATGGAGCATGGATATACAGATTTGCATAGTTATAGCCATAATCACCAGCAACTATATCCCGTAGAAGATCATCTTCTGGGTATGGCATGTTTATGGCAAATACTAGAATAATCATAGCCAAATAAATAAGCAGGATTGCGTAATGATCCCTTGTTTTAAAAATAACTTGAGTAGCTTTGATCATATCATGGCCTCAATGGTTAAATGAACCATATCGCGAGCCTTGATCTTTTTGCCGATAGTACGCGGTTTGTAATCAATTGGAACTTCATTAATCAGGATATGTTGCTGAAGACAAAGCTTGTTGATTTCGGTTTCAATGGCAAAACCGGTTGCAGTGGTTTCTTTAAGGATACTGGCTGGTACTAATCTTAACCCACTCAGACAATCTTTAATCCATACATTAAACCGCATCCACAAGATCACCCGGATCAGAAAGTTGGCCAGTCTGGATCTGATTAGCATGCTTTTAGCTGGTCGAATACCTACAGTCGCCAGTTTCATATCATATGAATAGTTAAGTAATGATTTAATTCCTGCTGGATCGTATTCATTATCAGCATCTATAAGAATTACATTCAGCGTAGTTATATGCTTTGTGCCAGCCCGAATCGCATTACCTTTTCCTTTGGTAACTTCATATACATAATGTACTGGATAGCTTTTAATGATTCTGGCTGAATCATCAGTTGAACCATTATCAACAACTATTATTGGAATTTGACTGTAATGAGTAACCAAGTACTCCAGAACCGAACTAATGGTATCCTGTTCATTATAACAGGCAATAAGAATAGAAAAATCCATAAGTGCTTCCTTTAATAAATGAATATCATTCTACTAAAGTGAAGCATCAAACTTAATATACAGGATAGGTGATTTTATCCACCTCAACATACCTGAAAAACCTCAAACCACCTTGAGGTATTAAAGGGTTCTTAATACACCTAAATATATTTTGTCATATCTTAAGATATGCTAATCCATGTTGACATATTTTGAGGTGAGAAAGAGGAAGCTAATCAATTATATTAAGTCTCTTCAATGAATTAGATATTAAAACCTATAGCAACCCCATTTTTTTAGGGTAATCCACCTCAAGGTGCCTAAAGATTTTTAATATATCTAAACATATGTAAATATCAACTATTCCGCAGATGTTTTAATACCTCAAGATGCCTTAACATATCGCAAGAACCTTAAAACATCTTAACAACCTTTAGGAGTATTAACATGCATCAACATATGACAACACATCTCAATAACCCACAAGAAGTACAGGTAATCTGTATTGATCCCGGCTTTGGTGATTGCAAATGGCTAACAAAAAGCAAATCTGGTAAATTCTCAACAGCGATTAAAAGGGCAGACACCTCCGTACTCAAATTTGATGTTAAGGGAGGGGATATAAGCCTTAATAAAGATGAGTACTTGTTTAACGGATCAAAATGGTACGTGGGTAATGCTATTGCTGAAATGAATGCGTTAGCTACCAGAGATTATTCCTTTATTGAAAAGTTTGCACCGTTGATTGCCTATAAAGCAATAACTGATGCTAGATTGGATATAACTAAACCCATCAGGATTAAAACCTGTTTGTCGATTATGAATTATGAAAATAAAGAAGCCTTTGCCAAAGCAATGTCAACTATCAACGTTAATAACCAGGTAATTAATTGTGAAGTAGATGTAATTGCCCAGGGCTTTGCCAGTTTTATTGACTATGTCGTTACTAATGACATAGATTCGGCCAGAATGTATACTGTTACTAATATCGGCTTTAATACTATAGACTTTTGTGTAATTCTTGGTGGGCAGGTAATCTATTCAACAGCCAGTCCAAATGGTGCCAATGAAATAGTAAAACCATTACGTCAGCTTCTGGAGAGCAAGTTCAAGCTGTACTTCAATGAACAGGAAGTAAAGCAGGTATTACTGGAACGGCAGATTACTGTTTCAGGTAAGAAAGTGGATCTATCTGAAGAAATATTTGAAATTAAAGCCCAATACTTTGAAACTTTCTTTTACAGTCTGCCGGATATTCGGGAATATCTACGCAAAGCCGACAAAAATATCTTCGCTGGTGGCGGGGCATACTTCCTCCAGGGAGCAAATCTTGATGATAATATGACATTTGTTAATCAACCGTTTGAGTTTAGTGACGTTAGGGGAGTAAGTAGTTATGAGCAATAATAAGTTCAGCTTATCGGTTGAAGCGAAACTTCAGGGAGTACTCGATCGCTTACCACGTGGAACAAGGAATCGGTTTATAAACTTATGTATATCAATGGTTGTTTTCGATAAAAAGCTTATGAATTCTGTATATAGCAAACTTATGGGTATCCCTGTAAACATAAATAATCTGGAAGATAACCATCCATTTGAGATTGAAATACCTCCACCACCAGTAGAGCAGGCACTGCCACAACTGGCAGATGCTGCAGAAGAACCAGCCCAGAAGATAGTTACGTCCAAAGACTTTACATTTTCTGTAAAAAAATAGTCGGAAACTAAGTGGAAGTTAATAAATCTGCTATAATCTGCTTCTTTTTGAAAGGAATACTATGAATAAAGCTGAATTGATTGATGCTATTGCAGCTAAGGCTGATATTTCTAAAGTAAAAGCTGGTGAAGCATTAGATGCATTTATGGATAGCATTACAGCTGCTCTTAAAGCTGATGACAAGGTTACATTAGTTGGCTTTGGTACTTTCAGCGTTGCTGAACGTGCAGCCAGAACTGGCCGTAATCCTAAGACTGGTGAAGAACTCAAAATAGCTGCTAGTAAAGCTCCTAAGTTCTCAGCAGGTGCAACTCTTAAGGAAGCAGTAGCTCCAGCTGCCAAGGCTAAAAAAGCCAAATAATTATCTTTATGCATCTTCTGGTATTGTTGTTCAAAAGTTATATTTTGGCAACAATACCACTACTCAACTAATTTGCAGCTCTGCTAATTACTAGTTATAGATTGTTAATCAGTTATAATAATCCTTATTTTGCAAGAAAGCCTACCATGTCTCAATTACCTAATTGTCCACAATGCAATTCAGCATATACCTACGTTGATGGTACTTCATTTGTTTGTCCTGAGTGTGCTCATGAGTGGACGGCTGGCGAAGATGCCTCAGGTACTGAAAATGAAGCTAAAATAATCAAGGATTCTGTAGGCAATATCTTAGCCGATGGGGACAGTATTACTGTAATTAAAGATCTGAAGGTTAAAGGTAGCTCACTGGTAGTGAAAGTAGGAACCAAAGTAAAAAATATTCGCTTGATTGATGGTGATCATGATATTGATTGTAAAATTGATGGCATTGGACCAATGAAACTTAAATCTGAGTTCGTAAAAAAAGCCTGACAATAGATACTAATTGTATGTTTTAGGTATTGTTGCCCCCAGCTACGCTTTGCCAAACCCAAAGCCGGCAACAATACTACTATCTTATCAATCAGCAGTTTTGCTAATCTATAATAACCTTAAATCCCCACACCACATTTTGGCACAACATTCGAACCAGGAAAAAGCAAGGCTTGAGTTACTTGGTATAGTTTACCAGTAATGAAGTGTTTGCCACGACTGTAACCATTCCTGGCATGTTTTGCTCTTGCTTTTTTCTCGCTATTTAAAACCCCGGTTAGTAATTGTACCGGGGTTTTTCATTTACGCTCCAAAAATGCGAGCAAATCACCACACTAATCATTTCTGGATCATTCCACAGCTGGGCTAGGGCAATCCTGCCCAACTGCTCCATTATTTTATATCTGTAACTCAATCCAGCATTTTCCAGTCTGCAAATCTTGTTTTTAATTTTTTTGTGCCAAATAAATTTAAAAAAGATTGGAACAGACCTGGCGGGTTCTCTCTGTTGTGCCATGCAGTGGTGTGGGGTTAGGAAATCAACGCCCCGTTTAATCCTTAACAGTTTTGCGGAGTTAGTGCAATGGATAAGAAACAATTACCAGTTCATAAAATAGAGCAGTTTATTTCAAATATTCGAGTTATCGAAGAAATGGCAAAGAATCAGCCTGATATTGAGGTTTTAAAGAGCTATAAGGGCTTTGGTGGATTAAAGAGATGCTTCTGGGACAATAAGGCATTATTTGGGCAGCTAATGCGTGCTATTCGGGCTAACTTTGGAATTGAGAAAGAGAAAGCAGTACTAGAGAGCTTACGTAATTCATCAAGTAGTGCCTATTACACACCAAAGGAAGTAATCAGCTTTATTTACCGTTATCTAACTCAGGTATGCAAGTTTACTGGTGGAGATATATTAGAGCCATCTTGTGGTAATGGGGCATTCTTTGAATATATGCCGGAAGAAATCAAGGCTAACAGCTCTATAACTGGTGTTGAGTATGATACCTTGACATCTAAGCTAGTACAGACTATTTACCCGGATATAACTATTATCAATGATGGCTTACAGAATATTGATTTTAATAATCAGCAATTTGATTTAATTGTCGGTAATCCTCCATACTCTAATGAAAAAATAACCGATGAATTTATGCCGGATTTATCTGGTTATACCATACATCATTATTTTGTAGCTAAGTGTATGCGATTATTAAAGAAAGACGGGATTTTAGCTTTAGTAGTACCTAGCTTTTACATGGATATACCCAAAGCTAATACCCGACATATTATTGATAATGAAAGCGTGGTTATTGATGTAATCAGACTACCGGATAACCTCTTCGAGCAGGCAACTGTAACCGTGGACATAATACTGATTAGAAAATCAGGAAACAAAGCACACAATATAGTTGATACCACTGTATTTAAGCAGGACAAAGCCGAAGAAACAATTAATCAGTTCTGGATTGATAATCCAAACCGGATACTTGGAGAATTAAGGCTTAAATGGGTACAGGCATATAATCGCTATGTACCAACTTGTTACACTGAAAACAAGGCAAAAGCATTAAGTTATCTTAATCTTTGTGAGTTCACTCAAAAGACTATTGAGAACTATCAGCGCATTACAGCTAATCACCCTGAAAACCAGAAATCAATGGCTAATAATTCAGCAGCTAAAGACTTAATTCATGAATTACACAAAGAATTAAACGAAACTTTTACTGTAATTGAAGAGCTAAAGCCTGTTGTTGATAACTTATCAGATGAACTAATCCGGTTACATTATAAGCACTCACAGCTAATTGAAAAGCTGAATAATTACATAGCCGTAAAGTCTTAATAAACTCAGCAAAACCATAGTTAATGAAAATGGAATGCAATGCGTTCCTGATTGATAATTGAACCAACTAATATTAAACAGTACAATTTTATAAGGTTAAGAAAATGCCAAACTGGTGTCAAAATGATTTACAACTTACCGGACAGATTAAAGTCTTAAAACCTATAATTGAGAATGCATTAAAAAATAATGGGCTATTTAATGCCATTATACCAATGCCGGAGGAATTATCCACGAATGATAACATAATGAGCAAAGAACAGCAGGAAAGTAACTGTAGCAAGTATGGACATTACGACTGGTTCTGCTGGAGATTAGCCAACTGGAGTACTAAATGGGATACGGATATATCCGATAGCTATAGTTTGATGGAGCTTGAAGCTGATACCATGAATAAATCACCTGATGATGAAATAACTATCCACTTGTATTTTGATACAGCATGGTCTCCACCTATTGCAGTTTATCAGGCTTTGGAAGAGATAAATATTCAGGTTTTGGGGTATTATTATGAACCTGGTTGTGCCTATTGTGGCTGGTATGAGGATGGATATGACAGCTGCAACTCTTTTAGCGGATACGATGATATACCTAGTGATATTCTGGCGGTATTTGGTATTGAAAAAGATGACTTTATAGAGGAGTAATTTAGATATGGCGGACTATGTCCGCCGGCTATGACCATTCTACCCAACCCACCCAATCAGAGTAGGGCAAAATTCAACAATCATGTTTGTTTGAACTTATTGCAATGCTCAACAAACATGATGCTTCATTTTGCATTTGGATAAACCCAATGGTCGTTTTTATTTTTTAATTATTTCCTTACAAAATTTTTATATGGGTTTTATATAAATTCTTCAATTCTTCATAAATTAAAGTATGGATAAAAATCCTTGAATATTCTGACATCATACGAGAATAATCTGGTCCGGTAAAATTTGAGGTACGAACAACATTAATTGCCAGCACACTAAAGCTATCTAACTCACCGGATAATAGAGAAATTTTACTTGAAATACTGGAGTCTAACGAAGTCTCAGCTTGAATTGCTAGCATCTTAATTTTAGTAATTTCAGCCGATATACTATTAGAAAAAGAGCCTGGATTAGTATTTGTAATGTCTAAAATTAAATGAATAATACTATTCATAACTACAAGTACTTCATTCATATGTTTATTATACACTAACGATATTTCTAGACTAAGGGATTTATCAGAAATTTCAGTTTGTCTTTTCGATATTTTGTAGGCAAAATACCCAATACAAATTGTAGCTACAGAACCAACCCACGTACCTAAAGGGGTCACACGAGAATTCGGAAATTATCGTACGCTAAGGAATTATGGAATTCTTAGCTGACTGGTCCTTGGTACGTTACTCCAAATATAATCACCAGTTAAATTAATATGTTCCCAACCCAATGGAGACAGATGTTTTATAGAATCATCATCAAAATCCTTGTCGGTTTTTCGTAAATAATCAACAGCTTTTTCAATATATACTGTGTTCCACAATATAATTGCCCCAACTACCAAATTTAAACCACTTGCACGGTGAAGTTGATTTTCAAATGTTCTGTCCCTAATTTCACCTAAGCGGTTAAAATGCACTGCTCTGGTTAAAGCATGTCTTGCTTCACCTTTATTTAATCCAGCTTGCACTCTGCGCCGCAATTGTGGATCTTTTGACCATTCAAGCATAAAAATACTACGTTCCAACTTACCTAGCTCTCGAAGTGCCAGAGCCAGTTTATTTTGTCGTGGGTAACTGCCAAGTTTCCGGAGTATTAATGATGATGTAACCGTACCATGCTTTATTGACATGGCTAATCTCATGATTTCATCCCAATTCTGCTCAATTAATTTTAAATTAAGGTAACCACCAACCATACTAGATAATGCCGGATAACTGGTAGATTTACTCGGTAAGTATATACGCTTGTCGCTTAAGTCGCGAATTCTTGGCGCAAATTTGAAGCCTAAAAGATGCATCAAGGCAAATACATGGTCGGTAAATCCAGCGGTATCTGTATAGTGTTCATAGATGTTAAGGTCTGCCTCATGGTGCAGCAAACCATCCAAGACATAAGTTGAATCACGGAGATTAGTTGTTATCAGGCTCATGTGAAATGGTGCATACAGGTCTGAAATATGCCCATAGTAAGTTACACCTGGTTCTCTGCCGTATTTTGGATTTTTGGTCGCTGAATGTTGATTTGTGCCACCTGCTGTAAATCGTTGGCCATCAGAAGATGAGCTATTACCATCTCCCCAATATTTTGTAATTTCCTGTTGATGCTGAGAGTTAGTTAGAACTGCTTGTGCTCTTGTATAAGTATCTTCCCTAATATACCACGCCTGCATTGAAGATAGTTTTGAGTAAGTGGCACCAGGACAAGCTTCAGCCATTTTAGTCAATCCCAGATTTATTGCATCAGAGAGCACTACTGTTAATAGTAATTGATTATTTCCGGCTGGCTTTTCATTTTTTAAATGAGTAAAATGTTGCGTATAATTCGTCCAAGTATCAACCTCCTGAAGCAAATTAGTGATTTTTATTTTAGGCAGTAAGGCATATACCTTTTGATTAAACGAGTATGCTTCTTCTGGAACTGAGTTTATCAGTGGTGTAATTTTCAATCCATCATCGTTAATGGTTGCATCATGTAACTCATCTTTTAGTGCTAATTCATGGACTTCTTTAAGGGTAGCTTTTAAAATGTCGGTTCTACCAGTAATAAACTCTTTGAAACTGCATGAGCCAACTGTAGGCAATGGTGATTCTAAACGTTTTTCTTTGAAAATTTCTTTGTCTAATAAATACTCATCAAAATCTTTGTGCTTACGGGAACCAACAACCCAAATATCCCCGGAACGGAGCGTATTTTTTAACTCTGTAAGTACCGAAAACTCATAAAATTGTTTATCAATAGCACCATTATCTTTGAAAACCAGGTTATGCCATTGTTTTTTGATAAATATTGTCGGAGCTTTATCCGGAACTTTACGCAATTTACCATGATACATCTGTTTTACTATTCCTAAGGCTTTGAACAGCTCAGTTGTGCTATTAGATGGTTTAAATTCCAAAGCTTCCAAGAATTCAATCATATACCGTTTAATCCATGAATAGTAGGCAGTGATTTTATATAGCGAATCAAAGCTATCTGGTTTGGCAAGCTCTTTGGTATCACTGACTGATTTGGTAAAGTCATCCCAAGGAATGACTGCTTCGATAGCTTGAAATGGGTCTTTATTATTTTGTTTGGCAGTAATTAGGATTTGGCCAATCTTAACATAGAGGTTCAGTTTCTCATTTATGGTTTTACTTGAATTTTGGAATTCATTATTATGGCTATGTTTGGCCTTATTGAAGATATTTCCAAGTATTTTGTCGTTAAGTTCAATTATTTCATCAATTATAGACGCTTTTGTTTCAATAATAACAGCTACTAGTGTTGCATATCTGCGGGTTGATTCAAATTTAAGAATTTCACCGGCTGGCATATTTTTACCTTCTTTAGCTATCCGGATTAAACGATTTTGATGCACATTTTTACCAATATTGTTTGGTAGATTGAGCTTGCCAATCAACTTTAATCGCTCAATATGTAATAAAATATGCTTTGGTTTTGGTATTGTTGCGGGTTGAAGCAGCCAGTGCAAATTGCTAATCCTTGTTTCTGGCTTAGGTTTTAGTAATTCGTTCAACTCCAGTATATGTTTATCTGTAAGTGGTGCAGTTAAATCTGTATATAGTTCTTGATTACCAATAGTTATAGCCTCAGCACATAAACGTTCAATTACTGATATGCTAGGAACTATTATTTTATCCATATGTAGCAATGTGATTAACTGATTTGCTACGATAATACCTTTATCATTTTGCTTTACTAATGGCATTAATTTTTTAATGTAATCCTGGTAGTGTAAATTAGTAAATGTTTTAAACCCAAACAAACTTTGTAATTCTAAAATATGTTCTCTACGAGTCGAATCACGCTTAAAGTAATTGTGCCAAACTGAAAAATCTTTTATTTTTAGCTGATCAGCAATAAATTTTATTGTTTGTGGTTGAATATCTGTTTCAGCATCAAAAGATAAACCTGGGTACCGCATGCAACATAATAAAAGAGCAAAACCAAGTTTATTATGTTTGCCTCGCTTTTGGTTGATAAGAGAAATCTCAGTTTCGGAGAGTAAGTAATACTTGCTTAATTCAGGTAATTCAGTTGGGATTATAAGTAACGCTTGTTTTTCTGATTCGGTAAATACACTACGGCGTGGCATAATTTATAGTCCATAATAACGAAGGTTTTACTATACTTTTTTAAATGCTTTAAATATGCACCATTATAACTTAAATATAGGTCATAATACTGGTTAGTGTTATCAAAGTATACGCGTTTAAATTTTTCTGAGTATAGTATACAATTTTAAGGACAGATATGATAATAGGATATGCTCGAGTTTCGACTAAAGATCAAAACTTAGATTTACAATTGGACGCTCTTCAAAAGGAAAAGTGTAACAGGATTTATAAAGAAATTATTAGCGGAGCAAAATCGGAACGTCCAATACTACAAGAGGTGTTAACTCAAGTTCGTCCGGGTGATGTGATAGTTATTTGGAAACTGGATAGACTGGGTAGATCACTTAAAAACCTAGTTGATATAGTTGGCCAACTTATTGAACAAGAGGTTGGACTTAAGAGTTTGCACGATAATATTGATACTACAACACCTCAAGGGCGTTTAACTTTTAATATTTTTGCAAGTTTGGCCGAATTCGAACGTGATTTAATTAGCGAGCGTACAAAAGCTGGCCTCGAGTCCGCTCGTGCCAGGGGCAGAATGGGTGGGAAACCTAAAGGATTATCACAGCAAGCTGAAGCAACTGCTTGTGCGGCTGAAACATTGTACAAAGAAGGCAAATTAAGTGTTAATCAAATTGCTAATCAATTAAGCATTGCCAAGAATTCTCTTTACAAATATCTTCGCCATAGGGGGGTCCAAATAAATGCTTATAAATCAAAAAATAAATCTACAGAATAACCTGAATTAAGGCTACTATGAAAATATTATATAAATTTAAATTATCAACGCCGGTTATGGCTGCACTCGGAGCTGCGATATTATTTGGAGGAAGCACCCCTTTTGCTAAATTATTACTTAGCAATATTTCACCAATTCTTCTAGCAGGAGTGCTATATCTTGGAAGTGGGATAGGATTAATGCTTATCCGCCTTATTAGAGACCATGGCTGGAGTAATCCAAAGTTACCGAATAATGAATGGCCATGGTTATTAGTTGCAATTTGCTTTGGTGGAGTGCTTGGACCAATGCTGCTCATGCTGGGGTTAACCCAGACCAGTTCTGCCAATGCATCATTGTTGCTTAACTTAGAAGCAGTCCTAACGGCAGTGATAGCTTGGGTAATATTTTAAAGAAAATGCAGACAAACGCATTGCATTAGGAATGCTTCTAATTGTGCTAGGCGGAGTTTTACTTTCCTGGCCTAATGGACAAATAAGCCCCAAAGGCTGGATAGGTTCACTTTCTATTGGCGCTGCTTGTTTATGCTGGGCAATAGATAATAATTTAACTCGGAAAGTATCTGCCTCGGATTCGTTCTTCATTGCAGGAAGTAAAGGATTGGTTGCAGGGATAGTCAATATCAGCCTAGCTTATTGGTTAGGAATGCAGCTGCCAAGCTGGACCTTAATAGGTGTTGCATTAGTTTGTGGATTTTTTGGTTACGGAATTAGCTTATTATTATTTATTCTGGCTTTGCGTGGATTAGGAACTTCAAGAACTGGTGCGTATTTTTCGGTTGCACCGTTTATAGGAGCAGCAATAGCAATACTATTTTTTAAAGAAGATCCTTCTTTACTATTTTGGGCAGCATTACTCTTGATGAGCACCGGAGTATGGCTTCATTTAACAGAAAAGCATGAACATGAACATATACATGAGATACTGTTTCATGAGCATATACATGTACATGATGAGCATCACCAGCATACCCATGACTTTGCATATGATGATAAAAAATCACATATCCATCCACATAAACACGAATACCTTGTTCATTCACACCCTCATTATCCAGATGTAGGGCATATGCATAAGCATACATAAATCAAAAATTATTTAATAAAGGTTAACTATGTTATTATATTTTTAAAAGTGGTTCCTTTTTATACCGGGCACAACAATCATTTTTCTTTTTTTCTTTACAATGTTATAATAATCCCTCCAGGAGGATAGGTTATGCAACATGAACATAAAAAACATAAAGAAATAACATCAAGGTTAAAACGAGTAAATGGCCATTTACTAAAAGTTATTGCTATGCTTGAAAACGATGAAGAGTGTATAGATATTGCTCAGCAATTACATGCGGTGGAACGTGCTTTAAATGGGGCAAAGAAAGCTCTCATTTATAACCATGTAAATGATTGTCTAGAAGAAAAATCTGGAACATCAAAATCAGTTTTAGAAGAATTTAAACAAATTACTAAATATATGTAATATTTTAGGGGATATAAAATGAAACAATTATTGCTTTCTAGTATAGTTCTTATACTTGCAGCGTGCTCTTCCAGTAAGGAGCCAGAATATATAAAAGCAAATTCAGAGCCTTTAGTTTATATGTCTACTGCTAAGCCCCTTTAAATTGTAAATTTTTAGGATATACTTCTGGGCCTTATCATACATACGGAATTGGTAATAATAGCCAAGGTAGAAACTTGCATCAGTCACATATTAATCAAGCAATCAGACTAGGTGGTAATTATCTTCAAAAAGATCATCAACGAGATAAAGGATATGTTTATTCTTGCCCAGAAAGTGAAATTTTGAAGATGGAAAAAACTAATAAATAGAAGAGCTTGAGTATAATGAAAATTAAATCTTGCTGGTTTAAGAGCGTGAAAAGCCCCACAAAAAGAAATAGTTTTATACTATTAAATTTTCTTTTTTGTGCTGTGTTGACATCTTGTGCTATTTATACACCTAAACCTCTTACAGATCTTGAAATAAATAATGCTTTAGCTATAACAAGAGCAGAATCTGTAAATCAGCAATTAAGTAAAAGTAATATAGAACCTATTGATTTTAATAAACCATTGACTGCTCGTCAAGTTGGAGTCCTTTCCGTAATTACAAACCCTGGGCTAAAAGCTCTACGTGCGAAAAATCAAATTGCTGAAGCCCAGGTATTTGATGCCGGTTTGTTACCTGACCCTGTAATTATGCCTGCTTATGAAATACCTACAACAACAGGTAATGGTGTAACCCCTGCATACTCTCTTTGGTTAAATTGGGATATTGGTAGTTTAGCGACAAGGTCTCTTAAGAAGTCAGCAGCTAAAGAACAGCAGAAGCAAATAAGTTATGACGTTGCATGGCAAGAATGGCTAATAGCTAATCAAGCGGAATTACTCGCAACCAGACTATATTATTTAAATCAACAGCATAAAGTTATTGAGGATAATCAGGGTATTTTAAAAAATTATCTGGACGAAGCTTCCCCATATCTTGCGACTCATAATTTAAGTCCAATTGACTATAATCAGCAGAAAGCAAACTATATTGATATAGTTGACCAAGATAAATCTATAGAAAGATTAATCCAAAAAACAAATTTTGAATTATTAAAAACTATAGGGCTACCTCCAGCAGCAAAGATAAGTTTAGCCAGTGATTATATAGAACCTTCTTCCCTCTCCAATGAAAGTGAATTATTTAAGTACGCTAAAAAAAGTCGATTAGATATTTTAGCCTTAGAAGCTGGCTACAATAATCAGGAGATACAAGTCAGACAAGCAGTATTAGGCCAATACCCTCATTTTACTATGAGCATGTATCCAGGGCAAGATAATACGAGTAATGGATATTTTGGTTTTAATGTTGCGTTTGATCTTCCTACTTTTAACCGAAACCAAGGTACTATTGCAATAGCATTGGCGACTAGAGAGAACTTGTATTTAGAGTATATCTCTCGATTACATAACATCCGTTCCGATATTTCAAGTATTTCAAGTGAAATTACGTGGGCAACTAAACAAAAAACTATCATGAATAGTCAAATGGAAGGGCTCAGAAAAACTGATGTCATGTTAAAGCAAGAGGTTAATAGCCATAATGTAACGCTTCCTTATTATATTAACTTTCATTATGGTTTAGCAAACAAGGAAGTCCGACTGTTATCATTACAACAAGACTTAGCAGAACAATATATTGCAATGCAAATTACTACAGGAAAGTATTTAAATGAGAGTCAAACTAAGAATAAGTAAAGTTAGTCTTTGTCTAGCTATAATCGCTCTTGGTTCAATTATAGTTTCATGTATTATCTATTTTAATAAAGTAGAAGATAATGAAAAAGATGTTCAGCCCGTGGCACAAGTACAAACGACTCTTATTAAAAAGAAAATGATGATTAAAAGTGTTCCGGTCAATGGAACTATCTCTTTTGCCCCAGGTCAGATACAAGAAATTGCCTTCAACACTGAGGTAGTTATTGATAAAATTTATATTCAAATTGGTCAAACTGTTCGAAAAGGGCAACCATTATTAAAGCTAAGCCTTAGTCCAAATGAAAAAGTAACTTTATCTAATGCTCAAATGGCTGTTTCCTTTGCTGAAAAAGAATATAAAAGGCAGGATGAATTAAAAAATAAATATCTAGCCTCTAATATAGATGTTCAAAATGCACTACAAGCACTACTGAAAGCAAGATCAGAGCTAAACAATCTAATGATTGTTGTTAATAAAACTAAGGGGCCAGTTCTTGCAGATGTTGATGGAGTTGTTGAAAAACTAAATGTCCAGACTGGGCAAATAATACCTGCATCTACTTCAATAATTAGCATAGGGAGTGCTTTGCAGGCAAATTGCAATATTCCTGCAGAGTTTAAAGATAAAATTAGCATAAATCAACCAGTTCTAATAATTAGTTTAAACAACCAGAACTTGTCTACAATGAGTAAAGTAGGAGAGATATCTGGAAAAATTGACGCTTCTAGTGCTACCACTTATTTTACGTCGCCTATTAAAGAAAATTCAGGATTTGTTTCAGGCGACCCAATTATGGGACAGGTTTATGTAAGCACAGCAGAGGGACAGTTGTATGTACCAAAATCTGCTTTAGTTTATGATGGTAATACACCTTATGTTTTTATTAATAAGAACGGGGTTGCACAGCAAGAATCAGTAACTGTTTTGCTTCAAGAGCAAGAAAACGTATATATTAGTAGCATAGGAGTAAGTTCTGGAGATCAAGTTGTGTATGTCGGTAATTACGAGCTTGAGAATGGGATGAAATTACGAGTGGAGTCAAAAGAATGAAATTCGCAGCCATCTTGGGGCGACATCGTATATCTATATTGTTTTTCTTCTTGGTATTAACAGTTGCAGGACTTTTTATTGTAACCAAATTACCAGTTGCATTATTTCCCAGTATGGAATTTCCGAGGATTATTGTTAATGTAGATACTGGTGATATGCCAGTTGATAAGATGATTATTGAAGTTACTAAACCATTAGAATATGCTTTACGCAAGGTGCCGGGTGTAAATGGAATACGCTCAATAAGTAATAGTGGGACAGCTGAACTGTCAATTAATTTTCCTTGGGGCATGACATGCCCTTGGCTCTACTCCAAGTGCAGTCCGCGATTAGTCAAACGCGGGCACTATTACCTAAAGATGTTTCTGCAAATGCTTTAAGAGTAGATATTAGTGGTTATCCTATGTTTGGTATCTCACTAACGTCCAAAACAAAAGATATGGTTGACATCCGCGACTTTGCGAATTATAACTTATTGCCTCTTTTGAATTCTATTGATGGCGTTGCTAGTGTTGAAGTTCTAGGTGGACAAACTGCCGAATTTCAAATTAAATTAAATCCAATTCTAATTAAGCAATATGGTTTGCAGACTAGTGATATTGTTAATGTAATTGCAATGAATAATAGCATTCTTTCTGTGGGAAGAATAGAAGATAGGTATCGCCTTTATTTAGTTATGTCCGGGAATACAAGGAAAAGCCTGGATGATTTAAATCATATAGTCGTTAAGTATAACTCAGGCAAATTATTAATGCTTGGAGATATTGCTGAAATAACTATGGGTACTACCCCTGCTTGGACTCGAGTTACTTCGAATAATACTGATGCAGTATTATTAAATATAAGGCAGCAAATTGGTGCTAACACAGTTGCAATAGCAGGATTGATCAAAGAAAAGCTTGCAGATTTTGCTAAAAGCTCTATTAAAAGTATTCATATTCAAACATATTATGATCAGTCCAAATTAATTAAAGCCGCAGCTGGGAGTGTAAAAGAAGCTATTCTAATTGGTGCATTTTTGGCTGCGTTAGTAGTTCTACTATTTCTTAGAAATTGGCGACTAACGGTAATTGTAGTATTAATCATTCCCTGTGTAATAGCTACCACAGTTCTGATTTTATATGCTTTTAATATGAGTTTCAATATTATGACTTTAGGTGGCATTGCAGCCGCAGTTGGGTTAGTAATAGATGATGCGGTTGTAATGGTTGAACATATTGCAAGGAGATTGATAGAACAGAAAAATAATAGCAAGGATTCACCTAGTATAATAGCAAATGGAATGGAAATGCTCAGGCCATTAACAGGGTCTTCTTTAGCAACTATTATTATTTTTGTACCTCTTTCTTTTTTAAATGGGATTACAGGGAGTCTTTTTAAAGCTTTAGCATTAACAATGACCGCTTCACTATTAATTTCATATTTCTTTACGCTTCTTGTGGTTCCTTTATTAAGTGAGAGTTTATTACAGAAAATTGTCATTCATCATAAAGATGGCAAAGTATTAAATTTTTTAAAACAAAAATATGATGCCTTAATGCAGCCTATTCTGGCTACGCCTAAATTATTGATTATTCCAATACTTAGTTTTAGCTTGATAGGGTATGCCGCATATAGCAAAGTTGAATCAGGTTTTATGCCAAATATGGATGAAGGAACAATTGCAATTGACTATATGACCAAGTCTGGTACTTCTTTAACTGAGACCGATAGAATTCTTCGACAGGTTGAATCAATAATAACATCCATCCCGGAAGTAAATGGGTATTCTCGTAGAACTGGATTACTATTTGGTGGAAGTATTACTCCACCAAATAGAGGAGATTTCTTTATAAGTCTTAAAGATCACCCGCGTAGGAACATTGAAGAGATAATGAATGAGTTACGAGAAAAGATTACCTTGAATGTACCGGGAATTCAATTTGGTATTGCCCAGCTTATTGGTGACATGATTGGAGATTTAACTTCTGTACCGCAGCCAATAGAAATAAAAATTTGGGGGGCAACTCAGACATCTTTAATGCCTATTGCTCAAAAAATAGCTGAACAAATTAGTAAGGTGCGGGGTGTAGTTGAAATTAAGAATGGCATCATTTATTCTGGTGATAGTATAGAGTTAGATGTTAATCCACTAAAAGCTGCAACTTATGGTTTGGATGTTGATAGCATTAACAATCAGGTAAAAAATCAGATTGCAGGAAATTACGTTAATACTGTACTTGATAAAAATAAGACAATTCCAATACGGGTTATGTCTAAAGATAATTTATTTAATACAGTGAACCAATTAAATAATTTGGTACTAATTGGACCAAATAATACGTCTATCCCTCTTAAGCAAGTAGCTTTAATTGAAATTAAAACTAGTCAAACTCAGCAAATAAGAGAAAACTTGAAGCCAATGATTGCTATTACAGCCAGAATTAGTGGTCGCGGGTTAGGTTCTACAATGGATGAGATTAAGCAAATAATTAAGAAGGATACTCTGCCACAAGGAATGTATATAGAATATGGTGGGTTATATAAAGAGCAGCAAAAATCTTTTAAAGATTTAATTATTGTGTTTATAAGCGCTGAATTCTTAGTAGTATTACTTCTTTTAGTTCTATATGAAAATATCAGTATAGTATTAAGTATTCTGGGTGTCACTTTATTTACGCTGCCAGGAATGTTTTTGGGTTTGTATCTTACGGGAATTGAACTTAATATATCTTCAATGATGGGCATGACAATGGTCATAGGGATGGTAACCGAAATTGCCATATTCTATTTTTCTGAATTAATTCTTATTCCTAAATACAGCAAATTAGAATTAATCAAAGTTGGTGTTATGAGAATGAGGCCAATTTTTATGACTTCAATTATTGCAGTTTTAGCTTTACTTCCACTTGCATTAGGGCTTGGGGTCGGTTCAGAGATGCAGCAACCACTTGCAATTACCATAATCTCTGGGTTGATTGTTGCGGTTCCTCTAATTCTCATTGTTATGCCAGTAATGTATTCTCTATTAAACAAGTTATTTAACAAACAATTAGCAAATTGATTTTAAGGATTATTATATGAAAAATTTAATATTAATAGTTGCTCCGCTTTCACTTATTTTATTTGGATGTGGCAAAAATGTTGGTGTTCAAGATGTTCAAGAAGGAGCTCAGCATATTAGCAATATCATGAATGGAAAAAATGCTAGTGAAGTTATTGCAAATTTAGCTCATGCTTCAAACGATATTTCGCTAAAAATGAAAGAATCTGGAATTAAATAAGCACTAGAATAAAGGAATTTGTCATGTTAACAACTATTTTTACAGTGACTGGACTATGTTGTCCATCAGAGGAAAAGCTTATTCGAAATAAGCTCAAACCAATTACCGGTATTGAACAACTAGAGTTTAATTTTATTAATCAAGAAGTAAAAATAACTCACAATATAAAGGATATTAATCTAATCACCAAAGCAATTAATGAAATAGGAATGCAAGCAACCCCAAAGGCTGAGCTTGAACCTAAAAAAACGATTACAAAAATATCTGATAAGCGTCAATGGTTAGTTATTGCTATAGGTGGAATTTTAGCCCTATGTGCTGAAATATATTCTTATATGTATCAAAATGAAAAATCAGTATTAGTTGCTGCATTAGCGGCTATTGCAATGTTATTAACCGGAAAAGATACTTTTAAAAAGGGTTGGTTAGCTTTAAAATCGTTTACACTGAATATTAATTTTCTTATGATGGTAGCCATTACTGGAGCTATTGTTATTGGTGAATGGCCTGAAGCCGCAATGGTAACAGTTCTTTTTGCTTTGGCTGAACTAATCGAGAAATATTCTTTGGATAAAGCACGTAATGCAATTGCTGGGTTAATGGAAATGGCTCCAGAAGAAGCATTGGTCAAAATAGATGGTGACTGGAAATTATTATCAGTAAAAGACATTGTAATTGATAATACTGTTAAAGTTAAACCAGGAGATCGTATTCCTATTGATGGTGTGGTTATAGCAGGGGAAAGTAGGGTTAACCAGGCATCAATTACAGGAGAGCCTATACCGGTAATAAAAAAAGTAGATGATTTAGTATATGCTGGAACAATAAACGAAAATGGAACTTTAGAATTTAAAGTAACTGCAAGGTCTGATAGTACTTTATTGGCTAAAATAATTCATGCTGTTGAAGAGGCACAATCAGAGAAGGCTCCTACTCAAAAATTTGTTGATAAATTTGCTACTTACTATACTCCAGTTATGGTAATTTTAGCTATTCTTATTGCTGTAATTCCTCCAATATTTTTTAATGAACCATTCTACCCTTGGTTTGCTAAAGCGTTAGTTTTATTAGTTATTGCTTGCCCATGTGCTTTAGTTATATCAACTCCGGTAACAGTTGTAAGTGGATTAACTGCGGCTGCAAAGCATGGATTGTTGATTAAGGGGGGAACTTACCTTGAAATGGGGCATAAATTAAAAGTTATTGCTTTAGATAAGACAGGTACAATCACTCAAGGAAAACCTACAATAACAGACATAGTTCCTTTCAAGGGTATAGACCCGCATCTACTTCTACAAATTGCTGCTAGTTTAGATTCACATTCTGAGCATCCAATTGCTCAAGCCATAGTTAACTATTATGAACAAAAGCCGGAAGCTGCACTCCAAGATGTTGAACAATTTTCTGCAATTCCAGGCCATGGTGTAACCGGGCAAATTCATGGTACGCTATATTACGTCGGAAATCATAAATTAGCAGAAGATAATAAGGTTTGTAATAAAAATATTGAAGCTGAATTGGAAAGGTTGGAAAAAGAAGGTAAAACTACAATAATAATATCAACAGATAAAGAAGCATTAGGCTTAATAGCAGTCGCAGATTCAATACGTAGCTCAAGTGTGAAAGCTATTAAAGCCCTACAAGCACTTGGTTTAAAAACAATTATGCTAACTGGTGATAATAATATTACTGCTGAAGCAATAGCACAACAAGTTGGAATAGATAAGGTATATGCCAACATGTTACCAGAAGATAAATTGGCCACTATAGACAAGCTAGTCACTGAATATAAATATGTTGGTATGGTTGGAGATGGTATAAACGATGCACCAGCATTAGCAAAATCAACTATTGGGTTTGCCATGGGGAGTGAGGGAACGGATATTGCTTTGGAAACTGCGGACGTTGCCTTAGTTGAAAATAACTTGGATAAGCTACCATTCTTTGTAAATCTAAGCAAAAAAACCTTTAACACTTTAATACAAAATATATCATTTGCAATACTTGTTAAAGTAATATTCTTTGTCCTGGCTATATTTGGCAAAGCTACGCTGTGGATGGCTGTACTAGCTGATATGGGTTCTAGCCTAGTTGTAATTTTTAATGGATTAAAACTACTGCATTACAAGCCAGTTAATAAAGGAGGTTGTAAAAAATGTTAATTATAAAAACTCTTGGACTTTTTTTCTTAACAGCAATTGCTGAAATTTTAGGTTGCTATTTGCCAACATTATGGCTTAATCATGGAAAAAGCGTTTGGTTACTACTCCCCGCCATTATTTCTCTCGCTATTTTTTCTTGGCTGCTTACGCTCCATCCTGCCGCTGCTGGGAGAGTCTACGCTGCATATGGTGGTGTTTATATCGGAACTGCAATTTTGTGGCTCTGGATTGTTGAGGGTATAACTCCAACTGCATGGGATATTATTGGCTCTGCTGTGACTCTACTTGGAATGTCAATAATCATGTTTGGCAATAAAATTACTTAGAGCCTTATGTCGTATAGAGTAATTGTTCTTAGCGTACGATAATTTCCGAATTCTCGTGTGACCCCCTAAAGCCCCCCAATCCATAGTACACATATTCCAGTCTATGGCACACATATTATTCATTTATTGACCCTTATTTTACATTATATACGAAATAATTTTCATGCATAACATTAAAGTTTTAAGCTAAATAATGTATTTTATCATTGAAGTAAAAAATTGTAAATTAGAAAAGTTTTTTACTATTTAATCTCTGCGGGTAAATTCCCCGCCGCTTGCGGCGTTGCTATACTAAAATCTTGTTATGAAGACAAGTATATATTGGCATAAAAGCCATAATGTAACGGTATTGATATATCATTTAGTATTTCCAGCTAAATATAGGCGAGCAGTGCTGAGCCATATAGTTGACTTAACACTAAAAGAGATATGTCTTGAAATAGAAAAGCGTTATGAGTTAAAGTTTTTAGAAATAGGCTCAGATAAAGATCATATACATTTTTTGGTTCAATCAGTACCAATGTATAGTATAACTAAGTTGGTGACACTGTTAAAAAGTCTAACCGCAAGAGAAGTCTTTAAAAAGCATCCTGAGATAAAGAAGATACTATGGGGTGGAGAGTTCTGGAGCGATGGATATTTTGCTAGTACGGTAGGTAGGCATGGAGATGAAAAGATGCTAGCTAAGTACGTAAAGAATCAAGGTGTGACAGATTATGAGTTGTTGCATGGTGATTATCAATTGAAACTATTTTGATACCCCGCTGCTTGCGGCATAGCATTACCCACAAGTAATAGAATCATCTTATAATTCCTGCTTGACGATAGCTAGGAGTTAGGAATGGAAGATTGGGTAATCAATGAGTTAAAAGATATTGAATTAGGAGATAAGCGCTTAAATATCAGATGCAGAAATATTTTGAATGGTTTATCCGTAAGCCCCGAAAAAAGTATCCCAGGGGCTTTGGAAAGCTGGCGCGAAACAAAAGCTGCCTACCGCTTTTTTAGTAATAACAAAGTTGATGAAGTAAAAATACTGGAGCCCCACATTAATGCAACCAAAGAGCGGATGAGCAAAGAAAGCGTAGTCCTCTTGTTACAAGATACCACTGATATTGATTACTCAAAATATCAGAGTTTAACGGATATGGGCTTTCTAGGCGAAAAGAAAATTGAGCACCGGCACGGGTTCTTTTTACATCCGACCATTGCCGTTACTCCAGATAAAGTAAATCTTGGTGTTGCCCATAGCATAACCTGGAAACGTGAGCAAATCAAAAACCAAGGGTTAAGGAAGGTAACTCCAATAGAGGAAAAAGAGAGTTATAATTGGCTACTTAGCTATCGTGAAACAAAAGAAATAGCTAGACAAATCCCAAATACCCAATTCATTAATATTGGTGACAGGGAGTGTGACATATACGAATTCTTTCATGAATATGATTCTAAAATAGGAAATGCCAACTTCATAGTGCGAAGCGGAAGAGATAGATGTACGTCCAGTAAGGGTTTAAAAGTGTGGGAGCAGTTAAGGCGTGCTCCAGTAATTGCCAATATTAAATTTAAGTTACCCCGTGGATGGCATACACCGCGTAGTAAGGCTAAGGTTAAAAGAGAAGTTCGGACTGTGGTCCAGGATGTACGGAGTGTTGAGGTTGAGTTAACCCCATCGTCTTATCATCCATCCAGCCTAAGCGATGTCAGGGTTTATGCGGTAATGGCCAGTGAAATAAATGCTGAAAACCTCAAGGATAAAGTAGAGTGGGTATTGTTTACTACAATACCGGTTACTACAGCAGAAGATGCCTTGAAGATAATACAGTATTATATTTGCAGGTGGCAGATTGAGTTATATTTTAAAATCTTAAAAAGCGGTTGTAATATAGAATCTAGGCAGCTGGAAAACTATGGTAGGTTAAAGACTCTGTTAGCTATTTTTATGATAGTAGCCTGGCGCATACAATATATAACCATGTTTGGTCGTACAAACCCGGATCAACCATGCGATGTGATATTCAGCAATGCTGAATGGCAATCTGTATATGTGATTTTAAATAAAGATAAAGTATTGCCAGCGCACCCTCCAACAATATACCAAATGATACGAATGATTGCACAATTAGGTGGTTTCCTTGGTAGAAAAAATGATGGGGAGCCTGGGATTAAGACTATATGGACGGGTTGGCAGAAAATGAAAGATTATGCATTAGCCTGGGAAGTATTCAATACCCACAAAAATACTTGTGGGTAATGCTATGCTGCTTGCGGCGGGGTTATTCATTGGAGAAAGGACGCACGAAGCGTCCTTTAGTTTGTTATAGCGACCGACTAAGTCAGTCAGTTAATAAACCGGAAGCCAGCCGAACTGGCTCCGAACCTGACAGGTACCCCAAGAGGTAGCTGCTAAGGAGCAGATGCTCCCATTTACAGAATTTAATGAAATCAAATTCTGTTAGAGCGAATTTCGCTCATTTAGGAATCAAATACAGACAAGTCTGATTTGTTCCTGGCATCAACCAGTAATCATGAGATTACCTATGACACCATGTTCACCTTACCAGCCAGGCTAGTAAGGGTAGCAAGTCTACCAATCTCTGAAATAGAATTCCAGAAATCCATTCACAAGAAACATAAGCCTACCTGTTGCCAGATAATGCCCACCATAAAAACATGTGAATGTTAGGTAATTTAGTGATTGATCTACAGTTATCATTTGGAATTTTCCTTGATAGAAAATCAAGGAGTACTTTTTGCCCACAGGGGGCGTAAAGCACTCCCTGTGGGTTATGAAACGTAGATTCGATTGCGTATAGATACAATTATCCTATTCTGAAGCGGTGCCACCCGTTTCAGTACTTAACCTTAAGATTAAGAAAAGGACATCCTTACCGTCCGCCTATCAAATCCAGTCTTGACAGATTTTTTATTAAAGTGACTGAAAGGGGAGCCATCCCCTTATCAACTTGTCAGTGAGTCACCTACATTGTAAACTAATATCACAAGGATAATAGTTCCCGTACTGATAGTACTAAATAATCCTGTTGTCACAGGTTTATCTTTCCCAACAGTTCCACCCCAACTTTCGTTCACAATCTGGCTTGGTGCCACCAGTTTGCTATCAGTTTCCGGACTTTCGTCCTGATGTATCTGAACCTACTCATCGAGTCTACCACTCATATGCCTGTATGATAGCCGCCAAGCTATCAGATTTCACATGTTTATCGGTTATCCAGCGATAACCTGCCATCACATGTTACTCAAGCACTTAGAGTCTCCCCGCATAATTACAACTGCTTTAAATGCGCTGTTTGCCGCCTTGCGATTAGTTCACCTTGCCATTGCTGGCAACGTGTGGGTTATAAGGTTCCTGAAAAGTCACCCCCACGCCAGTTTAATAATCGTATCAAGTCTCGCCTCATCGGCACGGACACATCTGCATCTTCCCAGATAGAGAGTCGAATACTCCCATGTACATTCTTAAACAATGTCCAGCGATCCAGTATTATCCCGTGCTCTGCACGATATTTTACTGGTACCAGGTAGTCCAACAGCCTTTCGACCATCTCATACCCCTGCGTCCTTTCGGAACGCCTCAGCAGCCTCGAATGTCTGGCTCCGTCATACAGCTCACGCTATACTAGGAGGTGGATTAGCAAGTTTGCCAACTTGCAGAACTTCTTTTTGAATAGTCGTCCTTTGTCACCACTTTAGTTGTAACAGGCTCATCGCTTCAGTCGTGGCTCGCGCCCTTTACTTTCACGATTAAGCTACATCAGCCAATAATGGCTCTTGTGTAGCCAGTAGTTTCCAGATTTCTCTGTTATCTACCTGCCGGCTCACGGTCATCCAACCTTGCACCACCTTACGATGCAAGCATTTGCGAATGTGGATAGAAGAAGTTTTGACACTCCCGCCCCACTCGTAGCGACAGCGAATCACTCTTCGCGATACTGCGCTTCGGCTTAAGGCACAAAAGCAGATTGGCAATCTGTTTTGTGTACAATGTATTGCAGCTTCAGGAATTGGCGGTTCCATCCGACTGCGTACTGACAAGATTTTTTGTTAAAAATATTGAACTGATTGGCAGTCAGTTATGGATCCGCAAATTTTACTCCTTTTTGCTGCGGGTTTCATTGATGGCAAAATTCTAAACCAACCAAAAAAAGTTTGCAACCTTTTTTTGACTGATTTTCGCATTTTGCATAGGAACCTTTACGTATATCTCATAACAACGCGTTGTTATTATCTTATTCCCAGTTTTGAAAAAACTGGGTTCAGCTATATCCATAAATTTTGCTTTTTGGCAAAATTTATTACTTTTTAGCATCTAAAGAGGTAAAAATGCGTTTCCCTCTTTAAAACTCCCTCGCAGTTAAGGATTATCCTTAACAAACCAATGCATATTATTTGACTATCTTATATTAACCAGTATCTGAATCGATTAGCGAATCTGGTTCCGCGACCTGACTATGAATTTTTACTATGTAAAACGCACTCAAGCCTAGTAATAATTTGATTAGTAAGTGTGAATAAACTATGGATAGCTTTACGTCCGCAAGCGGACTACCTCTCCACAATTTATTCTACATCTTACACATCGCTGACTGTCGTCAGCAATTTAACAAATTATTAACAGGACGTGCTAATTAACAGTCAGGTCGCGGAATAATAATAATTTTTTTGAGTGTGGGATTTGGTTTTCTAGAGAAAGAAGAGAGTAAAAAATCAACGGATCTGTTTATGTTTTTGAATTTTTATTCCGGTAAAATGTCATGTTAATTAATTGAAAGAATAGCTATGAGTAAATATGAACATAAAGCTGATCTGAGCAGAATTGAAGTATGCAAAAACCTGACAGGATTTCTTAGAACAATTCAGTTAACATTAAAATCAGGATATCGCTACTATACAAGTGGACATATTTCACGCGATAAGGTTATTAATGTCATCAATAAATTTGATAGATATTATGATATCTGCGAATCAAGTATGGATCGTACCAGACGACATAAATTAAATCAGCCAACAGTAATGTTAAAACTATTCTTTCCTCAAAGTGGATCTGATAATGATATTTTTTCATTTATCTTACTTGCCAGACCCGGTATAAATGAATCAATTGATCATCCTTTCTTTTTTAGAGAAAAATACTCTGATGCATTCGATAGAAAACATCGGATAAACGTCAATGGCTATGAGTTTGTAAGAGTAAATAAAGAGCAGTATAAATTTGATTCAAATGAAAAATCAGTCAAAGTTCCTGGTGTAGTAGGGGCTTGGACTATTGGTTTATCAGATAAATATATTAGAGATACCCAAAAAGAATATGATGAGTCTTTAGTTAAAAATAACTGGTTCAATGTAAATGCAATTAGATGTAGCCTTACAAAATCTCTACCTTTTCATAAAGTTCGCAAGGATTATTATTACATGCGTAAATTCTTTAACGAGCGTTTTGATGAGGTAGTGAAATCACAAGGTTTAAATAAAGGTTACGTCAATTTATATGTCATGCCAAAGCAGTTAGGATATATGACTGCAGTAAAAATATACAGACTACCATTATCAGAAATATTAAGCAAAGAGTCAATTCTTAAAAAAGTTGTTTAGAAGAAATCACTATGTACTTTTATGTTTATTTAACTTTCTTAGTAACAGTTTTTGTAAATAAGGTTAGAAAAGAGAGACAGCATGAATTTTATGCAGATATTTGGGATTGAAACAATTGTGGTACCAAATCCTGATGAGAAAGGAGTCTTGGTTAAATCTGGACTTCGTAAGATAGGGCTTAGCAGTCTATATAATAAGATGCCAACAGACTATTCATATCGACAACGATCCAGCCCGATTGTTTGCAGCAATAATGGGTGTTCAGTAAAACGAATCAAAGGGGATTTATAATGAAAGACTTTAAAAGTGCGTTGACATTAGCATTTATAACATTTATTTTTCCTTTAGAGAAGATAAATGAAAATAATAAACGGAAAGCTCTTCAGTAATAAATTGAAAATATGGCAAACGGTAAATAACTCTGATTAAGGGTTTTATACTGATCTTACCAAAAGAATTAATGGAAGTTGCGCACGGGTTGCCACTTCGAGCACTTAAATTGGTTTAAAAAAATGTCATGGATAATGGGAAACTATAATGAAGAAAAAAAACAATACAGAACCGCTCTTATTGCTGCCACATGAACTAGATAGGTGGTCATTAAAATACACGTCCATTCCCGACAAAAGAATAATGGTGTATCTACTGAACTTGGTCAGAGTCTCAAAATACACGGCAAGGGAAAGGTTAAATAAAAAAATAGGTACATCAAGGTACAATCTCCTGATCCAAATTACGCGAAGTATCCTGGAGCGAATAGGGGAAGGTCCAGCGAAGATTAAAGCGGAGGTATGGTATCAGAGTATTGATCAAATGAAAATAGAACTCATCAAAAAACTAGAGCCAGCTAAATCTGAATATAATCTGTACAATCTGATCAAAGAGTTAACTGTAAAAATACCAAAGGATTATATTAAACTTGAGGAGCCAGGTAAAGTAAAATCACAGAAGAAACTGTTGAAACCAACCAAGCCAGTGGAACAACCCGTAAAGCAGAAAACACCAGCAGTAGTTATCAAGAAAAAGCTCAAACTTCCTCCCAAAATTATCATTGTAGAATAACTTCCAAGTAGTGGTCACATGACCACTATAATGGTTACCCCTTAAAATCACAAGAAATCAATCATTCGCGGGAAAGTATCTCCGTAGCCGGCGCCGCTCTCGCGCCTTAGTAACCCATCCTGAACAAATCTAAGCATATATGCCAATTAACAGTTTTAACGTTGATAAATTAGTATTAATGGGGTTTTAAAGGGGTAAGCTCGTCGCACCCCTTTTACTTAATGCACCGCAGGTTACTTGTTGCGATATATTATGGCCACCGCGGCCATTATTCATTAAATATATCGGGGCAATAGCACCGATACCCGGGGAGTTATCAACACCCAACGGGGTGTTGTACTTTGTAGAGTATGAAAAGTATATAGTATGGGGAACTTAGTGATACTGTTTTATTTAGGGATTTTGGCATTTTCTATGTGATTAACCCTTATTTTACTATTATAATTGTGATAAAATGAGAGCCTAGCCAAATAGAAATATAAGCATAACCAAGATAGGACTAATAATTATCCACAGTTTTGTTTACCAAAATTGGAGTTAGTTTTCTGGTGACGTATATCATCATCAATGTGGACATATCTCATAGTTGTTTCAAAATAACAATGTCTCATATTTTCTTTAACAACTCTTAAATCGATACCTGCATCTACTTGAGCAGTTGCAAAAGAATGCCTTAACCAATGTGGAGATAAACGTCGTAATTTGTCAATTAATACTGGATCACTAATTGATTCAGTAAGTAATAAACACGTGGATTTAATTATATACCAAAGATGACCAGAGCTAATAGGGGAGAATCGTCTATCATTTTTACGCAATATTATCAAAGGGATATGGGATTCATCTTTAATCCGTTGATATAAAGGAACAATATTATGATAAGCCCGATACTCATCAAGTGCTATTGCCAGTTCAGTAGTAACTGGAATTAAGCCCATTTTATTACCTTTTCCAGTTACCTCAAGCCATAGTCGGTGATTGATTAATTTGATATCATTCATGGTTGCATTTACAATTTCATTTCTTCTGCAGCCAGTATAAAATAGAAGCTTGAATACCCACAAAACTCTTATCTTACTATCCTGCAATTTATCACTTGAAGCAGGTAATTGTTGAATAAAATCAATAATCAAACTAAATTCATCTGTAGTTAAATATTTGCTTTGTTTAATAAATGAGTAATATGAGTATTTTGGTAATCTGAATCTAAAGCTAAATGAATTCGTACTAAGCTCTCCAGAGTTAAATAAATAGCTAAACATGTGCTTGATGGCAAGAAGATTTGAATAGATGGATTTATTTGAAAGGGCTTTCTGAAATGGTCTCCATCCAGGGTGACTAAACTTGTGTCTTTGTATATTACACCAAGACGGATCAGGTGTCTTTATAAACTCAGCATAGCTTAGCAAATGATACCTGGTAATCGACTCGATAGTAAGATTGTTGTATTTAATCCATAAATAAAATCTTAGGACAATTACTCGGTATGTAATATAGGTATTTTCACAATAAGTATACTCACGAAGCCATAGTAAGATAAGGCGAGCATCAGAATCTATAGGGATAGACTTACTAGAGCGAGTAAAGTAAGTGAGCATATTCGATAAAATAGTCGAAAGCATTGCAAAACCTTGTTTTTAATAAGGGGTACAAAGTTTAGCACGTAATGGCTATTAATTCATTCTGCAATGCGGAAATAAAAGATAAATGAAAGTAAAAGTTTGAATTAGATTGACGGAAAAAAAGAATTTGTAGTAGAATTATCAATGTTCAAGTCTACACGAGAACAATTTTGCGACGTGGAGTCAGTGTTAATAGACAACTCCACTCGTAAAATTTTTTACACTAACATCGGATTATAAAAGTAAGACCAATACTTTAATAATCTACTTAACCCTTAGCAAGAAGGATCTGCATTATGTCTAATGCACAGCATAATTATATCACATCATACCCAAATTGCAACAATTTTATATCCTCAAATTTGTATCCAAATAACTACAGTTTAAATTCTAAAATTAATGAAGATTTCACTATTATTGTTATAATAGTGAATTTATTATTGGTGCAATTATTTTTGGGTATATCATAAGCAGAAACCTTTTACTGTGGCATATACTCCACTTTGACATACGCCCAGTACCTGCTGAATAAATTCTGACTCGGTAATGCCTGCGCACTGATTTATTTGTTGATAATTTCGACATCACCGGCTAGCATTCAGATAGCCAATATTTTGTAATACAACTATTGCTTCCAATAATAATCGCCAAGCACAACCATCATAATCTTGTGTTATGTCTCATTCTTTAGCTACAATGCTTTAATTTCGCTATAATTATAAATTTTATTTTCTATATGTTGGGTGCTTGGTTGTAAACTAAGAGAATATCCCTCAACTTGATTGATTTCCTGAATACCATCTATATGCATTTGTTTAGCTTTAAATACATCTTTTGCCATTACTTTTGCCTTAGCAGCAGCGGCAGTATCAGAAGCTACTAAAAATTGTGAATGTAATTCGTACATACCAATATCATAATCATAATAGCCTACATGAATAATAAATAACTTCATCCCAAATACCTTCAAAAATAAATCTTTATGATAAACCAAATATTGTTGCCAATTCTGGAATTAGCAAAAGTATATTCCTTTTAGGCAACAATACTTGATAAAATGATAAAAAAGATTATTTGGCTTTTTTATCCTTGGCAGCTGGAGCCACCGCTTCCTTCAATGTTGCACCAGCAGAAAACTTGGGAGCTTTACTAGCGGCTATTTTAAGCTCTTCACCAGTTTTTGGATTACGACCAGTTCTTGCCGCACGTTCCGCAACACTGAAAGTGCCAAAACCAACTAATGTAACCTTATCTCCTGCTTTTAGAGTAGCAGTAATGCTTTCCATAAATGCATCTAATGCTTCGCCAGCTTTTACTTTAGAAATATCAGCCTGAGCTGCAATAGCATCAATTAATTCACCTTTATTCATAGAATTTCCTTTCAAAAAGAGGCTGATTATAACAGATCTTTAGAATCTGGTATGATACTTATAGGTGAAAGCCCCTATAGGAATAAGAGAATAGCACTTAAATTCTATTTTATATTTTTCTGGTTTATGAAATAATATTGTCAGGTTAACATGATCATGCTTAATTTGATAACTGATTATCTTCGATATAAAATCAGAAATTAAATAATCCCACTTGGAGTAAAATAAAATGAATAAAAAATTTGATAATGGTCACTATCTGGAATATACCTCAGCGGCTAATCCGCGGATGCCTGCTATAGTTCCTCATGTAATGCTGCCTGACTTTAGTTTTACAAAAACAGTAATTACCTCGGTTGATCTCTCCAAAGAGCTAGTTACCGATTATCGCGCAACAACGCCCAATTGTTTAGCTAGCTTTATAACCATATTAACTAATGAGAGTATTAATTGTGCAGCAAATGCTACCTCACATTTATTTGTGGTGATTGCAGGTTCTGGAACTGCTAAATTTGCAGATGGTGAAATAAGCTGGAAAGAAAGGGATGTTTTTGCTATTCCTGGTGGAGCGAAAGATATTTTACTTACCGCAAATGCAAATTCTGTATTATATTGGGTTAATGATGAGCCAATATTAAGTTACCTAGGAGTTAGTCCACATCGACAAATCTTTGCTCCGACTTTATTTCCAGCTGAAAAAATTATAGCTTTTGCCAATCAGTTTAATCAGGATGAAAAAGCCCAAATGCGCAATCGAAATGGGGTCTTATTAGGTAATGAGGCTTGTCCGTTAACCAAAACAATTACCCCCAGTTTATGGGCATTATTTAATGTAATTGAACCAAATTCAACTCAATTACCGCATCGGCACAATTCAGTTGCGCTAGATTTGAGCCTTAGCGCTAAAGCTGGAGTTTATACCCTTATGGGACCAGAACTGGACGAAAATGGCACGATAAAAAACGCTCAACGCTTTGACTGGGGAAATGGTGTAGGATTTATTACGCCTCCAGGCTGGTGGCATGCACATATTAATGAATCCGATGAATCAGCGATTGTTTTACCGGTTCAGGATGCTGGACTTCAGACATATATGCGCACTTTATTTATCCAGTTTAGCTCGAAAAGGTAAATAAGTTAACCATGAATAATTGCGATAATATTCACATAAAAAATCTGGTAAACTCGATTAAATTGATGTCTGGGTTTAGCAAAGACATGGCAATTGGAATTAAAAACCTTAATTCTGAGCATATCTATTTATCTGAATATTGTCGCTATCTCTTTAAGGTAGAAAAAGACGTATCTGGTTTGGTTTCAATTTGGCCAAACTACAGCTTACTATCTTCAATTGAAGATGACCAACAAGTTTTTGCCACTAAAATAGCAAAAACCTTCGTAATATTTTGTAGTAATGAACAACTCCTTGTACCATTTTTATTTACCAAAACTCCATTAATTGATCCATCAACTCAGGAAGTCTTTGGCTTAATTTATTATGGAATAGAATATCCATATTTTGACATTCATGAGCAAATCGCTGCCAACTTTAACAAAGACTTTATCGAAGATAATCTCAAGATAGAATTAAGCCGGCGGGAAAAAGAAGTTATTTTCTTTTTTATGGCAAACTGTTCGAGTCTTGAAATTGCTGAAAATATTGGTAAAATCTATAACAAAACGATTACTAAAAGTACAATAGACAGTATCTTTAGCAATCAACTTTATTTAAAATTTAACGTAACTAGCCGGGTAAGACTTCATGAGAAGCTGGCAAAACTTGGTTATGGCTCAATAATTCCAAAAACAATGCTAAATAACTCTGTTTTTACAACGGAGCAGTTTGATATTATATAAAATGATCGTCTGATTACCAGAAAATGTATGACGAGATAGTACGTAAAGTATGGCAACTTATTTAAACTGCCATACTTATAAGACCTTAATCCCAATCTAGTGCACCACCAGTTTGGTACTCAGTTACACGCGTTTCAAAGAAGTTTTTCTCTTTCTTCAGATCTATCATTTCACTCATCCATGGGAATGGATTCGTAGCTCCCGGAAATAACTCAGATAAGCCAATCTGAGTCATCCTACGATTACAGATAAAGCGTAAGTACTCTTTAAACATGCTGGCATTAAGCCCAAGAACACCGCGTGGCATGGTATCTTCAGCGTAAGCATACTCAAGATCAACGCCTTTACTGAATAACTCAACTAACTCTTGTTTAAATGATTCTGTCCATAATTCAGGATTTTCAAGTTTAATCGTATTAATCAAATCAATCCCAAAATTACAATGCATAGACTCATCACGTAAAATATACTGATATTGCTCAGCTGCACCAGTCATTTTATTCTGACGCCCCAAAGCCAATATCTGTACAAACCCAACATAAAAGAAGATTCCTTCCATAATGCAGGCAAATACGATTAGAGATTTCAGTAATTTTTGATCATTTTCAAGTGTTCCAGTTTTAAATTCAGGATCAGTTAATGTGTCAATAAAAGGAATCAAAAACTCATCTTTTGCTTTAATCGAAGAAACTTCATGGTAAGCATTAAATATTTCACCCTCATTAAGTCCAAGGCTCTCAACTATGTATTGATAAGCATGGGTATGTATTGCCTCTTCAAATGCTTGGCGTAACAAAAATTGACGGCATTCTGGCGCAGTAATTTGCCGATAAGTACCAAGCACAATATTATTAGCAGCAAGACTATCCGCTGTTACGAAAAAGCCAAGATTACGCTTAACAATCTGTCTTTCATCTGCGGTCAAGCCATTTGGATTTTTCCATAGTTCAATATCGCGTTGCATGTTAATTTCTTGCGGCATCCAGTGATTCGCACAAGTTGCCAGATATTTTTCCCATGCCCATTTATATTTAAATGGAACTAATTGATTTACATCGGTCTGTCCATTGATAATCCGCTTATCAACAACATTAACGCGATTACTGCTTTGTGAAGCCATAGAATCTTGTGTCATTTAGGTAACCTCAAAAAATATACTTATAGAATAATAATTCATTTTAGTCGAGTAAAGCCTCAACATACTCTTTTGCCGTAAACGGACGTAAATCGTCTATACTTTCACCAACACCAATAAAACGTAATGCTACTGGACGCTCTTTGACAATAGCACAAATCACCCCACCCTTGGCAGTTCCATCAAGCTTAGTTAATACCAAACCAGTAAGTCCAAGTGCATCATCGAAAGCTTTCACCTGATTGATCGCATTCTGCCCAATTGTTGCATCCAAAACTAACATTACTTCATGCGGAGCACCCGGTAATGCCTTATCAATAACCCGTTTAACCTTTTTAATTTCTTCCATAAGATTTAATTGGGTTGGCAACCTACCTGCAGTATCAGCTAGGACAATATCAATTTTACGAGCAATCGCGGACTGGATTGCATCGTAACAAACAGCAGCCGAATCACCAGATTGCTGAGCAATAACCGTTACATTATTACGTTTACCCCACTCCATCAGTTGCTCTTTAGCTGCTGCACGGAAAGTATCACCCGCTGCTAGCATAACGCTTTTACCTTGCTGCTGGAAATATTTGGCTAATTTACCAATGGAGGTTGTTTTTCCAGCTCCATTAACACCAACCATCATGATCACAAATGGCTGATGATTACTGGTATCAAGTGGAACTTCAAGCGGCTTGATTAATTCTACTAATGAGTCGGTTAATGCAGTTTTAAGTTCAGCTCCATCTTTAAGTCCACGAAGGCTCACCTTATCGCGAACATTCTCAAGTAAGTGCATGGTTGCTGCGACACCAACGTCAGAAGTTAATAAAACTGACTCAAGCTCTTCGTATAGATCTTCATCAATTTTACCGCCACCAAAAACCCCTAGTAGTTTCTTACCAAGCACATCACGGGTTTTACTAAGTCCTAGTTTTAATCTTTGTGTCCAAGAAAGTTTTTTCAGGTGCACTTGCTCTTCCTGAATTTCTTCAACTTCCTGCTTTACTTCATCACTTACATTAGCAATCTCACGAATATTTGCATCTGCCATATAAGTTGCTTCAAAGCCACGAGTTAACTCATCACTAGTTTCAGAGTTAGTCTTAAGCGAAGGGGTTTCTTCATTTGATACTTCTATAGTATTACTACTAACTACTTCTGAAGTTTCTAATGAAGCTGGCTCATGTTGCTCGATAAAATCTATTGGTTTTAGCTCAGTGATTTCATCTGATTTGACTAACTCAACTGGTTCAACAGATATATCTTGACTAATTTCAACAACTTCTTCATTAGCTACTTCAACTATGTCTATATTATCTTGTTGCTGATTATCTTGAACAACTACCTGCTGTTCTTCTTTCTTTTTTTTCTTAAAAAAACCAAAAACCATCATTCTTCTTTCTTAACCCACAAAACACTATATATAGTGTTTAAGTGATAATTATAACACAAGCTATAGGAAAATCAACTTATTTATCAAGCAAATTAATTTGTAAAAAATAGATCTCTATCCTAGCTTAATAAATCCAACTACTGATTAAATCTAGAGTTTTTTGTAGTAGTATGCTCTGATTTAGTTGGGGATCATCAATAACTTGAAGTGGAAGACTGCGTAGCCAAGTAAGCTGGCGTTTTGCCAATTGCCGTGTTGCTGCCATCCCTTCCATCCTAAGCCCCTCATAATCAATGATACCTTCAAGATAGCTCCACACCTGAGAATAACCAACCATACGCATTGAATTATGCTTATCCGTCAATTCAGGATATTGTAAGCGTAAATTAGCAACTTCATCAATAATCCCCATTTCAAGCATTGAATCAAAGCGCTGATTTATCCTTTGATGTAAAAGCTCTCGATTGGTAGGCATGATACCTAATGATAAATACTCACAATCCGGTAGTCCGGGAATCCATTTTTCTTTCTGCATTATAGACATCGGTTTACCACAAATATAATAAACCTCAAGCGCACGTTCAATTCTCTGTCTATCATTTGGGTTAATTTTAGCTGCCGAGACTGGGTCTAGCGCCATTAGTCTCTGATGCATTGAAAGATTTCCATTTTTATCAAAATCAATCTCGAGTTGCTGACGGATTTCGGGATTTGCCTCTGGAAGTTCAGAAATCCCATTAATTAAGGCATTGAAATACATCATGGTGCCGCCAGTTAGTACTGGTAGTTTCCCTCGTTCACATATATCACTAATACATTGATTACAATCTTTTAAAAAGTCAGCGACTGAGTAGTTTTCAAGTGGCGATAAAATATCAATTAAATGGTGTGGTACTTGTAATAATTCTGCTCTAGATGGTTTTGCACTACCAATATCGAGCCCACGATAAATCAAAGCAGAATCAACACTGATAATTTCTATTGGCAAATGATTTGCTAGACCAAGCGCGATAGCTGTTTTACCCGCTGCGGTTGGTCCCATCAAAAGTATGGCACGCTTATTTGCCACTCATGACTTCCTGAAATAAACTTTTCCAATTAACCGGGAATCCCATTGCATCTACATTTATATTATAGATTTCGATTAAGCCAGTCAATTTTTTATAAAATGGTTCATGAAATCCAAGAACCTTCAAAACATAAAGAATCAGCACCAATACGGTATAAATTCTGCTCCCCTCACACAATGCCTGACTTATTGCCCGATGTTCATCATCAACTATACATTCAAAGCTGAAATTTCGGTTCCAGATCCGATTATGATGTGCGGCATAATTGCGAATTAATGTAAGATTATCTAAAACAGCTTGTAATACGCTGTAATGAATACGGTAACGTTTAGCAACTGCTGCTTTATCTTCCTGACTCTTCAAATTCATAAACCATTTGCTTAGTTGTCCGATTGAAGTTAGTTCAATTGCAATCCAGACTGGCGGCATTTCTGGGTCATTATAGCGATGGTAATATTCGCTAACCAGTAAATCATGACTGGCTTTAATCTGGTACTGTAGTTTTTCGATACTATCATTTAATAATCGATGATCACGAAATAACTTATGCTTCATATAAAAGTGCGGACCATACTTCCAACTAAGATTAATAAATTGAGTCCTTACCGAAATCTCTATTTTTTCAATAGCTTCAAGAAGTAAATTCCTTAATCTACTATCAAACTCATAAATCTTAACAACATCTTTAAAATTGGTATTTACTTTATAAAGCCGTGAAGTAGTATCGGCAAAAAAAGGAACAGAATAACTTAGAAAACGATGAAAATAAACTTCCTCAAGAAAATCCTTGGCATATGGATAATCATCAATAACCATACCACGCGCACGCAAAATTTTGATTTGATCATCTACGTCAGCTGGTGGATTTAAATAGATATTCCGCTGTTCAAATAAATCATGCATTTCCTGATTGCTATTATCTATCACTAGCTGCTATCTCCTTGATAATATTTTATTTTGACCTTGTCGATTTATCCTAGAGCAGTTAGCTCATTGCTTGCTCGAGATCTTTGATAATATCTGCTACATCTTCAAGTCCAACCGAAAGCCTAATCATTCCTTCGCTTAGTCCAATTACCTCACGTGCTTCACGTGTCATTGCCGCATGCGTCATTGATGCCGGATGAGTTATCAGGCTCTCAGTTGAACCAAGGCTTTCAGCTAAGGCACAAAGTTTTACTTTATTCATCACCGAAATTGCCTTATCATAGCCCTCAACCATTTCAAAAACTAGCATACCTCCGTGATAACCAAAGGGATGCTGTTTTTTTGCTAATTCAAGCTGTGGGAAATCATCAAGTCCTGGATAAATCACTGAGCTAACCTTAGGATGATTTTTTAAATATTTTGCCACCTGCAAGGCATTATCTGAATGCTGTTTTATCCTTATCCCTAATGTTTTTAAGCCCTGTAAGATCAGCCACGCTTCAAATGGTGCCTGAATATTGCCCAAATTTTTGCGTGTATATTCAAAATCTGTCGCTAGTTGCTGATTAGTAGTCAATAATGCCCCACCAACTGTTGAATTATGACCATCAATATATTTAGTAGTCGAATATAAAATAATATCAGCGCCTAGATCAAATGGTTTTTGTAGCGAAGACATAAATGTATTATCTACGACAAGTGGAAGGTTATTTTCTTTAGCTATTTTACTAATCGCTTCAATATCATTTAATTTAAGAGTCGGATTAGCTGGAGTTTCAAGAAAAATCAGTTTAGTATTGGACTTGATAGCCTTGGCTACATTCTTAGGATCTGCGGCATCAACATAGCTAGCAGTAATCCCATATTTAGAAAGAATACTGTCAATTAGTCGGACACTGCCACCAAAAAGCACATCGGAACAAATTAAATGCTCATCCTTTTTCATTAATGTCATAAGTAATGTACTCATTGCCGCCATTCCGGTAGCAAAGCAGGTAGCAAAGGAGTTAGCCCCTTCAATTGCAGCTAACCTTAGCTCTAAAGATTTGACAGTTGGATTTGATGAACGCGAATAGGTATGCCCTTTATTTATACCAACTCCTTCTTGAGCATAGGTTGCCGTCTGATAAATTGGCGGTAAAATTGCTCCAGTAACCAAATCTGGGCTGGTTCCACCATGAATTGAACGTGTTGCTTCACCTGCTTCGGTTAAATCCCGATTTAAATACCTGCTTTCCATCTACATTACCTTAAATAATTAGACTAAATAAGTATGAGAATTAAATACCTGCTTAATCTGGCTAAATAATTCATTCTGCTCTGCTTTAGATATTTTTAGCCCAGAAATTGCCGATTTAAATAAATCCTGCATTTCCTTCACATCATAACCAACATGCTCCAATGAGTCTTTATTCGCAAAAGCATCATGGATTTCATCAATAGTAAAGCCACCCTTGCCATCAAGTGAAATATCCAGCGTGGTAACCTTCCCAAATAGATTATGCATATTACCCATAATTTCCTGATAGGCACCAACTAAAAATATTCCAATCATGTATGGATTATTAGGATCAAAACGCGGCATTTTTAACGATGGTTCATTCCCCTGAAAATCCATATAGTTATTTATTTTCCCATCTGAATCGCAAGTAATATCTTCTATCATTGAACGCATTACTGGCTCTTCATTCAAATGTGAAATTGGCATTACCGGGAATAACTGCGAAATCGCCCAACTATCTGGCATCGACTGAAATAACGAGAAATTAGCAATAATCTTTTTAGCCAAATCTTCATCCAAAATATCATAAAGTTCACGGTGTGAACGGAATAATGGATTAAGCCGTTTTACAATTTCAAGTTTAATATGTGAAAATAGCTGCTCTGCCATGGCACGTTTTTCTAAAGTTAGATTACCTTCGGCAAAACGGTTATGCATACTTTCAATGGCAAGGATACTCGATGAATAAATTTCATTTATTGGCAATTTATCAAAAGAATCGAGCATATTATCGAGTTCAACCAAGTCTTCATCATTAGTTTTACCAATATCAGGAACTTCTTCACCGACAACGCTTTCAACTTCAACAACATTGGTTACAAAAACAGCATGGTGTGCAGTAGTTGCGCGTCCAGATTCAGAGTAGACCTGCGGAATAGGAACATCATTTTTATCGGCAAGCTCCTTAATTTTTGATAGCATAGTAAAAGCATAATCACCAAGACTATAATTAGTTGAATTAAAGCTACGGCTACGACTTCCTTCATAATCAACGGCTAAACCACCACCAACATCAATGACTTTAAGATCAACACCAAGCTTACATAAACCAACATAAACATGTGCTAATTCATTGATATAGTGTTCAATATCCTTAACATTAGCAATTTGCGACCCCTGGTGACAATGGATTAGGTGCAAACACTCAAGCATTTCGTTAGTGCGCAATAACTTCAACAATTCAAGAATCTGGGTTGTACTAAGCCCGAATTTAGATTTTTCGCCACCAGAATGTGCCCACTTACCAGCCAAAGTTAATGCTAACCGGCAACGTACACCAAGTAAGGGCTTAACCCCTAACTCTTTTGATAATTCAATTGCGTGATGTGCTTCTTGCATTTTTTCAATAACAATAGTAATGTTTCGTCCAATCTTACGCGCAATTAAGGCGGTACGAATATAATCTTTATCTTTATAGCCATTACAGATAATTGGCGTTTTATTATTTTTAACCATTGATAGTACCGCCAGAAGCTCTGCTTTACTTCCAGCTTCAAGTCCGTTATTGGCTTTTGCTAATACCACGCTTTCAACTACAGCACGATTTTGATTCACCTTAATTGGGTAAATCAGTGTATATTCAGGTTTATAATTAAGTTCTTTTCTAACCGTATTAAAGGCTTTAGTAATGCGCTCAACTCTATCCATTACAATATCAGTGAATCTAAGCACCAGCGGAGTTTCAAGGTTATGCTTTTTCTTGGCAAATTCAACAATATCAACCAGCGATAACGGTACATCCTTAACATATTTACCACGTTTGACGGTTAAGAAGCCACTTTTATCGACATCAAAATAACCATTTGCCCAACCATTTACACAATAAAATTCTTTTGTTTTTTTGTAATTCCATGCCTGTTCTTTAATTTGTGCCATTCAGCTGTCCTTTTTAACTAAGCTGCTCTACGAGCATAAATTATAATTCCGACGATTATAAAAATTGCCGGCCCCCCGATTAATTCTAATTCATAGATAAGGATATCATGTGCCGTTTTAAGATCACTAGTTGGCACGAAGGTTAAACCAATCCCGAATAATACCGCAACAAAAGCAATAATAGCGATTAATTTACTAAAAAAATCATTAAGTATGGTTTTCTTAAGCTTTTTCTGGCTTCTTAATCGAAAATAGGCAATAGCCAAAAAGAGATATGGCAAGAAATAGATTATAGCCGCCATTAATACCAGTACTAGATACATTGAATTTACAGTCGGGAGATATTGGGTTAGTAATATTATCAAAGTTACAATTATGCCCTGAAAGATAAGAGCATTTGCTGGTACTTGATTCTTATTTAACTGTTGCAGCCATTTTGGTAAAATACCTGGCTCGCTACACTCAAAAAACATAACAGTTGGCGCAATCAACCATAGAATTATTGCACCAAACTCAACTATGACAATTGCGGCAATCAAAATCTTTACTATTTCAGCAATATGTAATTTATTAGTAACAGCATAAAATGCATCAACTAAGCCTGTAGTATTTGATAACTCATGCGGGGTTAAAATAAAATTAATCGCAAGCGTACCTGCCATATAAAGGATAATCAGAACAATGCCACTAGACAAGACACCGATTGGTAAACTACGCTCAGGTTTATCGATTGATTGCGCTAAAGTTGGGATTAATTCAAGCCCACCAAGAGCAAACATCAAAAGTGCCAAATTAGATAGATTATCAAAGGCACTGTCTTTTGGAACTAGGTTGGCTATTTCAAAAGGAGTGGCAGGATTATGATATAACATAATATAACTAACTCCGGCAACAATAATGAAAATAACCAAGCCAATATTTAATATACCCGCCAATCCAGCTACTTTAGCTATCTTTTGCATACCAAATATATTTAAAATAATGGCAAACCAGAAACCAATAATTACCACCATAACGATAAAATGATGGTTAGCTGCAAGATCCTTATTGCCAATAAAGTAAGCAAGGTTTGCTGCCATAAACGTCAGAAGCCCCGGATAATAAAAAAGATTATTTGTCCAGTAAAACCAGGCACTAAAAAATCCGCTAAAAGAACCAAGCCCCTCTTTTACCCATAAATATACCCCACCATCTTTATCATAATTAAGTGATAATTCAATAATCATTAAAGATAAGGGTATAAAAAAGAGTAATACACCAAGAGCCCAAAATAGAAGTGCTGGTGTACCAATTGCACCAGCTACGGGTATCCAACGAATCCCTAGACAGGAGGCAATCATTAATAAAACAACTGAAAAAACACCTATTTTTTTTGTAGTATTACTCACAATACTTTCTGCCTTATTAAATTACGTTCTTTACGTTTATAGAGCAAAATTGCCATAATAACAAATATAATTGGACCACCGATTAATTCAAGCTCATAGATAAAAACTTGAAATTTAGTAGTAAGATCTTCTGTTGGGATTACCGCAAGACACATTGCAGTTAAAATAGAAACAAAAGTTAATATCGCCATAAGTTTTGCCATATTATCCGACAAAATCTGCCGTTCAAGATAGCGTTTTTTTCTTATCCGAATATAGGCAACCGAAAGAAAAAGAAAGGGCAAAAAATAAATAATTGTTGACATTAATACTAGTACAGTGTACATCGCATTTACACTAGGCATAAATTGAGTTAGTAGGACTATGACCGTGACCAATACCCCCTGAGCAATTAATGCATTTGCCGGGACATAATTCACATTTACCTTTTGTAACCAGACCGGAAGAATCCCCTTCTCTGCACATTGAAAAAACATGATACTTGATGTAATAAGCCAGATATTAAGCCCACCAAATTCAACGATAACCAAAGAGATAATAATAAATTTTGCCATCCACTCAGGCCAATGAAGTTTTGCTACAATAGCATATAAAGACTCGACCAAACCACTAGTTTTACTGAGTTCTTTTGGAGTCATGATAAAATTTATAGTAATTGTTCCAATAATATATAAAGATACCAGTAATGCCCCGCCAATTATTATTGCTTTAATAAGATTTTTGTCGGGATTATCAATTGAGCGACTCATAGTTGGAATCATCTCAACCCCAGCAAGAGCCAACATTAACATAGTAACACTTGAGAGACTATGAAACAAATCTTTTTGTGGCAAGAAAGCTTTCCAGTGGTAATGAGTAACGCTATCACCGTGATAAAGAATATAATACACCCCAGCAATTATTACAAATAATCCTAACCGAAAATTCATTAAACCAGACAAGGTAGTTATCTTAGCAATTAGATGTATCCCAGCAATATTAAAAAATACCGCACCCCAAAAGAAAATAATTACCACCACCACTACAAAATGAGGGTTGGTTGCAAGTGAGTGATCACCTATAAGATAAGCTAGATTAACCGCAATAAAAGTGAGTAATCCGGGATAATAAAATACATTATTAATCCAGTAAAACCAAGCCGTGTAAAATCCAGACTTATTACCTATCCCCTCTTTTACCCAGAGATAGACACCACCATTATCCTTATAGTTTAAAGAGAGTTCAATTACTATTAATGCTAATGGCACAAAAAAGAATAGCGCAGCAATAATCCAAAAGAAAATAGCAGAAGGCCCCAAGCCTCCTGCAACAGTAATCCAGCGGATCCCAAGGCAGGAGGTCATAATCATAAAAACCACTGCTTTTAATCCAAGCTTGGTTTTGCTACCCAAATTATCTGTCATGCTTATTTTTTGCTACTAGCAAGTAGGCAAATTATGTCGCAAGCAACGTGTGCGCCTGCTAATGCAGTTATTTCAGCATGATCATAACTTGGTGCAACCTCTACAACATCAGCACCAATCAGATTAATTCCCTGTAAATTACGTAAAATCGCCAATGCCTGCGCACTATTTAGCCCACCTGGTACAGGAGTACCTGTACCAGGTGCATATGCTGGATCAAGACAATCAATATCAAAGGTAAGATAAGTCAGGTTATTGCCAACAATTTCTTTTACTCTCTCGACCACTTTTTGCCAGCCATTATTATGTACATATTCTGCATCAAGAATATTAGTTCCCATAAAATCCTCATTCCAAGTGCGAATACCAATCTGTACCGATTTTGCCGGATCAATGATGCCATTTTTTATCGCTTTATAAAACATGGTACCATGATTAAGTGAATATTCCTCATCATCAGCCCAAGTATCGCAATGCGCATCAAAATGGATTATGGATAAACCTTTCCCGTATTTTTCTGCCATCGCTAGTAAAATTGGATAGGTAATATAATGATCGCCACCAAAAGTTAATGGAAATACATCATATTCAAGCATATTTTCAATATGATCTTTAATGCTATCACGTACTGTCAATGGGTTATGTGGATCAAGAAAACAATCACCATAGTCAATAACAGCTAAACGCTCAAACGGGTCAAAACCCCAAGGATAAGGTAAGAGTTCTGCCAATTGCACTGATGCTGCGCGAATCGCTCGTGGCCCTAATCTAGCACCGCTACGATAAGTAACCGCCAAATCAAAAGGAACTCCACTAACCGCTACATCAACACCAACTAAAGATTTACTATAGTTTCTACGCATAAAACTAGTAGCACCACCATAGGTCATTTCAAAGTTTGAACCTTTTAGTTCACTGCGGGAAATTGCTGCATCAACCAGTACCGACATATTAGTTTTCCTTAAAATTTTTTATATATTTTACCTGAATAAGACCACTTGGAAAATGCTCTATTTTTTGAAGCGAGTAAATACTTTCCCCAATTCCCATCTTAAAACAGCGAATCCCATTACCAAGAATAATAGGTAGTGTAGTAATTGTCATTTCATCTACAAGATTTTGCTTAATTAACTCTGAAATTAATACCGCTCCACCGTCAGCATAGATATTTTTACCTTCTGCCAGAATTTCAATTACTGTTTTTGTTAGTTCACTTGTAAAAATAACTCTACTATCTGAAGGTAAATTCTTTTGTAACGTTATAACATAGCAGGGTTTGTTATATGGAAATTCGGGAAAGGTAAGTACTTTCTCATACGATTTTCGCCCCAAGAGAATAACATCAATATCGGAAAGAAATTCATCATAACCATAATTCTCACCGGGTAAACTAAATTGCCCCAACCATTCAACATCACCATTACGTTTTGCTATATATCCATCAATGCTACAGGCAAAAAATAAACGTAACTTTCCTCTCATAATCTCAAACCATGCAAAAATAAAACCTAATACATCATTTTACCATTATAGCTAACCCTATCGAACATTAAAAATGCCACCAATTATATGGTGGCATTTTTAGAAATTCAGCTAGTTTTATGTATAGGATTTTTGATTTAACAATAAACGATAGAATATGATAGCAAAAGCAAAAAAAGCTAACATTGGCAATAGCGTATGCAATTTATCCATATCTTGAAGCTTGGCAAAAATCGACATTATTGCCAAATAGGCAAATAAAGACCATGACGAGCGAAATGCCAGCATAGTTTTTTGCGGGTTTAAGCGATAATAAGCCATACAATAGACAATAAAAAATACCAGATGCATTACCAGAGATAGTAGCATTGCGGTTGTACCGCATTGTACCAGCAGGTAGCTCACAATCAGATAGGCAAATAAACTAACTGATTTGCCAAAAGGCATTTTAAATGCACGGCTCTTTTCTGGCTGATTTTTCCGTAATGCGCTAAATGCTAATGGAACAGCAAGACATGAAATTAACTGAAATACTGTTACAACAATCATTATTTTTTGCCAGTTATCAAAAAATATCACTAAAACACCACATAAAATCATGGTAAAAATTAGCGAAGTTCTAGAGATAAAGAATTTTGGATTCATTTTGGCAAATATGCCTGGCATCTGATGATCTTCTGCCATCGCATTTAACATACGAGCACCTGAACCCATATATAAAATTCCAGTACCAGAAGGACTAATTGCAGCATCTACATATAATACAAGTGCTAGCCAGTTAATTCCAAGAATTACCGCAAGATCAGCTAGTGGTGAATGAAAATTAAGCGAATGCCAGCCATTAGCTGCAATTGTAGCAGTATCCATTGCGCCAAGGAATGAAACTTGCAAAATTAAATAGATGATTAGACAAACAATTACCGAACCAGCCAAAGCCAACGGGATATTCCGACTAGGGTTTTTCAATTCCTTAGCAAAAACGGTAATCATGCTAAAACCATAGAAAGCATAAAAAATACCACAGGTTACTACTGCCGTAAAAGCGTTACCAATTCCATATGGTGCAATTGAATCTTTATATGCGGTAAAGTTTTGGGGATGAAAAGCTGCAAAAATAAATAATAATCCAACCGCAGCTGGAACAATCATTTTAATGGTTGTAATTGCATTATTGGCTTTAGTAAGGGTTTTGATTCCCCAATAATTAAGTAGCCCATAGATTCCAATTATCGCATAGACCATCAATATCCCAGGAAAGGTCAGATTACCGTTAACAAACATGATCCTATCTACCGCAGGAAAGGCAGTTGCCAGATACTGAACAGTTGCCATTGCCTCGGAAGGAATCGAGGATACCATGGAAAACCAGTTTGAAGAAGCAACAATAAAGCCATAATCCCGATTATGGGTAATAGTTAGTAAGCGGGAGAAAAGCCCAGTCTCCTGATACATGGTTGCAACTTCGGCAAGAAGTAAAGCCAGCATCAATGATAAGGTAGCACCAATAATCCAAGATAGGATTGAAATTGGACCAGCGTATTTAGCAGCATAATAGCTAGCAAAAAGCCAGCCACTACCAATAATTGAACCAACCCCGATCGCAATTGCCGAAAATAGGTTTGGTTGTTTATTTGGATCAATCTGATAACCCATAAAATTCCCCATTCTAAAATAAAATTCAAAATACTATAATTAATTATTTAATCTAGAATGGGATTGTATCAAAGTAACTCAAACTATATTATTGCGACGCACTACAATAAGACTCAATATATTGATATAAATAATGAATATTGATGTTACAAAATATTGCAATCAGCATATTATGCACCACCGTAGTGATACTCTTTTTCGGTTTTATCAATCAATTTTGCATAATCCGCATTACTCAGATTATTCATTTTCAGATCATTAGCAATTTTTTTAGTTAAATTACTCACCAAAACATCTGCCTGCGAAATCAATATCTCTGTAAACTGCTGTAAAAGTTTATCTGCCTGTTTGGGATCCATTTCGTATAGTTTCAGATAGGTTTCTTCCACTGCAGCCTGTTTGACAAACATTTCACTTTCAAATTGGTTAAACTGTTCATGAACCATCGGAGCATATTTTGGATAATTTTGCATAACTAGGGCTTGAAGCTTACGATATTTCCAGTATTCAGAAGTATTATCAGGTGCTCCATCTACCGCCGTTTGATACGATGGTGGGATCTCCGGTAGCCCACGATAGAAAGGAATATAGATTGATAAATCAGGCATTCCAACTGCAACATACTCAACGTAACCGATATCATCTGGCAAATTAGGGCGAATTTGGGTAATGTGCGAAAATATTGCACGCATTACGGAAGCTGGACGATACGGTGCTTTAGGATTTTGTGTAGTATATGGATCGTATTCGGTGCCCTGATAATGTAACCTCAAACCAGCTGCGACATCAGCAACACTAAGCTTTTTGGTTGGAGTTTCCCAGACTGGAAATAAGCCATCGCCTACTGTATAACTAGCTCCAGTATAAAGTTGTTCTAATGATTCGATCCGTGGATAATTATAGGTTTTATCGTGCTCACCATTTTCTACATATACTTTAAAGAAATTAAAACTCTCTTCTGGATTTACTTCACTCGAGCCAGTTAGCCAGCCCCAAAAACCACGCGATTTGGGCGAATACAAATCATTATCAACCGCAAACTTAATTAGATCACCAGACCCCATAAAATTATTCGCATCACGTAGATTTACTTTCTGAGTTCGCCCCTGATTGGCTGAAACAAAAAAACTATCATTTGGTAAGCGCCATGCTACCCAGCGGTGTCCACTAGCTGTTTCCAGATACCAAGTGCCGTCAGTCTTATCACTAATTGCTACTCCAAAACCTTCTGCAGCCCCCTGTTTTTCAATAATCGAACCTAAAAGCATAATACCTTCACGAGCACTATGTGCAGACTGCAGAATTATACTAGGAATAGAATCCTCATTAATACCACTTTCTTCCAGATATGGATCTATTTTTAGGGCATTAGCAGAGTTAAAAATAGTTTCTGTTGCCGAAATAGCAACCCCAGATTCATTTATACCAACTTCCTCCATGGAGAAGTTTGGCTTACTTTTACTAAATGAGCGAGGTAACGCAGTATAGGCAAGTGAAATTGCGGGTAATGGATAAGTAAAATTATTTGCATTCGAACGATAAAGTTTACCACTCGAATTAATAGTTTGAGGATGATTCATAATTGCAAAAGTTTTTAAAGCATTACTAGTATCATCATTACGAGCTACTATAATTGAGCCATCAGTGGTTGCATTATTACCAACAAGAATGGTTGTGCAGGCTAGCGCGCTCCCAGTAATTAATGTCCCAATACATAGAGATGTTAATAATTTCACCTTCACTATCATAATTCCTTCAAAAACTATCAATAACTATTCGTTTCCTCCATTTTGGAGACCCATTCCACCACTTCGCTTAATGATCTAAAGTCTTCGATAGACCTAATTTTTATCCGTGGGTTAAGCTTATGCACAATATTCTGGATTGCCTTGCCTGGTCCTATTTCAAGTATTGTTGTTGCGCCTAATTCAACAAGAACATTAACTACCCGATCAAAATTTATTGTTTGAGCCAGCTGGCTACATGCAGCATTAATCGCAGCACTAGTACTATATTGTACCGCAGCGTTAGTACCTGATACCACTCTTAAATTAAGTAATTTATGCGAATAATTATTAAATATGGAAGCAAATGGAGCCACTTTATCAGTTAATAGTGGAGTATGTGCGGCAACACTAACTTTTAAAGAGTGTATGCTTAGCATTCCGGGTAACGATTTTAGTTCCGCTTCTAACTGCAATAAACCTTCACTATAACCACCGATAATAAAACTCTGCTCAGATGTTTTTATCGCCAAATAACAATTATGCTTTGCTAATATAAGATCAATTTCATTAGATCGTATTCCGCTAACTGCCATTAGTCCACTTGGCTTTGAAGTCGCCATGAAACTTGCCCTAGTCTTAGTAAGATTTAATAACTCATTTAATTCTAGATTAATTGCGGCAGCTATGGCAGTTATTTCGCCTAAGCTATAGCCTGCAACAGCAACTGGTTCTGGTAATTTATCGCATATTGTCTGCCAGAGGATGTATTCATAGCTGGAGATTATCGGCTGGGCATATTGATTTGAGAAAAAATCGTTATCGTCAAGTGTAATTTCAGGTAATAATTGACACGAGATATTTTTTTCCACAGTCTTAATTAGCGATAGATCTAATTCGCTCTGAAATCTAGCAAACATCTGCTTATGCTGATTACCTTGCCCACTAAAAATAATAGCTAACCCCATATCTGTCTAACCATATCAAGAAAAACTACGGCAGCAAATACATCGGCGCTACCACCCGGACTTAAATTCTTACTGATAAAATCATGATGTAAAGATAGAGCAGCATCATACTGCATTTTATTACACTCAATTTTAGATAATTGTGCTGCTTCAATTTTAGCATATTTTAAGGCATCAATCCCGCCACGATAGACTAGATTAGTATCATCCAGATGCTGCATGATATAAAAAAATAGTTTTAGACGGATATATGTTTCATTGGTATAACACTCCTTATATGAAGATAGCTCTTTAAGTGCTGCAAAAATAAGTGGGAATCCTTTACATGCTGAATCAATAATACCTTCAAGCTGATATTGCTCACGGATTTTGCTACCGTGACTAGCTGGATTTGGTTTATGGATTAAAAGGTCAGAAGAGTAATTTTTAATGATTGTAGCCGAAAGAGTTTCAGAATCTAACCCTCTTGAAATCAAATAGCTAAGTCCAGGGATCAATAACCCAAAAACAAAAATTGCACCACGATGAGTATTAATACCATTTGTTACTTTAAGCATTCTAGTTTCAGCTGCAATTGCCAGCAATTTTAATTTATCAAAGCTGACATTATTTATTCCAGCCATCACCAATTCATGAAAATAGCCACCCAAAGCATTAATACTTCTGAGAAATATAGCATGATCCATATCAGTATGGCTACCATTATCGATATGGCTAACCAATCCTGGCTTTGGATAAGTCTCGAGTTCCTGATATAATGCAAGCTTTGCTAAATTACTAAGCTGCTGGGCTAATTCCTGCATATTGGAAGACTTCCCTTTGGGTTAAAAGATTTACCTCATGACTAGTTTTAACTAATATTTTTTCACTAAAAGCTAAACTAGAATTAAACCATTCGCGAATTGCAACCGAGCATTTGCGATTAAATATAATTTCACCATCAATAGGCAATTTAGCGCATGAATTTAGTTTATCAAATAAATCTGCAACTCCTGATAGCTTCGCCTCGTTCTTAACATAAAACAAGAGATCCAAATCCGAAGTGGCGGTAGTATAGATTTTATTAGTTAGGTATTCCCAGCTAAAAGAACCATAGCAACAAACCGAAATAGTGTTAGCTAATTTATCTAGCATGGATAAAATAAATGTCTGCTGATCACTAGCTATAATTTTTTCTCTTAATTCCGGCTCATTAAGAATATCCATAAGCTTGACAGGCATGGTATGGTTTGTGATTTCAGAAGTATCAATTAAGAAAGTTTGGCGAGAGAGAACTGACTTATCTAGACCAAGACATCTGGCAACTAGCAGCTTATCTGAACTAATTGCTGGCTGGCGGGTTACCACATAGGGTAAATTTTCATTACCCCGCCAGATCAAATCATGCCGAAAATATTCAGGCATTGATAACTTGACTAACAATTTTATTAGCTAAGGTTCGCCCTCCTCTTACATCAGCAAGCTCGCGCCAATGATTGATTAAAGGAGCTGCATCCCCAATATCGCTAATAATTTGTGGAAGAAATGCTGCTGGATCAATAATTTTATCAATCACACCAAGCTTTACAAAGTTTTCAGCGCCAGGGGCAAAAATTGCTGAACTTTTACTAAGCTCTTCAAGCCTAGCCAATGGAATCTTGGTTACCCGTGACATGGCTTCTAGCCACATAACGGCAATTTGTGCTTCTGCCAGTGCATATACCTTCTCAGCATTAAGCCCAGCAGCAATAAATGCACCACCCAAAGCACTACCATAAACCAGACTGAATACTCTAGCTCCTTTTGCGCGAGCATAATGAATTACCTTAATCAAATGAGCAAAATAACGGTTTAAACCAAGTAACTCCGCTTGGCGACTTGTTTTTTGTCCACCGGTATCAATGAAAATTAGTAAATTAAACTTAGGATCTAAATTTACTTTATCTAAAATAAATTTTGCTAATTTAAGACTCATCACATTATCAAGTTGGGCAGCATCTACTATCCCACAAATACTAAATTGCAGATTATCAAAAGTGGCATCCCCAAGGAGAACATTATTATCGACGGAATAATTAATTTCGTTACCAAATAATTGTTGCAATAAATCCTGATACTTCATTTTAATAACTCCATGAAATCACTATCCGACAAATCGGGTATCTGTTGTGGATTACTAAGTCCAGCTATAGCCCAAACATCAATACCATCACGACTATTTTGATTATCAATCAATCTTTGTTCGAGTAGCTGATATTCATCGAGCAAATTTTTCTCATTAAATGAAGTTGGTTTATCTAGTAACTCCAATAATTTTTGCCGAATATCACTAATTTGTTTACTAGAATAGAAGGCATCACCCATAATCGAACGGTGCCGTCCGCCACAAGTACGCCAAACCAGTGCACGATCAGATGAATCATATTCCGCGACCCCCATGACTGTCTCAATCACTTCTGGTCCGCTAACACTAGTTCGTGCATTTTCAGTGACAATTATGGCATCTAGACATTGTGAAACAATGCCAATTCCACCAAAAGCACCATTTCTACCAGCAACGATGCCAATTACCGGAATAGAAGCAAGCTTCAACTGGATAATTGCAGCAATTAGTTCACTGATGGCTATTTCACCAGCATTAGCTTCATGTAGTCTTACTCCACCGCTATCAAGAAGAAAGACCATGGCTGAAACTTTATCTTTAAGCGCTTTAAGACAGATACCACTTAATTTAGCACCATTAACTTCTCCAACCGCACCACCCATGAAGGCATAATTTTGAGAGGCAATATAAACTGGTTTACCCGCGATTTTTGCTGTTCCAATTATTGCACCATCATCAAATTCTACAGGTAAATCAAGTTGCCCCAAATGTGGAGAAACTATTTTATTACTTGCGGGCATGATTTCAGTAAAACACCCACCATCGACCAAAGCATTAATTCGCTCTCTAGCATTTAATTCAAGATAGCGGCTATTGGTATAATCATTGTTCTGATTATCACTAGCTGCTAGCTCATATAGCTGGCGTAAACGTAAAGAAACTATTGCTGGTGTTGCGCCACAATCATTTATAGTGAATTTGCACGCGCCAACAGCATATTTAGCAACAAAGTCACCTATCACTGCCTGCCAGACTGCTGCAAACCCGGGAACTGTAGTATTAACTTCAATAAAAAACTCATCTACCTTATCATGTTTCTCAAGAAGAATTTCGAGATTACCTGAATTAACTACGCCCGCAGTTATACCAAATTTACTCAATTTATTTGTTTTTGAGCTAAAATTATATTGTAGTTTTTCCATTTTACCAGTCCCGATACATTGATGGTGGATTATAAAGACCACCAGAAATTTCCACCAAATCTTTGATTGATTTTGCCGCCAATAAATCGCGAGTAGCATCACTAAACCTGATCCCCAAATCTTCAGGGTACTGAATTGCCCCACGCTTATGTAATTCAGCTACTTTTTGTGGGTTTTTAGCTAGACCAACTGGAGTATATCCAGCAACGGCTCGGATTGCCTGTTCGCGTTCAGCAAGATCTTTACATAGCAATAAATTAGCAATCCCAATCTCGGTGACGATATGTGTCACATCATCACCAAAAATCATGATTGGTGGAAGTGGCATCTTCATTTTTTTCTGCAAGGTAATTGCATCAAGCTCTTCAACAAAAGTAGGCTGACCTGCAGCCTGAAAGGTTTCAACCATTTGCACCACGAGCTTACGCCCTTTTAGAAGTGTTTTATCCTGCGTTTGTGCATATTCCGCTCCGGCTTTAAGCCAAGTATCCGAACTATGTCGTCTGGCATTAATATCACTACCAAGATTTGGTGCACCACCAAAGCCAGTCATACGCTCTATTGTTGCGGTAGAACTATTTCCCATTAGATCAATCTGTAATGAGCCACCAACAAACATATCAATCGCATATAAACCAGCAAGCTGGGCAAATGCTCGATTGCTACGTTGCGAACCATCACTACCATTAAAGAAAATATCAGCATGTGCACGAACGTATTCATTCATCCCAACTTCACCGCCCGGCGAACAGATGGTTTTTATAAACCCAGATTCAATCGCTGGAATAAGCGTGGGACAGGGATTTATCACCATGTATTGGCAGATTTTCCCTTTTAAACCCAATGATTCAGCATAGGTTGGTAACAGCAATTCAACTGCCGAAGTAGCATAACCAATACCATGATTAAGCCGATTTACACCATATTTGGCATAAATCCCCTTGATTGCCATCATTGCCATCAGGATTTTTACTTCATCAATTTTTGCTGGATCACGGGTAAATAATGGTTTAACCATCTGTGGTGTAGGACTATGGACTAGCACATCGACCCAAGATGCAGGAATATCAACCCGGGGTAATTCATCGACTATTTCATTTACTTCAACAATTACAATACCATCCTTAAAGGCAGTAGCTTCGGCAATGGCTGGAGTTTCTTCGGTATTTGCGCCAGTATAAAGATTCCCCGCCCGATCAGCTTTCTCTGCCACTAATAACGCTACATTGGGAGTAAGATCGAGAAAATAACGTGAAAATAGCTCGAGATAGGTATGAATTCCTTTCATCTCAATCTTACCTTCGGCAGCAAGATTCATGACACGTGCGCCTTGTCCGCTAGAATAACAGAAATCAACTTTACTGGCTATTCCACGTTCAAAGACCTCAACGTGCTCAGGTAAAGACAAACAGGACTGAACGATATGCAAATTATTAACTATTTGTGGGTTGACCTTACACAATCCTTTTGCCAGATATACTGCCTGCTTCTGATTATCTCCTTCTAGACAAACTCGATTATGGGGCTTAATTATCTCTTCGAATAATAAAGGAAGCTTAGTACTATCCTGTAACCATTTGCCCTCAAGGAGTTTTCTGGCATTTGCCAAAGTCTCCTTTTTGAGTAACTGATTTTGAATAAATCTCATTGACATATCTCCAATTGATATTTATGACTTGTCAATATTATATTCGATATCGTCTATCTAGATGTATAACTATTTTTAGATAATACACTTCTATTTTTAGGTTCAATCTAATTTGTTATCAGATTCGTTATCTAGATATATGAGTCTGAATTTTGGTCGATATTCGCTATTAAAAAATGATAGTAGGCTACTATTCTCAGGGTAAGCTGATAATAATGGTAAAATCACTGCACCACCGATAATGCTACGTGAGTCATTGGCTGCAGTTCTCAACCCCCAAATATTCTGGTAGCTTAATGGCACCATTTCATGATTTTGACTATTCGGATTGGGATAATTACCAAGATAAAGTAAGACATGCCCGGGAATCTGTACTAAAGTCATAAATCCATGTCCATTTTTAAGGAGATACGCTTCGCGTTCCTGACTACTCAATTTATCGAGAATGGCTACTTTATTACCTGCTTCTGCTTGATCCTGCGAATTTCGTGGTAAATAAAATCCAAATGGCGTAAATAATGCTTTAGTTTCTGCTGAACAGTCATAATCAAACAATTGACTACCCCAACCATATGGTTTACCAATCTGATTTTTGATAATACCAATCATATTATGTGGCGTCAATTGCATTGGCATTTTTGTAGAATGTTTTTTACTTAGAATAACCTCTTTTGTACTCGCATAACCATTATTACCGCGAACAGGAATTAATACTTTATAATCATCATCTGTTTCTGTAGTCAATGGCAAAGTATTTCCATTATAAGCTACACCATAGTTAATCTTTTTCGTATCAGTAATTGCCTGTTCTTTGGTCATAGCTACCAAACCATGATTTGCTGCATTTAACCATTTCTTAATAAAAGGCTCATTCACTCTAATAATACCAGCTGTTTTTACCCAGCCAATCGCATCACTACTAACTACTAGCGACCAGATTTTATCTTTACTTTCTTTTACGACATATAATGGCATCCCAGTAAAAACTGCGGCTGTCTGTAAATTATCAAATGGATAGCCTTCACCAGCAATATTATGGTTATAAAATAGCGGCTCAGTAGTTGGTAGTGCACGTAAGTCAAGATTATCAATTGCTATTGCCCGATTCTCTGAAACATAAGCAAACGTCATTTGATCATCAAAATCCATATTATTAGCAATATTCTGAAACTGTTGATAAGTATATGGGCGATAATTTAGTGCATATGGAGCTCTATTTTGTTTACCATCATGCAAATAAAAATTGGTGATTATCTGCGACTCATAGTTAATTATTCCCTTACCACTTCCTTTAACTAATTCTTTATTTACATAATCTTTACTCCATGGTGATAAATCATCATCAGCATCTGAATAGTAATGACGATAAAAATCTGCTAAGCGTTGCTCCTGATAATCGGCACTAACCAAGGGCTTATCATAATTTGGGCTAGCCGGGCTAATCCAGTTATCAATATTTTGATCATAATGTTCAATCGGGAATACATTAATCGTGTCTTGCCCGAGCGCTTTACTGATAATACATGTAAAAATCAGGAAATAAGTAATTATTTTGTTCATTTTGGACTCATAAAGCTGTTTTTTTACTAAACCTTAAATTAAACTAATCATGCAAAATCTGATACTACCATTTTATCATCAATATCATATGAGCCAATTTGTAAAAATTTACGCGGTATAAATAGGTCATAATTAAGAGATAACGCTTTTTCCAGTAATACTTCTTTCGATTTTGCACCGAAGATATATTTCAAATTTTCTAAGTGGTCATTAACCCTACCCGCAGATATTTTATAACCAATTGCGGTTAATATTTCAGCTATTTCGGAGTAGGAATATCTATTTAAATAAAGAAAAAGCACCATATGTTGACGTTCAGTTAGATCATGATGCGGAACAAACTCATCCTGCTTACCGATTATTGGTGATTCAATTCCATTTATCTTATAGATAATTTTTAATGGATGAGGAAATATAAAGGTTGACATTTGTCCGTGTATCCCGATAAAATTTCCAGTATGTGGATTAATGATGGGATGCTTTCTTACGATATACACGTTTTTACCCATAGTTACATGAAGAAAGAAATGTCTTGTATTAGACTCTTTTACCTTCAGGTCTTGAGCACGAATGTATTCCCCCAACCGGGACGCTCCAGTAACTCCTGAATTTCATAATCGGTTTTCCCAATTACATTTTTAAACTCTGTTTCTTCATCCAGATCTTCAAACCCTTTACTTACAGAGCGGTAAATAAATTCATTATCTTTGATAAAAATAATTGGAGCACTATCATTCTGCAAAATAAAATTGATACTCTCTATATAGTGCAACAAGTACTCATGATCGTTGAGTGTTAGGAAATTCATACTACTCTCTATAAAAACTGATTATTCGATGCTAATCGGATAGGAATAAATTTTGCAAATAAAATCCATTTGTTCAAAGCAAATGAATTTTACCGTATAAACTACTAATTTAATCAAAATAATGCGCTATTGTAACGCTAATTATCATAAAATTTACTCCTAAATAAATTACAACTTTATATTTGATACCGATAAATATACGGTTGAAAAAACTCTCTAATAAACATTCAATACTTAAAAATATGATTATTAGTAATATCGCATGCTATAATTATATAGATATATACATTCGGGATAATAATTGATACTAGCAAAATTTATCAAAGCAAGGTTACGGGATTAACTATTATGAATCATAATAAATTAACCGATAGCGAGTTCCTTGAATACTATTGTGAATCAGCAGAGATTATTTTTAATAATGGTGAAGAACAGGTTATTTACATTAAGGATAAAGACCTTAATTTTCACTATTTATCACAAGCACATATACGAAATATTTCTAACAATGGTTTTTTTGTTGCAAATGAAGATAATATCACTGAGGAAATGCGTGAATTGCATAAAAAACTCAAGCAATTAGCGTATGAACAGGATGATAAAATACGGCAAGAACTTAAATCTGCTGATTTTATTTATATTGATGTTTATGATCGCGTTGGTTTTGTGCACAAAAGACCAATCGTAAATCCTGCTACCGGAAATTTTGTTGGACTACTAGGAATGGTAAAGCCATTTGAAATGCCCAATATATTAAGTTTGATTTATAAAATGCATGGTGTCAAATACGGAATAGCAAATCAGTCAGCTAAAAACCCTCAAAAATATAAAATATCAGAAAAACAGTTAATGGTGCTTTTTTTATATTTAAATAAATACTCAAATACAGAAGTTGCCAAGATTATGACGACTCTTGGTTTTAAAATTTCAGCTACGACAGTAAACGACCATCTGGAAAATCTGAAATATATTTTTGAAGTTAGAACAAAAGAGCAGCTAATAGAAAAAGCCATTGCATTAGGTTATAATTTATTTATTCCGGCACAATTTTTAAAAATTGGTAGTTTTGAACTTGAAGATGAAGCAATAATCGCAGGTTAATTTAATCATTATTGACTATGGAAGAAAAATGAAAGGCTATCAGTCCTTAACCGATGAAGAGTTTTTTGACTTATACTGCAAGCGTGCTGATGTAGTATTCAACAATGGTGAAAATCAGATGGTTTTCATCAAAAATAAAGAGCACCGAATCGTTTACTTATCATTTGGTTATATGCATAATTTAAATATAGCAAGCATTGAAGATACTTATGGAGAGAATGCTCCAGCAGAGCTAGAGGAATATTATGAAGATCAAAATAATACCGCAATAGTACAGGATAATGAGATTCAATCAACACTTCAAGCAAAAAACTTCTTGTTTATTGATGAATACCAACATATAAATCATATTCATAAACGACCAATTATAAATCCGGCAACAAGTAACTATGTAGGACTTATTGGTTATATATCCCACTTCGCTCTACCAAATATTTTACGCTTAATTTACAATATAAATGGCATAGATAATAATATTACATCTGAAACCTATGAGCCGCTTAGCCATGAATTAACAGAACGGCAGCAAATGGTATTATTCTTATATTTAAATCGTTATTCAAATGCCGAAATATCAGATATAATGACAACCATAGATCATAAACTATCCAAATCACGAGTAAATGACTATCTTGAAAATCTAAAATATATTTTTAATGTAAAATCAAAAGTTGAGTTGATTGAAAAAGCTATTCAGATGAAGTACCATTTGATAATTCCTCGAGCATTTTTAAAACCAGGAAGTTATCATATTAACGACGAACTGATAGTGGTTCGTAACTAAGATAGCTGTAATTCAAGCCAAACCTCATTCACATAAACTCTGGTTTTGGGATCATAATTTTTGAAACTATGCATTTTAGTCATGTTTTTAGGATAGATCCAGTCAATCTGCTTTAACTCTGGATTAATATTCTTCAATGCAGGCAGATTCATAATACTTGCTCCAGTAGCCGCAGAAAGCTCAATTGCACTTGATGGTTCAAGGAGGTAATTAATCAGCGTATAAACTTTATCAATATTTTCAGCAGTCTTAGGTATAACCAGATTATCTAACTCATACATATTACCCTCACGCTGCAACTCTGCTTCTATTGTTACTGGCTGCCCGGCTAGTTTCTGATCAGCGATGGTTTTAAAAATATCAACGGAATAACTCATGGCAACCCAAATATTACCGCGTAATAAGCTACGGTAATAAGTATCGCTATCAAATTTTGCCCAATACGGTTTAGCTCTTTCAATCAGATTACGCGCAGCATCCAAATCCTTACGCTTAGTAGAATTTGGATCTTTGCCAAGATATAATAACGCAGCAGCAAATACATTACGCTGTGAATTTAATACCGTTATCTTCCCCTTGAGAAGTTTTAGGTATTTGGGATCAAAAATTATTGCCCAGCTATCCGCCTTAATTCCAAGTCGCTTAAAAATATCTTTATTATAAGCAAGCATGACATTATCATAGGCATATGGAACTGAATATTGATTACCATTATCATAAGGAGGATTTAAAAATTGTGGATCGATATTTTTAAGATTCGGCAGACGAGTTTCATCAAGCTTTTCTAGCTTACCCATTCTGATTAAAGAATCTACGGCATAGCTTGTTGGAACAATAATATCATAGCCACTGGCACCAGCAGCCATCTTTGCCAGCATCTCATCATTTTCATTAAAAAAATTCTGCTCTACCCGACAATCATATTTACTCTTAAAAGAGTTAGCGGTATCATTGGCAAGATAATTAGCTGCGATATAAATGTTTAAAATGCAATCTTTTGCAAAAACATTATTATTCAGCACAACTAAGGCAAAAATAAATCTGGCTTTTCGCAAACAATTAATAAGTATATACTCAAATAGATTCATCATCTTGGGTCGCTGCCAAGCTTCTTGCTTAATAGTTGTAGACGGCGACGCTTGTCGCCTACCAGTATTTCGAATCTGATTAAGTATAGTCATAACCTTGAAATTATTTGATAGTTTTTAATAAGCGGAAACTATTATAACTGGTAATTAAAGATAAGGATGCACCAATTAAAAATAAACCAGAATAGCCACAATATCTAGCAACAAACCCACTTGACATCATGCCAATGCTATAAATTATTATTTCAGCACATAAAAGTATTGCCATATCAGTTGCAACCTGCCCGGATTTAAGATTATGCATGAAAATTGTATATAAAACTACCATTTCCATTGCCCGACATGCCATGTTAATAACTACAATTACAAGAATAAATGATGTAGCAAAATTCCCAAAAATAGAAGGAAGTACAAATGCGCTATAACAGATAGTTCTTAATAAGCCAAGCAGCAAGAGCCAATACCGATGAGAAGAACTATTTGTTAAAAAGCGTGAGATAACTCCGGCAGCAAAAAGATTAACTGTAACACCACTAATACCCATTACTGAACCAATGATCGAGAGTGAAATGCCCTTATCAATCAGAAAAGGTTGTTGCATCCCCATTACCAAACCTTCACACCCACGATAAGTAAGACATAAGTAAAGAAGTTTCCGATTCCCTAAGTTTTTAATAAAGTTCAAGACTGATGGTGATTTGGTTTTATCAATTTCGTTAGCCAATAATGAGTTTTCCTGAATTAAGACCGCTAAAGCTCCAAGGAGGATTGATACAAGTATAAACTCAAATAAAATCGAGAGTGCCCAACCATAATTGACATATAAAATCATGAATAAACCACCACCAGTAAAGCTACCCAATGCCGTACCAATTACAAGAGCATAGTTACCATAAGATATTTTATCGCTAGGCAACTGTTCACAAATAAATGCACTACTCGCAAGATAATGAGTTGCTGCCGCCAACAGCATTACTATAATTAGCGTAAAACAAAACCAGCCATTATCTTTAGGTATGCCAAAAATTAATAAAAGTAAACAAAAAGCAATCATAAACTGTGAAGGGATTAGCCAGCATTTTCTCTTACCTAGCTTTTGATTATAAAATTTATCAAGAAGTGGTGCCCATAGAAATTTTAATGCCCAAGGTAACATCAGTCCACCAAGTAGCCCGACCATCACCAAGCTCGCACCAGATTTCCTTAATATCCCAGGCAAGGCAAATGTTGCCAGATATAATGGAATACTATTTGAAAACGACAGTACTCCAATAACCAAGAGGTTTCTTCGATAATTTTTCATCAGATTAACTGGCTAGATAAATCTGACTATTATCAGCAAGAATCATTTGTGCTTGCTTTAACGCTTCTTCCTTACTTGCAACTGGGATACAACGAAAAGGCATTCCATTAATCATGGCTGTACTATTTAATTTTTGTATCATCTCAGTATCTGTAGTTACCCTAAGCATTGCTAGACAATATTCTGCTAGAATAATTTTATTTTGTTTGAACCAACGCATCTGAAGTTTCCGTGCTTCCTGAGAAAATTGATAACAATCATCAAAAGTGCTAATAACGACATATGGCGTCTTTGTTTTAGTAATTTGGTTAAGCTTAGTAAGCCACTTCGCTACCTGCAAATCATTTGGATATGATGGAAAATGAAGAAACAATAGTGGTAATCGAGAATCATCATAAGTAATAACTGAAGGATTTTTATGATAAAACTGCTCTTTAGTTATCGCATAAAGGTTAGCTGTCTTTTCAGGCAAGTTTAGTTGCCCAAGCTTAGTAAATCCAAGGGTATTTTCAATACTACTTAATTGTTTAACATTAATATCTGGCTCGATTAAAACTCGCTTAGCTTTTTCACGACTAAAGAGATAATCGCTTAAGCCACGTATAATTAATTTACTATATCCTTTACTAAGTTGAGAAGCTTCACCAATTAATAGATGTATCCCATAATCTCCAGCTACTACCGGAAAATAATCATTGAGCCTATCATTAGGAGCAAAATAAGTCTCGGCATAAGCTGAAATTTTACCATTGATGCTTAGAAGCCATAGCTTCTGGCTCTTTTTACCAAGAGCATCAAGTAGATAATTTTTTAGTTTATCAATTGACTCATCAAGTTGCCACGTTTTAGCGACATGCGCCTCTTTCATCCATGAAGAGATACGATCAAAATCACGCGCATAATTAAGCGCTATAAATTCAAGCTGATGTCCTGTTTCAGCACAACTATACTTATATTCTACATTATACATTAGCTTACTTTCTTATCTATAATTGAAAATCTTTTTTCATCCCAGTTACCCCAAGAAAATTTACTAGCCGGATTATCAACCATTCCGGTAGATTCAACTTTTGGGCGGGCAGCGTAATCGGCATAACCGACTTCCAGTAAACGCAAGCGATTAAGAGTTAATTTTTTAAATTGTGGTTTCAAAATATGTATCTCTTCTATTCTTGTGGCAAATTCTGGATGCTCTGAATGATATTTAGTAATGACCTGATATAGACTTTCCCAAAACTGTGACTCTGGATAACAAGCATATGTAGCAAGAATATCTGATAAATAACGATATAAAACTACAAATAACCCCGTCTGGATGAACTGTGCCAAATCAGCATCAGGCAAACGATAAAGTACTTTTGTCAATTCATCAGGCAGATTCATAAGCGCTTCATTATCAGACTTACTGATATTTACATCATCGATAAAATCTTTTATGACGAGTCGTTTCGGATGGTTATTTTCATCGAGTACCAGCATTGTATTTTCACCATGTGGCGAGTAAACAACCCCATATTTGTAAAGCCAATGCAAAAGCGGTGGAATTACAATCGTAAAGAGTTTTTCCAACCACTGATTAATTGAAAGTCCAGAACTAGCAATTAAATCTATTATAAATGCCTGATTTTCATTGTCAATATGAATCAGTGCCGCCATAGTAATTACTTTTTCATCACTTGCTAGATAATTACTCACACTTTCACGCCAGATAACTCCTAATAGCTCCTGATACTGATAAGGAATACCTTGTAGCTGATTATATACCGGATGAGGACAATTAATACTAGCGACTTCGCCAAGCATAATCAAACCAGTTTGTTGTAAAAATTTATCTTGACTAAAAATTTCTTTAATCCATGCTGTTAATAGGGGTGCAAGCCTAGTTCGCTCATTAGGTAATCCACGATAAACGGCGGTATTAAAGATACTTAGTGGCAGTTTAACTTGAAATTTACTCTTATTAGTCTGATTATTAAAACTTCGTATCGACTGAGTTGGTAGGTAGTAATCACTACTTTTACCAAGCCAAATAATCTCTTTTAGAGCTATTTCTTTGGCAAAGAGTTGAATGATTTGACGCTGCCATTGCCATTCATGTATCGGCATATAAAAATAATCTTCAGGATTTAAGCCAAAATTATTCATTTCTGTATCAAATTTTCTAATTTCCTCAGCCCCAAGCTCGTTCAGGATTAGTTTCTTATAATCAAGATTTTTTATTGCCTTATACTCAGCACATGAAGATTTGATGGCAATCCATGATAATTGTTGTAAATTAGCTGACTCAGGTGCATGTCTGAGATATTCATCATATGAAAAACCTAAGCGTCCTTTATTAACGATAAACCATGGATGGGCACGCATAAATCCTTCAAGCTCTGCGGCACTTTCGAGAGCAAGAAGGTGTTGATTAATATTTTGTGGATTAGCAAGTAAATGACAATCCGCAATTAAAGTATGGTTTAATTCGCGAATCAAATGCCCCACCGTCAAACCATCTATTCCAATTTGCTGATAAATACTAGCAATAAAGTTACTTACCTCCAGTTCTGAAGATTTACTATTTTTATTAATACAGCAAATACTTTCAGGAATCACCTGCCAACTACCAAAGATGCGTGGACTAGCAGTAAAAATATATTTTAAATCCCGATTTATTACCAAATGATGCTCATAACTATCATCCGAAAGTTTATAGATTTTAGTTTCAATTAATTCCTCATACATAAATTCACTAAAAATCTTGGCTAGAAGATTCCGATTTGCTAGCTGCCAGTAATCAGCTCTTATTGCGTCTTTAAATAATAATTGGTTTTGATTCATTTAACTCTCCTTGGGAAATTAGTTTTTATCTTATTGCTAGCTGAGCCTCTAAATTACTAGCTCGTGAAGAAAATTTATACTCCTGCCAACTATTATTTTGAACATCATACGTGGCAGAACAAAACGGGTTCTTAATCTCAAGATAAACTGACTGTTGACTAAGTGGTGCGGTTAATTCATCAAGATCCTGAAGACGAGTAGCCAAATTATCTTTCATCGGTAAAGTTTGGCTATTTATTAGGTATTCAAGATATTTATTCGTACGCTTGCCCCATTCTTGCTGTTTTTCTAACAAAAACTCAGTAAAGATAGTCACTAATACTTTTTCATCAATATAACCGGCATAGCCAAGAGCATTGATTACTGCCATGAGACTATTACATATGAGATAGTATGTAAAATGGTGTGCCACAAATTCGCTATCACCACAAGCAAAATGGCTAAATATATACAAAAATGAATCAAACTCAAGCTTCTTCTTTTCACTGATGTAGTAACCCTGACTGTCTCGATAGTATCCACCAATAGGTAGTCCATCAGCATCTAATTCAATAAGTAAATTCTGCTGATGCGCTTCAAGCGCAATTTCTTTATAACTAAATAGCCAAAGCAATGGTTCAATAGCAGCTTCAATAAATTGATTAAACCAGATTTCAGCGGCTATCCTCTCTTCTAGATTAAGTTTTGCTGCCAGCTTTGGAATAAGCCCATTAAAGCGGTTACCCTCTTTAAACGGATTATCTTGACATAAAGCCGCAATACAACTAACATTAAGTTGCTTACCATAAAATGGATTATCCCGAATTAATACGGCGGACTCTTCAATTAATTGTCCATCATGTTTCAAGCATAAATAACCCGGATCTTTTATTGCTTTAAAAAAAGGATAGCTCTGGCTAAATTCACTTGCAATCGGAGTTTGCCAAAATTCTGTAACGGCAATTGCCCGATCAAGTTCACGCGCCTGATTCATTCGCACTGAATTGGTAATCATCACATTCAGTGACATTTTAAACATATATTCAAACTCGCGAGAGTAAAGAGTACGAATTGAAGATGTTGCCTGAAATCTTTTACCAAGAGCACCAAGATTAATCAATTCCCCATTGGCAATCATTTGCTGTACAGACTCTAATGAAAGTAGATAATTTGCCTGCCATGGATGTAACGGTAGTAAAGACTTACCCTCTGGGATTTTCTGAGCAGCTAGATCATCTGCGATAAGTTTCGTAAGACTTATATTAATTCTACTATCACTATGAATAACATCCTGACTAACAAGAAAATAATGTAACTGGAATAAATTAGCAAATTCGGGATAATATTTTAAATATTCACTTTGGCTAAAACCATAGCAACTTTTTGCTGAAGGATGAAGTTGATGCCCAGATAATAATGAAGATTCACTTAACGCAAAATCAACCACTAAAGAGCTTAATCCTTTAACATCAGTTATATTCTCAAGAGTTACCGCCTGATTATGAAGACTATTTTCAAGCTGCCCTCTGAATTTAATTATCTTTTCTACTTTCAGATCATGTTTTAATTTTAGTTCCTCAAGAATAAAATCAAGTACTTGCCAAAAATCAATTGACTTTATCGTATCACTAGAAACTTGATAAACTGGGAAGGATAATTGGTGACGACCAGTTGCGGAATAATAATTAAGCTTTATCCATAAAATCACACCCACCTTGGGAAAATTAATTTCCAAATAATCATTATCTTGATGCTTAATCAGCGAATAATTATCTTTACCAAGCAGATAGGAGTTTAAGAAGCTTTTCAGACTGATATTAGTAGCAAAACTCATTTTGAACTCCAAAACTCTGAAATACGGTTTTTCTCGCAGTTTTATACACCATTCGATTACAAATAGTATTTATGATTACTGAGTTACGATAAGCACCCAAGCCAAGATCTGGTGAGCCAACTCCGTGGGAATGAAGACTATTATTTTGCATAAAGATTTTGCCCACTTTTTCTGCGCTGATTTTAAGACTGAAGTCAGCATTTAATACATAATTTTTTTTACTATCTTGTTTTAATAGGCTTGCTAATGGATTTAAAATTGATAAATCTGCCGAACGGTATCCAGTTGCCAAAATAAGCGCATCTGCTTTTAACTGGAATTTTGTCTGACTTAGGCAATTGTGAACATCAAGTAAAAGCATATTATCCGATATTGATTTACCAACCGAATCAAGACTGGTATTCGCAAGCATGGTAAGTGGCTGTTGACTATTCGCAATAGTCAAACGATAAAGTGCATCAAAAATATCAGCAATCGTTTGTTTACTTATTCCCTTATACATCATATCCTGACAACCAATTATGTCTTGGCGAGTATTTTCTGATAAAGTATAAAAATAGCTCATATAATCGGGGCTAAAGTGTTCCAAACCAAGTTTTGAATATTCCATTGGGAAAAATCCGCCCGACCTAGTAATCCAGTTGATATGTGGCTTATCATCCTTAATCGGATTACGGTTCAATAATTCAAGGACAATCTCTCCCGCACTCTGCCCAGAACCCACCACACAGATATTATTTTTATCAGCTAATTCAGATGCATAATTAACAAAATCAGCCGAATGATAAACTGGTAAATTATCTGGTATCTTAAGGCTTGAAGGAATATGTGGTTTAGTTCCAACTCCAAGCGCTATATGCCTTCCTTTATAAATTTCGCGTTGACCAGTCTCAATATCATGTATTTCAACATGGTAAATCTTTCCCTCACTATCATTATCCGCTATAGAAATATTTGTTACTTTAGTCGAGAAACAGATATTTTGTAGTTGGCTCGCAACCCATTGACAATAGTGATTATATTCTTTACGCAAAATAAAGAAATTTTCATAGAAGTAAAACTTATACAGCCGATTATGATTATGCAAATAGTTAAAAAAAGAATACTTGCTAGTTGGATCTGCCAAGCTCACTAGGTCAGCCAGAAAAGGAACCTGCAATGTTGCACTATCAAGCATCAGCCCAGGATGCCAGTTAAATTCAGAGGATTGCTCAATAAATAGCGTGTTTAGACCATCCACATTATCTGCAAGTGCAGCTAGACCAAGATTAAATGGACCTAAACCAATACCAATTAAATCATACACTTGTACTGAATTATTTTTCATTCTTTCCATTTTATACTCCCAAACTACAGGTGTCTTTTACAGCGATGATTATAAATGCAAATGAGAATCATTATCAAATAATATTTTTATAAATTTAGCAACCTCTTTAAATTAATCTGAAATATATATAATTAAATCAAAATATTAAATAAAATAGATTTTCGTAAAAAAATTACACCCTACACATATCTGTATTATTATTAATTCTAGCCATTCTCAATATATTTCAAACACATAAGTAAATATTACTCACTTTTTAACTAACCTCCATAAATCTGCGCTTATTTGACAAGTATGATTTTTTTACTTATAATCAGCACCGCAAATAAGAATCATTCTCATTTAAAGGTATAAATATGTCAAGTTCTATTTCTTTTTTTAGCTCATTTGGTCCAATCGCTTACCTATTATTAGTCTCAAGCATAGCAATTATTGCAATAATAATCGAACGCCTGATTGTTTTATATAGCCAGCCTAAATTCAGCAAAAAAGATTATCAACAAATAATTATCAATCTACAAAAAGGTCAATTATTAAGCATACAAAAACCAAAAATAGCAATACGCTTTAGAGATTGGCTGGAGATCTTAGCGGGGAAAACTTTTACTCTTGCTGAAGCTGAAATCACCCTACTCTTAACTGAACTTCGTAATAAATTACAAAAACCACTGGAATGGCTAAACCTATTTGCTATCGCTGCGCCAATGATGGGATTACTTGGAACAATTTGGAGTATGAGCCATTCATTTGCGATCTTAGGCAAAGACCTCAATAACGGCAATCTAAATAAAATGATTGAATATCTTTCAGAAGCAATGTATGCCACGGCATTTGGGATAATTTTGGCACTAGTGAGTATGCTTGGACTATATATACTTCGGCAAAAATCAGATAAATATCTCGATGAATGCGAGTTAGCATTTAATCGAATTAGCTTAGCAATCCAACAGCAAGGAGCTAATAAGCATGATTAAATCATCCAAAACCAATAAACTATCAATCAGTGAACCAAACCTGATTCCACTACTTGATTTCATGCTGGTATTAATTGTAATGTTTGTTTTACTGGCGGGTCCTATAAAACAAGCTGTTGACCTGCCCTTACCCGAGGTGAAATCTGGAGTTGCAAAAAGTATTGATGAAAAAAACATTACTATCAGCCTCAATGCAAAGGATGATATACAAATTAATGGCAATCATTATCGGTCAATTTCCGAAATTGAAAACTATTTAAAAACAAACCTAAATGATATACAAGAAATTACGATTGCACCGCATAAGAACCTAGAAGTAGAAACACTGATGAAGCTATTTGCTATTTCTAAATCACTAGGAATTAAAACTGCAAATATTCAGATTGAAGAAGAAAAATAAAGCATAGGCATCTATAAAATAAGCTCAAGGATGAAAAATAATGAAACGAAATAGAAAAATATTACCAACAATACTTATCTCACTTACTTCAGCAGTATTTGCTGACGACGTAGCTAGCCAGAATAATAATTTGGAACTTGACGATATTCAAGTAGTAGCGACAAGAAAACTCTCTACTTCTGATACAGAATTAAATAATGCTATTGAAAGCGGTGAAGTTATTCCTGCGATTAGTAAATCAAAGCCTATTGATACAGTTCACGGTACAACTTATGAACTAAATGATATGGCAGGAATATCAATTGTTGGTGGTGGACAAACTGTCAGTCAGAGTATTAGTATTGGCGGTCTTGATCGAGATAATGTAATAGTTGGAATAGATGGAGTAAATAATTATTTTTCAAATTTTGGTGGAAATAATACCCGACTACTCCCTAGCCCATACTTATTTAAAAGTGTAACAGCAAGCCAAAGCGGGAATGATATTACCTATGGCTCGGGCTATATTGGTGGAGCGGTTGACTTTACTACAATTGACCCAGAAGATATTCTTCATGGCGATAAATTAAGCACTTTTGCAACTGTTGGCGGCAATTCAGCTACTACTGGAGCTAACCTAAATACCGGGATTGCAGCAAAAACCGGACAAGTATCATATTTACTCGATATTGTTGGTAGCAATGATAATGATATGACAACTGCCAATGGAAGTACCCTCCCATATTCTGCTAACCAGAACTTTCAAGGGTTAGCAAAAATTGCAATCGATATCAGTAAGTCGCAAAGCTTGAAACTAAGCTTCCTAAATATGCAAAATGTTGGACAATATCCAATGGCAATTGTTAATAATGCGGGTGCCACCAATCCGCCAGCAAACTTTAACTATAATCAGACTCAGACCACGCTAGACTATCGCTATAATCCAGATAACCCTTATTTTGATGTAGCAGTAAAAGCATCTTATCAGACAAGTAATTATGCAGTAAATCCGATTGATACCCCAGATAGCTGGCAAACACCACAAAATATCCAGTATAACACAGGCAGTATAAAGGCACAAAACACGACAAAAGTTGCTTGGCAAAAACTACTTTATGGAATTGAAGCAACCAATATTACAGCTTCTGATGCCTATAATGGAACTACTGTGCTTAATTTTCCAAATTCAAATCAACAACTCTATGGAGCATTTTTACAGGATAGTTGGGACATAACCAAACAAATTAATATAACCGCAGGTACTCGCTATAATGCCTATACTAGTACCAATGGAACTTTGAATAATAGTGGTTCGCTATTTACCAATCAAATTGGAATTAATTATCATTTCCTACCGGACTGGCTGGCTTATGCTGCATATTCGGAAGGTTTTCAGGCACCTACGTTATCTAATCTATACCTAGATGGCTATCATCAATATAGTAATGGTAACGGTTATATTTATCAGCCAAATCCAAATCTGCAACCTGAAGTCGCACATAATAAATCGATTGGGATTAAATATGACAGTTGGTTCACACCTGAGCAGCACATGACAATTGATGTAAACGGATTTCTGAATGATGTTTCAAATTATGTCTTATGGACTTATGCTGGACAAAGTGGCTCAACTAGTGTAACGCAAATGAGTAATATTGGTAGCGCTCAACTTTATGGTTATAGCGTAGCATTACAATATACAAGCCCATGGGTTTTGCTAAATACTAACTTTACAAGCACCTACGGTGCAACTCAAGATGCTTACATAACTGGAAGTAACTATATTGTACCGGCTGGTGCACCATTACCAATACCACAGGCAAAAGGTTACCTAGGACTAGGTTTTCCAATTGAACCTGTTGATAGTACAATAAAAACATATCTGAATTATGCACTAACCCAGACACGTACCCCAGTTAGTGTTTATGGAAATTTACCCGAAGCACAGGGTTATGCAATACTTGGGCTTGCTTATGACTGGAAACCAAAAGGGAAGTTAAAAGGGATGAGCGCACTTATTGGTGTTGATAATTTGTTGGACAGTTATTACCAGAATTACAACGGCTATAATATGTATCCAGCAATGGGAAGAAATATTTATGCTCAAATTGGCTATAAATACTAATGGACAAAGATTAATGAATAATAAAATCACTTTTCTGGCAATTATAATCTCATTAGCTTTACATGGAGTAGTTTATTATAGCTGGCAACAGAAAAAAAATAGCTGGCTTCTGGCTGAGACTACTCTAAAAACTGGTACTAGTAGTAAAGGTCTGATTGAACACCTTAATTTAGTAAGTAAAGCAACTGAAACCCCAAATAAAACACCGAATAAACAAGTAAAACCAGTTCAAAAGCAGGTAGCTATACCCAAAAAGATTCAAAAAGCAATTACTACCATTGCTAACAAAAAAATGGCAGTCGAACAGCAAAAGCCTCAGGAAATAAAGGCAAGTAGCAATAGTAGTAATGCAGAAGCCAGCCAACAAATAACCCAAAAGGCAAAAGTAGAATATGCGCCGCCGCCAATTAGCTACCCACCAGAAGCAATTGCCCAAAATGCCAAAGGCAAGGTAAAAGTCAAAGCTTTAATTGACATTGACGGTTCTATTAAAAATGTTGAAATTCTTGTTTCAAGTGGCTACAAAATTCTTGATGAAGAGGCCATTGCATGGTTTAAAAAAGTAAAATTTAGCCCAGCACTAAGTGCAAATGAAAAGATTGCCTCAGTTGTTACCCAGACAATCTCTTTCGATCTCAATGAGACAAATCATAATAATAACACAAACTCGGGATAAGATAATTTTAGGGGCTAGACAATATGGCAATGTCCGAGTGTTTAGACAGCTATTCAAAGAAGTATATCGCCATTATATTATGGGGTTGCCAATTTAGATAATCTGGATTCGATAAATTATAATGAAGTTATTGCTGCTTTTATTAAAAGTTTTGGTATGGCAGGTCTGATAAATGCATAGCCACATTACCCTGTCAATACATAACTTCTATTCCGATTAGGAATTACTCTTATTCCAAAATGTGAGAGATTTTGGAATTCCATTTTCGTATAATTCGGTCTACAAGAACCTATTATGTTTGAATAGATCAAAAATATAGGCAAAACATAACAATATAATTTAAATGGAATAATTCAATGAAAAAAACTGTTAGCTTACTACTAGCCAGCATTTATCTTGCTGGTTGTAATAGTGGAACTACCCCACAAGAGCATACTAATAGCGGATTTACTAATCCAACGACACCACTTCAAAAAGCCCTTAATAAATCATTATTCGGTAATGAAACTAATATATCCTTAAATCTATATAATTCAATTTATCTCACTCCAACTAACTCCTATAATTATACTCTTGAAGACTTAAATGGCACAATTGTAAACTCAGGACAATTTACTTGTAAGGATACAGCTAATTGTCTTATTAGTATACCAGTAACCTCAAATCAAACCTACAGCCTGAGCATTCTTGACAAAGAAAACTCCTTTATTGGTGCGGTATCTTTTACAACCGTACCTGGTAATACTTATATGGAATTAAATATTGATGACATCTCAACAGGAAATTACCTGTCGCAAATAATGATGAATAAACTACAAAATCCGTTTACTATTGCCAATGTTGAGGCTAATTTATTTAGGGCTGTCATTAACTATAAACCAAATCTCACTGTAAATGAAATAGTTTATGCCTATTTTATTTATCTAACAAAAACTAAAGGACTTACAACCCTAGCGGCAATCAATCAGATAGCTACTGAATATCAGAATTGCGAAGCGGGAGAGTGCAAGCTAGAAAATGACTTTATAAAAGATGATAGCAGTATCAATAAGGTATTAAAGACAATAAGTGAAACCATAACAAACTATGCACAGAATAAAAATGATGCCCAACTATATGCCGCGTATCAATGGTTTAAACAAAGCCCGATTCCTACTGTTGTAACTAATGGCATCAATATAGCTAATCAATTTTTCCCTGGTGCTTCTGATGCCAAATTACAAACCCGATCAGGAGCAATTTTTCAGGCACTCGATAGTATTATAACCCCGTCCCTGTCAGGTTCCAAAGAAGCCTATGATAAGGCGCAGCTATTTGATAAAAATCTTGGTACTTTCTATACAAAATCTCCAGATTATCTACAAATGATAAATGAAGTTACAGGCAATATTTTAAGCTATCAGGTACTTAATGATTTTAATAAAGCCTATAGTAGAATTTATCAAGACTACAATCTGGCTAATGGACATTTAGTTATATTAAACGATGAAACCAAGAGATATGAATATCTACCAATTAGTGACTACATAAACCACTATAAAAAGCGTGGTATAAATTATGATTCTGATCTATTTAGCTGGATAATAAAAAACCGGGACTCTGATATTGGAATTTGGGATAGATCATCTGTTATTGAACGAGCAGATAGCATTGATCGGATTACAGCTAAAAATAATATTGATACAGTTGCTCTATCATATAAAAAGATTTTCTTTAAAGACGGAAACCCAAGTCCAGTCGATGGAGTTGATACGATTTCACCTCGAAAACTATACAATCAGGCTTTACTAATGGATTTACAAAAGTCCATTAATACATTACAATATTCAATGTATCTGGATAATTTAGCCTTACTTGTCCGTGATGGAATTGTTAGGGAAGACCCGATAGCAGCAGCAAACTTTAACCGAATGGAAATTATAGCCCAGATAAAAGGGAGTATTGATCTTACCAAGGGAGACTATGCTATTCATCAAATGCAGTTAAAAAATTATTATATGAATCTCTTAAATAATATACAACAGGCATACAAGCAGCAAATTTTACCGGAAAAACAGTACGTCCCAGAAAATGTGCTACAAACATTAGAGTTAGATGGCAATTGCAATATTAACTATAGTGATGGGCTAAATGTCTTGAAAGCAAAATGTCCATTATATTATGGTGAAAATAACCTAAGCAAGGTAAAATATATTGATACTACACTTGATCGTTCTAAACTAAAATGTTTGACAACTAATGCGGATGGTTCTGGAGGACTAATGGCAATTGCAGATGTAAGAAACATGTCAGGAAGACTTCAATGTTTAACAAATAATTATGTTAATTTTGATCTTGTAACCAATATCGGTATTCCGGCAAAAGGATATGAACAATCAAAAGGAAATTCATTGTTCACAGGTAAACCAAATTATATAATAAGATATAGTAAGGCAGAAGGTGCTAGAGACTTTTTGACAGATTATTTTTTAAAAAACAAAGTATTCTTTTATTTGAATGATTTTGATCTATATTATCAAAAAGGGCGAATTAACTACATGTATATACCATTACCGTACCTTGTAAATAGAAACGGACAGGATAGCTATCATATTGAGAGCGGCAATAGCATGATAAATAGGCCTGACATTTCAGTTCCGCCCTCAACCAAAGATGATATGTTAACAGTTAAAGATAAATATAACAATACAGTATTTAGCTATTTCAAAAAAAACAGCCCTGCAGAAATGAAATGGATATCCCAAGTTACCTGGGGAGGGTCAACATATATGCATTTCAATACGGGTATTTTTAGCCTATACTCTAACCAGATAGCAACTAAATATAATAATGGATTTTATCTGACGACTACTAATGGCGATTCAACCATAAAAGTAAAAATTGACTATGAAACAATTTATACTGAGTATCCGGAGAAAACAGGTGATGTATATACTATATTTATGCCAATGATGGAATTAGTTAATTAAGCATAACTAAAATAAAAGATTATTTCTTAAATATAGGTTTATGATAATATAAGTCTCGGATTTACCGTGAAGCCTTCATAAAAGTTTACAACAATATATATTATTGATAAACCTATATTTTCCATAATCTATAAACTTTACATAATTAATAAGGATGACTAGCATGGACTATTATACCTGTATTAAAAGCTTTCACATTCTAGTTCAGGAAGGAAATTTTGCTAAAGCAGCGGAATACCTAAAAGTCCAACAGTCCACAGTTAGCAAAAGAATTCAGTGGTTAGAACAGGAGGTTAATTTTAAATTGCTAGAAAGGACAACCCGAGAACTAGTTCTTACTGAAAAAGGCAAGCTTTTTCTGGAAGAAAGTAAAGAACTAATTACTCGCTGGTATAATCTATTAAAATCTTTAGACGGAGAAGCAAATATAGGTAGTGGATCAATTTATATGGCAGCTTCTTCAGCAATAGCTGATTTTACAATTACAGATACGGTACATAAATTTTTACAAAAGTATCCTACCATTTGCATAAATTATTCGGTAAGAAATGAGTTTTTAAACCTTTCAAAAGAAAGTCTGGATCTCTACATTACCAACCTATATATACCAACTAGCAAATTGATTATTCGTGAAGAACTAATTGCCATGAATGCTCAAATAGTTGCGACTCCTGAGTTTCTAGCTAGAAACAAGATACCAGAAACACTTATAGACTTAGGAAAATACAATTGTATCAGCCACCAACACGCAAAAGACCCATCTATCTGGAGATTTACAAATGGTGATTCAATAAAAATACAAAGTAATCTCTCACATAACAATTTTGGTAACATAATTAAGGCAGTCAAAGCAAATCTTGGTTTTGCATTAATACCTACCCTATATATTCAAAAAGAACTATTAAATGGGGAGTTATGCATCATTTTGCCTGATCATGTATCTCATGAATTTAAAATTTATGCATATTATATCGCCTCGAAACACAGGAAAGATGTGGTTTCAATGTTTCTTAATTTTTTACGGCAACAACTATCTATCATTTAAAGATTCTCTTGCAGAAAAACTCCAGTTATTTATTTCTACCTGCAATTAGACTGGCACTCATAGCAATACTGGTAAATATAACCATCAGAAAAATCACCCCACCATCAAAGCCAGAATATTTTAAGCTATCAGGAATTTGGAAAAATAACAATACGGTAATTAACCCACGAGGTGCGATAAAAGTAGCAAATTTGATATTTTTAACTCTAAAAATAAAAAAACTTATGTATCGGATAGCATAAACAATTACCAGCATCCCCGCGACAATTGAAAGTGCTTTTAAACTAAATAGCATCTCGAGATTGATAGAAAACCCAAATAAAATAAAGAAAAACGTCCGGATTATGAAAGCAAATTCACCAGTAAGATTTTGCATATCTGCAAGTTCATTTTGCATATCTCTTTTTCTGAAAAGATAGCGATATTTAGTTTTACTAAATATAAGTGGCATATTATTTAGCATCAAGCCAAAAACCAAAATAAGAATCAGTGCTGACATATGGAAATGCTTGGCTAATCCATAGATAAATATCAAAATTGCAAGGATAAAAACATGTTGATGATCACGCTTACTGTGATTTAATATCAACGCTAACGGTATTGAGATAATTGCTGATAGAATTAGAATTCCAGCAAATGACAGCGAAAATTCTCCAAAACTTAGCCAATTACCCGGTTCAACATTGGTAAAGAAATTAAATACCAAAATTCCAACGATATCAGAAAAAATTGATTCAAAAACCAGAAATTCCTTTAATTCAGGTGAAAGCCCGCTGATACTGGGAATAACTATTGCACTACTAATAATAGCAATTGGAGTGGCATAAATCATGGCACTTCGATAACTGATTGGATAGATATAATGAATAAATACCCCAACTACTATACTAATTAGTAAAATTGATAACGTTGCACTTATTAGCGCAACTAATACTTTCTGATAATTATGTCCAGCAATTTTAAGATCAAGAACAGCCTCTAGAACAATTGTTATAAGCCCAAGAGTCCCAAATAATGCTAGAGCATTAGCATTTGGAGAATGATAAACACCTGTGATTTCAGCAATAAATTTAAGTAAAATCCCTGTTACAATCAATAATATAACCGAAGGAATCTGAAATTTCTCAAGCAAATAATTATAAAAAAAGGAGCAAATCACTAATAAACTTAAAATCATCAATATCGTATCTAAACTCAAACTCATCTACCAATTAACTTTCTAAAAGCATAAATTTAACTTATCGTCTATTTCAAGGTTTGGCTACCTAACCTTGTCTACTTCGCAATAAAAAACCCGCAGTTTTGCGGGATTTCATCATTAAGAAAAAGATTAAAATGGAATATCATCTGATTTTAATGATGGACCTGGTGCATTAAAACCCGGTGATTTTTCTTGTACGCCCGGCGCATTAAATCCTGCTGGCTCAGATGGCGCAGAGTCATAATTATTATCCATGCCAGTATCATCACCACGTTCATTAGATAGAAATTCTACATTATTAGCATAAACCCTAAGCGTAGCCACAGCATTACCTTCTTTATTAATATAAGCACTGGCAGCAGGAGTACCTTCAATCAGTAACTTCTTACCTTTCCGAACATAAGTTTGTACTAATTCGGCGGTTTTTCCATTACAGCTAATTTCAAGCCAGTCAGTTTTTTGATTTGCTTTTGAGCCAGTATTAACCGCGAGTGAGAAAGTTACAAACATTGCACCACTAGCATCATATCTTGACTCTGGATCACGACCAACATTTCCGGTTACGATTATTTTTTTCATGATAATTCCTTAAAATTTGTATTGTAAAGTAATTCAAATTAACTTCTGGGCACTGATATAACCAGCCCATGCCAATAATATTCCACCAATAGTGCTAACTAAAACATTAGTAAATGCATAAGCTATTTTACCATCTTGAAAAAGTCTTAATGTCTCTATTGAAAAAGATGAAAAAGTAGTATAACCACCAAGTATTCCAACTAACATAAAGGCAATCAAATAAGGTGCAAGGTTAGTATAGCGCTGAGTTATCAGTACAAATAAAAACCCCATAATAAATGAACCACTAAGATTAATTACTAATGTACCATAAGGGAAATTACGCCCAGTAACGCTATATACCAAACTTCCCAAGACAAACCTGAGTACACCGCCAATTCCGGCACCAAAGAATACTAACATAATTTCACGCATAAGACAATAATTCCTATAAAAATATTACATTTAATGGCATTATTTTACCTTATTTGCTCCTTGTGCCCCTATAGATTAATTACCTGATTATGAAATTGTGTAAGGCTACTTTTATGTCCAATGCTTATTATTAAGGAATTAGGCAATGCCTTATTTAAAAGCAAATAAAGTTCTGCCTCGCTTCTTTCATCTAAAGAAGAGGTTACTTCATCAAGATAGACTATGTCTGGGCGATTAATTATTATTCTGGCAAAAATAAGCTTTTGCTGTTCACCAAGTGATAAATGATTTCCCCAATCATGAATCAGATAGAGTTGTGGAACCAGACTTGCAAGCTTACATTCAATTAAAATCTCACTGACTTCATTATCACTTGGCAAATTATGTGCCTTTGGGTAGCATATTGCTTCTTTAAGATTTACTTTAGGCAAATATGGTTTCTGACTGATAAAAAGGCTCTTTAATCCGGGTTTATAATAAATATTACCACTGGTATATGGCCATAAACGATTAAGAGTTCTTAATAAGGTTGATTTCCCAATTCCCGGATTCCCCTGAATCAATACCCTATCACCACTATCCGCTTGCATGGAAAAATGCTCAATAAGGACACGTTTATCCGGTGTCTCAATCTGTAAATCATCTATTTTCAGGTAATAGTCTTGATTATGATTAATTTCGACCATCTGGGTAGCATTAATTTCAGCTATCATTTTATTAAAACCATGCAGCCGATTCATTATTGAACGTAAATTAGCAATATCAGAATAGATATAAATAAAATATGCAATTGAATACTCAACCCGCATAAAAGCCGAATTAATCTGCATCATATCGCCAAGAGTAATCTGCTTACTAAAATAACGCCCAGCAGAAATAATAGTTGGCATAATAGTTGATAACTGCCCATAGCCATAACTAAACAGGTTTATTTTTAAGTTACGCCTAACACTTGCCATAAAATTATCAACAATATTGTCAAAATCGCGAGTAACAACCTTATGTTCAACTTCTTCACCACTATATGAAGCCACCTGTTCGGCATATTCACGAACTCGTACTAGATTATAACGGAAATCAGCTTCATATTTTTGCTGTTGATAGTTGATTTTAATCAGTGGATTACCAATTTTGAAAGTAATATAGGTACCAATAATGGCATATAAAATTGACATCCAGACCATATATCCCGGAACGTAAAACTGATGATTAAATAAGGTAAATTTGAAACTCCCGGAAAATTTCCAGAGTATAACCACAAAAGAGCCTAAGGTAAGGCAAGAGTGAAAAAAATCGATAAATAAACGCAAAGTTAGCTGGATAAATTGGTGAATGTCTTCACTAATTCGTTGATCTGGATTATCCTGTGACTCTGCAAAAAAACGCCCATGATAATAGGCTTTACTTTGAAACCATTGCTGTAAATAATGATTAGTCAACCATTTGCGCCAGTTAATTTCAAGTATTGAACTAAAGTAATAGCCAATAATCATGACAAAAACATAGAGGCTCATGATAAATGAACCTTTTACTAAGGCATGCAGAAACCCAACCTTGTCATAATTCTGAATTGTATTATAAAATTGTCCGTTCCATTCATTGAGCCAAACTGCGATATATACCGAAATAATGCTGTTTGCAAGAATTAGAAACAACCAGAATAAACCCCTCTTTTTTTCAGAGCTTTGCCAGTAAGGCTTTACTAATGACCAGACTTCTTTAACCCAAGCCAAACGTTTAATCGACCATTGCATAAATTATACCCATTTAATGAAAGCAATAATTAACCACCTGTACCAAATTATCTACCGGAATTATCTCTACCCCTTTGTATGTTTCCTTTGGTTGATTTGCTTTAGGCACAATAATTCTTACAAATCCGAGTTTTACCGCTTCTTTAATTCGATCCTGTCCTTTTTGTACCGTACGAATCTCTCCCGATAAACCAACTTCACCACAAACAGCAATCTTTTCTGCTAGTGGCTTATTTTTGAATGAAGATATAATCGAAAGTATAACCGCCAAATCAAGCGCGGGTTCGGTGATTTTTAACCCACCAACAATATTTAGAAAAATATCCTGATCATACAGCTGGATTCCTAGGTGACGCTGCATAATAGCAATTAACATCGAAAGACGATAACCATCCATCCCTACTGCCAAGCGCTTAGCTGGCATCATATGTGATTGATCAACCAAAGCTTGTACTTCAACCAGTAAGGGGCGAGTTCCTTCTTCACTAATTAAAATACAGCTCCCGGGTATATCATGGCGATAGGAAGAAAGAAATAATGCAGAAGGATTATTTACTTCCCGTAAGCCCTTATCGGTCATGGCAAAAATACCAAGCTCGTTTACCGCTCCAAAACGGTTTTTGACACTACGCAACATCCGAAAATTTGAATGCTGTTCACCTTCAAAATAAAGTACAGTATCAACAATATGCTCCAATACCCGAGGTCCGGCAATCGCGCCATCTTTCGTTACATGCCCAACCAAAATTACAATTATTTGACGACTTTTTGCTAATCTTGTCAAAATACTGGAACACTCACGTACCTGAGCAACCGAGCCCGGCGCTGATTGCAGCATATCAGAATATACAGTCTGAATGGAGTCAATAACAACCACATCAGGTTTTTCAAGATCGATTTGCGGTGTAATTGATTCAAGTCTTATTTCTGACATTAAGCGTAAATTAGGATAACTTGGAATCTCAAGCCGCTTGGCACGTAACGCCACCTGCTGGACTGATTCCTCACCAGTTATATAGAGTACTTTATTATCTTTAGCAATAAATGCCAAAGTCTGCAATAATAGAGTCGATTTTCCAATTCCCGGATCACCACCCAATAAAATTACTGAGCCACGTGCCAAACCACCACCAAGAACCCGATCAAGCTCATCAATATTGGTTGCCTTGCGTTCAACATCTTCTGCACTTATCTGATCCAAATTAACTACTATTGACGACTGGTTTAATGCATTAAAGCGATTACTATTCGCTGTTGCTTTTACTGGCTCATCGATTGTCTCAACAAGACTATTCCAAGCACCACAACCATTACATTTACCCTGCCATTTGCTATGTTTTTCACCACACTCACTACATTCAAAGATAAATTTTGTCTTTGCCATCTATTTGTCCCTAATTTTATCTGTAAATATAAATCGCCACGGTTTTAACGCACATTCACCTGCATAATCAACGCCAACACGCGGTGTAGCGATAATACTACCCTTATCATGAAGAAAACCATCATCCTCAATCCATAAGCCTGAGCGATAATCAGCAATAGCTCCATTCAATGTTTTATCAATTTGTAATTGCTTGGTAACCCTGCCCGGCCCGCTTATATTAGTTACTCCACGAATCAATATTGCTGAAGGAAAATCTTTTTCACCTGTCACAATATTAAGAAGCCAATGAATCCCATAACAAAGATATACATACCAAATCCCACCTTCCTGATACATAATCTGATTGCGCTCTGTTTTACCAAATCTTGCATGGCAGGCTTTATCATCTTCACCATGATAAGCTTCGGTTTCAGTAATTCTATGCCTACTAATTAGCCCATTCTTTAGTGTCCTAACTAGCATCTTCCCCAAAATATCCTGCGCTAGAAAAACCGTATCACTATTGCTAAAATAACGTTTATCCAAAATCATATATTTTATTAAACTAAATAATCCAAAATTGTAACTTACCCTCAAGTAAAATTACTTTGCTTTATTCAAAAACCCAAATATCGACAGTTAAAAATTTCTATAATTCCGATTCGACAATCATCTCAGATAAATCATGATTCAGAATAATCAAAGATGGACGCCACAATGACTGTGGTATATTTTTATACATTCCAGCATTGATTGCTGCTTCCATCAATAGCTTGGTATTAGCACCAGCAATATTAAATTTTGGGCACAGTTGATTGGAAACTACCGCTGCTATTGTTCCTCGTGAAATATTTAGAATCTGTGCAATTTGATCCTGTGTTGCACCGTTACTTAATAGAAATAATATTTCCAGCTCACGGTTTGTAAATTTCCCTTTTATGTCTGTCTGATTGCCACCATTTGGATCACTAATATGTCCCTGGAATCTTAACACATAGCTTTGAATTGAATAAGATTGTATCGCAACAACAGTCCCATCTGGATGTAACAATGGAGTATAGGTAGTTATATAATTAATGAACTGTTCATTATAGGGAAGCATATCAATAAATTGAACCACCCTACAACTTTCAAATACTATTTTCTGCAAAGTAATAAGCTTACGCGCATATTGCTCAATGTCATTTTGAAGTACTGAAAAATAAGCTTTTTTGAAAATTTTGCTAATAGCTTCCTTATCGCTAAAATTCAAAAATGAAAAACCACGTAAATCTTCCCAAGTGTTTAACCCAACTGATTGCGCCGATTTATTAGTACATATTTCAATTTGATGGCGTTGATTAATGATTAAGGAATATATATCTTTATCAATAATTTTTTTAAAGTTGGCAATTATGTGATTCTGCAAATAATCAGCATAATCATTATCTATGTCAGTAGACTGCATTGTAAATACTCACAAATACTCTAGCTAGCTATTATAATTGAGAATACACCAAAGAAAGATACTAAAATTGGTAGCTAGCAATTGATGCTAATTAGGAAGTCTGTTTATGATAACTAATTGTATGATATTTGTTCAAACCAAAGTTTACAACAGCTTCAGTTTTATTCAATAGCAGAAATGATATAATATCCCTCTTGATAATTAAACTTAATTGGTAACCCAGCAATGCCTCAATCGCAAAAGAAACAAAAGCACTTTTCCAACCAAATGGGGTCAGCTCTAAATTACGACTGCCATCAATTACAGCATTGGCTTTTGCATACTCCAATGGGTAGAGAGATACTACGTAAGGAACGATTTTTTTTGCATAATAATGTCCCAGGTATCTTTGGCTTGAACTCACTACAAATAGGCTTAGGAGAAATTAATCTTCTACAGGGAAATAAAATTCCAAATCATTATACAATCAACATAGATATAAAAGCTGACTTAAGATTTATCCCTCTTGCAACGAATAGTATTGATCTCATTGTCTGCCCACATGTTCTTGAATTTACCAATAACTATCATCATGTCCTACAGGAGTTTCATAGAATACTTTCCCCACAGGGAAAATTAATTATTACCGCATTTAATCGCTATAGCTGGTTTGGACTTTTCAAATCAAAAATAGACATATTAAAAAAGGCTAGATTAATAAAACTTGGTCAATTAAAAGATCAATTACAAACGCTAAACTTTCATCTTGAAGGTGGTAAATTCTTCAGTTATACCCCTCCATTTAAAGAGGCTAGAAAAATTCACAAATATCGCTGGATGAATAAAGTCGGCGATCGCTGGTTTCCTACTCTAGCAAATAGTTTTACAATTATTGCTAGCAAAGAAGTAATTACACCAACGCTAATCAAGCGAATGGACCGCGAAGCCTTCAAAATCCCTGAAACGGCTAATCTAGGCACTGCAAAAATATGCAACAAAAATTAATCATTTATACTGACGGCGCATGTAAAGGAAACCCAGGAATAGGTGGCTGGGGGGCAATACTTTTTTATGGCGAACATAAGAAAGAACTGTATGGTTATGCTAGTGATACAACAAATAACAGGATGGAATTAACTGCGGTAATCGAAGCACTAAAAGCTTTAAATCGAAGCTGTGAAATAGAGATTTATACAGACTCTCAGTATGTAAAACGTGGTATAACGGAGTGGATACACGGCTGGCTACGCAAAAACTGGAAAGATGTAAAAAACCCAGACCTATGGCAAGAATTGCTCAAACAAACTAAAGCACACACTATAAGCTGGCATTGGGTTCGTGGACATAATGGCGATATAAATAATGAACGAGCGGACGAGTTAGCCAACCTAGCAATAACAGAGGCAGGATCATCAGGCTCATGACATATTATGCAGAAATAAGTTGGAAAAATGATATCCCTATTTCCCAAAAATTTGGTGATGTATATTTTTCGAAGGCATCTGGGTTCGAAGAAACTAGATATGTTTTCCATAAACATAACTACCTAGAAGAGCGTTTTGCCAAATTAAGCGAAAATGAGGCTTTTACAATAGGAGAGACTGGGTTTGGTAGCGGGCTTAATTTTCTCGCAACACTACAGCTCTGGCAAGAAAAGGCTATAAATAATGCCAAGCTTCATTATATAAGTATCGAAAAATACCCGCTAAAGCCAAAAGATCTGGCGATAATCTTATCATATTTCCCTGAACTTAAATCTATCTCTATGGATTTAATAAATCAATACTACCTGCCATTACCAGCGATGCACCGGATTAGCTTTGCCCATAATGTCGAATTAACCCTAATTATTGATGATATAAAAGATGCACTGCCCAAAATAAATAGCAAAGTTGATGCTTGGTTTCTTGATGGATTTAGCCCAGCAAAAAACGCTGATATGTGGAACGAAGAAATTTTTCACCAGTTATCGCGACTAAGTACCCAAACAACAACTTATGCAACTTTCACATCTAGCTCACTAGTGAGAAAGGCTCTTATCGCAGCAGATTTTTCCGTCAATAAAACCAAAGGATTTGCCTTCAAACGCGAAATGATTTATGGAAAATATTTAGATTCAGGCACGCCTCCAAAATTAGATCAACCTTCATCCAAAAGACTAAAAACGTGGTTAAGTAGACCAGTTACGCAAACCACTACAAAGCATGCAATTATTATTGGTGCCGGGATTAGTGGAGCAGCTACAGCCTATAGCCTCGCTAAACGAGGTTACCAAGTAACGGTATATGAAAAAAATGCAGAAGCAGCAATGGAAGCCAGTGGTAATCATCAGGGTATGCTCTATGGCAGTTGGTCAGCATTTCCTTCGCCGATGATGGAATTAAGTTATGCTGGTTATCGCTATAGTCATGCATTAATCAAAAAGGTCTTGCAGGCAAATAAAGATTATGCAGAATGCGGTCTTATCCAGCTAGGATATAATGAAGAACAAGTAAAACGTCAGCAACAATTACTCAAAGCTTCATTACCGGATGACTTTATTAATGCAGTAGATGCAAAGGAAATTGAGGCACTAATTGGTCAAAGTTTTTGTTCTAATTTAGACGGAATATATTTTCGCTCTGGGATGTGGCTAAAACCAGCTAGATTGGTTAAATCACTATTAGACCATCCATTAATTACACTAAAATTAAACTCCGCAATTAGCTCTATCGATTTTATTGAGAACAAATGGCACATATACAATGATATCAATCAGATAGATAGTAGCCCTATTCTGATACTTGCAAATGCACATGCAGTTAATAATTTTAAACAGACCAGACATTTGCCACTAAGAAAAATTCGCGGACAAATAAGTTTAGTTAACGAAAAACATTCGGTTACTAGTGTGGTATGTGGTGATGGTTACCTTACCCCCGCAATAGATGGGAAATATACGATTGGAGCAAGCTTCATTTTTGAAGATGAATCCCTTGAAATTAGGGAGTCGGAGCATCATGAAAATATCAACAAATTTCGCACACTTCTTCCTAAGCTGATTAGCCAGATAAAAATTGATGAATTAAATGGACAAGTTAATTTCAGAACTAGCCCACATGACTATTTACCACTTCTGGGACCAGTTGCAAATTTTGAAACTTTCAAAGAAGTATATGCTAGGCTCGCAATAGACAGGAAAGCAAGGATTACTACCCCATGCCCCTACCTACCCAATCTTTTTATAAATGTCGGACACGGAGCCAAGGGGATACTTACCGCACCAATTTGCGGTGAGATACTAGCTGATTACATAGATAATACACCAATACCCTGTAGTGAAGAATTAAGGCAGGCGATTCATCCCAATCGCCTATACGCAAAATTAGTTTATACAGAATCACCTACTAGTTAATATCGTGATCGTCATTGAACTTCTTGATGGTAGTCAAACTGCTTTCATAGTTATAGCCACCACCAAGAACCTGATACAAATTAACAATACTATTTAGCTGCTGGATTTTTAACTGATTTAACCCAGCTTTAGTATAATCAATATTAAGTTTGAAACCAACTGTATTTGCTAGACTAATTGCGCCATTTTTATACTGTTTCTGTCCTATTGCATACATATTTTGGGCTTTCTGATAACCAGCCTCTTGAATTTTATACTGTTTGGTAAGGCTATCGTGTTTAGATAAACCATTATCAACCTGAGAAAATGCATTTCTCACTGTTTGGATATAATTATAGTATGCTGCATAATAGCCACCTTTAGCCTTATCTACATCAGCATATAATCCAAGATTAAATACTGGCATTGCCGCACCAAGAGCACCAAACCAGAAGTCGCCGCCAGCATTAAATAGATTACTCAATTGCATTGTCATTTGCCCCACATTTCCGGTCAAAGAAATTGTTGGAAAAAACTGGGAAGTAACAGCACCTATATTAGCATTATTAACTTGCAACTGATATTCAGCAACTGCAATATCAGGACGTGATTTTAATACCTCGGAAGGTAAATTAACCGGGATTATCCCATCAGTATTTATATTATCAAAGGTATTTCCCATCTGGATTTTACCAGGATTATTATTGGTTAAAACCTGAAGGGCATTTTCTGTTTGGGTAATACTATCTTCTATTTCAGGTATTTTAGCTTCAAGACTTGAAATAAATTGATCAAGACCTTCAAGATTTAACTGACCAATGCTACCTTTACGATACTGAATCTGGTTATACTTACGCAGGTCTCTTGCATCTGCAAGCATTTGCTGCTGTAATTCAAGCTGTTTATGCAAACCCAGAAGTGTAAAATAACTATTTGCCACCTGACTTATTACAGCAAGGCGCATCGCATTCACTGACTGTTTCTGCAAAGCAACATTTAATTTAGCAATCTCCCCCTGCTTGATAAGACTAAATACATTCAAGGTATAACTTGGCATAGCTCCAAAAGCATAGCCATCAAAATTCTGAGGATTATTCTGACTTACAGAATTCAAAAGTGGATAACTACTGTTATTTTGAAAGCCGGGGTTAAAATACTGACCCGCAAATCCAGTTCCACCTATGCTTAGCGTTGGCACCCATCCCATCTGGGCTTTTTTCAACGAAGCCTGTGCTTGGAGTAAATTACCCATTGCTACCTGAAGATTATTATTATGAACTAAAGCACTTTCAATTAACCTATTTAGCTGAGAATCATTAAATTTTTGCCACCAAGCCATATCTGGCATACTTTCAATTGACTGAGCTGTATTCCCATCTCTAGCACTCCATGCTTGCGGTGCATTTAACTGTGGCTCATGATAATCTGGTCCTAAAAGTGCACATGACGAGAGAATAATCGAGCTACTGATTAGAGCTATCTGTTTAAGTTTCATATTAATTCTCGCTATTTACTAACAGTATCAACTGTCACTTCACTACTTGCACCAACTCGCAATGGATATTTAGAATCATCAGCAAGTTTGACCCTTACAGTAAAACGTTGGGTAACCTTTACCCAGTTGCCAGTGGCGTTTTGAGCAGGTAATAAAGAAAAAGTATTACCGCTTGCCCGACTAATACTATCTACAACTCCAGTATATTCGTGATCATACATATCAAGCTTAATCATAGCTTTCTGTCCAGGCTTGATTCTTGCTAGCTGAGTTTCTTTGTAATTAACATCTACCCACCAGCTACTATCATCAACCAGCCCAAACAACATCTGACCTGGCTGTACTAATTGTCCTGGAATCAGATTAAGATTAGTTACGTAGCCATCAGCACTAGCCCTTACCTGAGTATAACCGCTATTATTCTGTGCATTAGCTAATTCAACCTTAGCTACATCAATTTGTGTTTTAGCTGCAGCATACTGGGAGTTAGCTTGCGCCAAAGCGACTTTTGCCTGATCCATAGCCTGTTTAGCTTGAGTTGCCTGATTTACATACTTTTGCATATCCTGTAAGGATCCAGCATTTTCTTTGTATAGCGCAGTATAGCGCGTTGCCATATCTGAAGCAAATTTATAATCTGACTTAGCCGATGTCAAAGTAGCCTCAGCGTTGGCTATTTGCTGCTTCACTGTATCTGCCTGCTGCTGCACCAGTATCAGATTTTGGTTAGATTTATCTACCTGTAGGGAGTAATCTTGTGGATCAATATCGACCAAAAGATCTCCTTTATGAACCACCTGATTATTTTTCACATAAACATTACGAACAAAACCACCAACTTTTGGCGAGATATTAATAAGGTTTGCATTAACATAAGCATTATCCGTACTGGGATAATTTATCGTATACCGATAATAACCATAGATAGCAGCAAAGGTAACAACAATAATTCCGCCGCCAATTAAAGCTTTTTTCATTTACTTGTCCTCATATATAAGTTTGCATTTATAGTTATAAAACTCTTCAAATTTAATTTAGTGCCCCATATGTGGTTTAGCATTCGGGTCCGGGCGCTTCAAAAATAAGGGCATCCAGCATAGCGCGATTAGTATAATCCCTGTCAGATAAAACATATCTAAATATGATTGTAATACGGCTGCCTGACGAACAAGAAGTGCACTAACCTGAATTTTTGTGTCAGAACTAGATAAGCCAATCAGACTTTGCGACCAGTAGCGAAACCCAGTAGCATATTCTGATACCTTAGATGAAAGATCATTCCAAACAACTTGCTGATTGCGTGCGATCATAGTTGCTGCAACAGCAGCGCCGATTGAACTCGAAAAATTACGAGCAAAATTGAATACTCCAGAACAATCACCACTTTCTGCATCAGGAACACCTATATAAGCAATAGACATCAGAAGTACAAAAACACCAATCATACCAAACCCCTGAAGTATTACCAATGTCAAAATCAAAGCATAACTGGGTAATGGACTCATAAAACTCATGGCAAGCGAAGATGCCCCTGTCAAAATCATGGCAAAAATCATCAGAATTCTAGCATCAATTTTTTTACTAAGCCCCATATATATCGGAGCACCAATGATAGCAGCGACTCCACGCGGAGCCTGTAAATAACCTGCTGTATCAACAGGCATCCCATAAACATTTTGTAACATTGCCGAAAAATAAGTTAGCCCGCCAGATAAAAGCGAGAAAAACGCAAACATAACAAAACATGAAAACACAAAATTAAAATTTGTAAATACCCTGAAATTTACTACACAGGAACCTAGTAAACCACGCCAGATAAAAAAACCAATAAATATAATTGCCAAAGCAAGAAAACAGATCATTTCAAAGGACTCAAACCAGTTATTGGTATTACCTTCATCAACAAAATATTCAAGGCAACCAATACCAATTGCCATAAACGCAAAACTAATATAATCAATCTTGATATCTTTTGTAACCACTTTATCCATAAAAATACTGATAAGTGCAAATCCAGCAATACAAATTGGTACATTTACATAAAATATCCAACGCCAATTCATATTCTGAACAATATAACCGCCCATAACTGGGCCAATGATAGGACCAAGAACAATACAGATTGTAATTACCGACATTATTTTAGGCTGTTCCTGCTCAGTATAATTCTCAACAACATAAGCCTGAGCAAGTGCAGGTAAAAATGCACCACCAATTCCTTGTATAAGCCGATAAATTATCATCTGGTGCAGGCTTGTAGCAGTTCCACACAATACTGACGAAATACCAAAGATTAAAATTGACATTAAAGCAACATTTCTTGTGCCATACTTAGTTGTCATCAAACCAGTTAGAGGGATACATATTGCAGCAGCTACAATATAACTTGTCATTGTTAGCGAGATGTCATTAATATTAGCTTCAAGTGCCCCCATCAGATCAGGAATAGCAACGGAAACGATAGTAAGATCAATAATCTCAGCCAATGCCAGCAGACTTAATGCATAGGCAACAATAGTTCGGCGTTCTGTCCACATACTCATACTAAATCAACTTTTAAACTAACAACGTTAATAAACTAGATTTTAAAACAAACGTTTGTTTTTTGTCAAATAATTATCAAATTTATATAAACACAATACCGACTATAGCTTATAATTGATGTTCACAGATTAAAAAAAATAAGTTTTTATTTTCAACCAGAACTACAATTTTCAGGATAATTAAATGTTATCAAAATGTTACAAAAAAACCACTAAGTTTATAGCTATTACTCTACTAGCCTTTAGCGCAAATTCCTATGCAGCACAATGTAACACCAAATCCCTTGATTCCATGTTTAGCCTTATGGCACAGCGTAACTCATTAATGATGGGTGTTGCAGCATACAAATATGTTAAAAAATCTGGGGTGTATGACGCAAAACAAGAGCTCAGTGTACTACAAAATAGCCTAAATATAGCAGATAGGTATCAGTTAAATGCAGATAAATTAATGGTTTTCATCCAAATTCAGATGGATATTTCAAAACAAATCCAAACTCAATTAATTGAGCATTGGAAAACTGTGCCAGCCGATGCCCCTGACCCGGCAATTACCCCAGACTTAACTACACTTCGCAGTCAGATAGCCGCAATTGATGCTAAGCTGTACCCACAAATTTCAAGCAATATTACCAATCTGAAACAGTGTAGTCAAGATACCATCTTGAAGCGATACACCAAAGCAATGCAAGATATAAAAGGTATTCCAGCTGACCCGGACTATAATTTGATTGTAATTGCAGCACTTAAAAACATCAGTAAATAATTAACATCTTTTTTTGGGGATTAGATCATGTTTGATGAGATTTTTAATAGTAGTGGTGATGCACGAGCTCACTATGTTCCCTACCTAGACTGGCTTAATAGCCACCCATCAGGCTACCTGAATGGAAAAATGGCTGAAGCTGATTTGTTATTCCGTAGAATTGGGATAACTTTTGCTGTATATGGTGAAGAACAAGGTACGGAACGATTAATTCCATCAGATCCGGTTCCAAGAATTATTGATACTAAAGAATGGGCTTTTCTAGAAAAAGGACTTGAACAACGGGTGCAAGCGCTTAATATGTTTCTTGACGATGTCTATCATGAAGGTAGAATTCTTAAAGAAAATGTAATTCCAGCCGAAAAAATCTATAATAACGCCCAGTTTCAGGCATGCATGGTAAACCATGATTTACCGCATAAAGTTTATTCTCATATTTGTGGAGTAGATTTAATACGTCATAGTGATGGTAACTATTACGTTCTAGAAGATAATCTAAGAGTTCCAAGCGGCGTTTCTTACATGCTACAAAATCGCAGAATGAGTCAGCGCCTATTTCCCGAACTCTTTAAAAACTATAATGTAGCACCTGTGGATCATTATCCACTATTGTTACAAACTACATTAAAAGAATGTGCATTTAGTGAAAATCCGACTATCGCAGTGCTAACACCTGGACCATATAATAGCGCTTATTATGAACATGCATTTTTAGCCAAAGAGATGGGCTGTGAATTGGTTGAAGGACGAGATTTATTTGTAAGAGACAATCGAGTCTGGATGCGAACAATTTATGGTCCCAAGCAAGTTGATATCTTATACCGTCGTGTTGATGATGCTTTCCTTGATCCATTGGCACTCAATCCAAACTCACAATTGGGCGTTCCTGGATTAATTGAAGTATATCGTTCAGGAGGGGTTGCGATTGCAAATGCTCTAGGTACTGGAGTCGCAGATGATAAATCAATTTACCCATATGTACCGCAAATGATTAAATTTTATCTTGATCAGGAGCCGATTTTACAAAATGTACCAACCAGAATTTTGAGTAATCCTGAAGACCTAGCTTATACCCTTGATAATTTGGATAAACTGGTAGTTAAAGAAGTTCATGGTGCCGGGGGCTATGGAATGCTAGTTGGACCTGCAAGCACTAAAGCTGAGCGAGAAGAGTTTGCAAAAATTCTCAAGACAAAACCTGATGGCTATATTTCCCAGCCAACATTAAGTCTTTCTACATGTGGGATCTGGCTTGATGAAGACCTAAAACCACGCCACATAGATTTGCGACCATTTGTACTATCCGGTTCAAAAACCAGAATCACGCCAGGAGGCTTAACCCGAGTCGCGCTAACTGAAGGCTCTTTGGTTGTAAATAGCTCTCAGGGTGGAGGAACTAAAGATACATGGATACTAAATGATATTAATCAAGCTAAGGAGGTTTTCTGATGTTAAGCCGTACCGCATCAAATTTATTCTGGTTAACACGTTACCTTGAACGAGCTGAATCTACCATCCGTTTATTAGACGCATGCTTTCAGCCGGGACTACCATTTGAAGGTGATATTAATCAGCTTTATTCTTTACCGTTACAAATACAGACCGCAGATGCTGATTTTAGAGCACAACACCCTAATGATCAGAATGACCTAAATATAGGTAAAGTTAGTAATTTTCTACTTAATGGGAATACTAACTCATCAGTTAGATTCTGTCTTGAAGCTGCACGCGAAAATGCCAGATCAGAACGTAGCCGTCTAAGTACTGAATTATGGGAAGCAATTAATCAAACTTGGCTTGAATTCCAGAAAACCCAGCATCTTCCATTAAAAGCAGTCAAAGAATGGTTACAACAATCACTATTCCTAATACAGGGAACTATCGATGTTACCATGCCAGAAACACTAAGTTACCGCTTCCTGAAACTGGGTACCTATCTTGAACGTTCGGATCAAACCTTACGAGTACTGGAAGCGCAAACAAAATTACAAGATATTGGTAACTACTCTGAATATTATACCTGGAATATGTTATTAAAAGCGGTAAGCTCATTTGAGGCATATCAGGAAACATTCATGGAAGTACCTTCTCAACAAAGAGTATTTAAATTTTTGTTATTTAATCGCAGCATTCCAAGAAGTTTACGTTACTGCAACGAAAGAATTCACACCATAGCTGATATAATTGGGGGTGATAAACGCAGGAATGTTATGCGTGTCAGTTCCCAGCTGCTTACAAAACTTCGTTATGACCAGCTGGAAGACATTGAAACGGCAACACCTGCAGAATATATCAAACAACTACAGAATGACGTATTAAAACTGGCTATTGCCATCCAGGAAGGATATTTTGTCACGGTATGATTTTGACGATTAAGCACACGACCAATTATAGCTATAGTGAACCTTTACGCGAAAGTATTCAATTATTGAGGCTGACTCCCTTCAATCACCACCGCCAAAGTATCATTGAATGGCATCTGGAAACCCCAGGTGCCCTTATTCCATTTGTTGACTGGTTTAATAATAAAAGCCACCTTTTAAACATTAACCGCCAAATCAATCTAATTGAAATAATCGCTTCAGGAAAAGTTGAGGTTGATAAAGACAAGCCCAATCCGGAAAAAGGAACTTTACCACTTGAATACTACCTTAATCATACAGAACTATCAAATTTACACTCAGGAATGATAGAGCTTAGCAATCAGATTAAATTAAGGTACCAATATTGTAATACTACCGATCTAGGTACAAAAGTATCAATGCTTGACTACTTATCAGCACAAATACTGGAGATTGTTCCATATACTAGAGGTGTTACACACTCTGCAAATACAGCCAGTGAAGCATTCATCCTTGGTGGAGGCGTTTGTCAGGATCACACACATATTTTTATTGCTTGCTGTAGGCTAATGAAATTCCCAGCCCGCTATGTAAGCGGATACCTATATACAACTGATGAAAGCCACACAGCAAGCCATGCATGGGCTGAGGTCTGGCTCAATAATGCTTGGTATAGCTTTGATATAAGTAACCAATGCCGAGCTGGTGAACATCATATTGAAATGGCTTATGGGCTTGATTATCTTGATGCTGGTCCAATTCGGGGTTGCAGAATTGGCGGCGGGAGCGAGCAAATTACTGTATCGTCATTAGTAAGTAATAATCAATAGAGGAAAAATTAATAATGACTTATTGTTTAGCAATGAAACTTGAATCTGGTCTGGTATTTGCTTCGGATAGCCGAACTAATGCCGGAATTGATAATATTTCTTTATTTTGCAAAACCCATATATTTTCACTGCCAGGAGTAATGGAAATTGTGGTATTGAATTCAGGTAATCTGGCAACAACACAAGAAATAATCTCCACTTTAAAACAAGATATTGAAAATAAGCAGGAAGGAAACTTATATACACTGGAATCAATGTTTGACGTAGCCAAAACAATTGGAAATTTAACCCGAAAAATTATTGAACGTCATACAAGGAGAGATAGTGGTACTGACTTTAGTTGCTCTTTACTCGTAGGTGGACAAATAAAAGGTGAAGTACAAAAATTATTTATGATCTATCCTGCTGGTAACTTTATCGAAGCAACACCTGAAACACCATTTTTTCAGATTGGAGAATTAAAGTACGGCAAGCCAATGCTTGATCGAACCATACACCATAACACATCGGTTGAAGATGCCATCAAGTGTGCTATTGTTTCCTTTGATGCAACAATGCGTTCCAATCTATCTGTTGGACTCCCGATAAAGATCAGCTACTTGCCAGATACAAAAACAGGAGAAAACATACCCTCAGTTCTCAGTTACACTATAGAAGAAGATGATGAAACACTTAATCGTATCCGGAAACAATGGAAAGAAGGATTAAGAAATGTCTTTAAAAGTATTGAGGCACCAAAATGGTGGTAAACCTGTCTTTCCAGATATGTGTGTTATAATAACTAGAAAATTTTACAGGCAGTACACAATAAATTATGGATAGCACATACAATAAACTGATTGATACAGGAATAAAACTCTTTGGCGAATATGGTTATGACACTGTATCGGTTCGTGATATCGTAAATGACTCTGGCGTTAACCTTTCAGCCATATCCTATCATTTTGGTGGCAAAGCAGAGCTTTATAAAGCTGTAGTTGTATTTCTGGTAGATGAGGTTGAACAATTATTAAATGAACTTAATGCTGACGCTTTTGTCTTATTAGATTCAACTCAAATGGAAATAAGACTACGTGAAATCATCTGGGCGTTTCACCAAATGTTTCTTTCAAGAAATGGACAAAGTCGCCTAAAAATCTTTGTCCGTGAAACAACATCTCCCGATCAGAATTTTTCACATCAGTATTTTACTAATATGGTAAATAATGTCAGGGACTTTTTCTATAAAATTCTTGGCATTTACTATTCGTCACGCAATGAACCTACGGAAAAAATTGATTTTGTGATTTGCGTATTGATGAATATGTTAAAAAATATTCCCCAGCAACAGAATTTGCCGTTACGCTGCCCGATAGACTTTGATGATCTCTTTGAGCGAATGATAAATCTTATTCTCTATAGCCGTATCTAAAGTAGGTGTGTTCCAGCAAAACTATATATTTATCAACAAAATAAGATTTATCACCAATAATTAAGTCAAATTCAAATTAAATTAATTCTGGCAAATTTCCTCTTGCCAACCTGAACGACAAAGTTACTACCTTTAGCTAACTGATAATTTTTATCACTAATTTTTTCGCCATCAATTTTAACTCCGCCCTGCTCTATCATTCTCATGCCTTCGCTACTTGAAGCAACTAATCCAGCCTGCTTTAATAACACACCAATAGTAATACTATCGGCTTCAAGAGCTAGTTCCTGCGTAGGTAGATCTTCAGGGATCTCATTACGCTTAAATTTAGTCTCAAAATCAGCTAAAGCAGCATTTGCCGCCTCTTCATCATGGAATCTAGCGACTAACTCCATTGCTAGTTTAACTTTTACGTTCCGTGGATTTTCGCCATTATTCACTGCAAGTTTAAGCTCACTAATTTCCTCTGGAGATTTTAATGATACCAAATCAAAATAGCGCCACATTAAATCATCGGAAACGCTCATGATTTTACCAAAGATTTCAGTAGCCGATTCTGCAATACCAATATAATTACCTAGGGATTTAGACATTTTATTAATACCATCAAGCCCTTCAAGTAGCGGCATCATTAAAACCACTTGGGATGGCTGATTATTCTGCTTTTGTAACTCACGCCCCATTAATAGATTAAACTTCTGATCAGTACCACCTAATTCAATATCAGCTTTCATCGCAACTGAATCGTAGCCCTGTAGTAATGGATACATAAATTCATGGATAGAAATAGACTGATTATTTTTAAAGCGTTTTGAGAAATCATCGCGTTCAAGCATTCTAGCAACCGTCTGACTGGCTGCAAGCTTTAGCATTCCAGCAGCTCCAAGCTCTGCTAGCCAAGTAGAATTAAAGCAGATTTCGGTTTTCTGTGGATCAAGAATCTTAAATACTTGTTTGGTATAAGTCTCAGCATTTATTTTAATCTGCTCTGGAGTTAATGGCGGGCGGGTAGCATTTTTACCAGTAGGATCACCGATCATTCCAGTAAAGTCGCCAATAAGGAACATAATATGATGCCCTAAATCTTGTAACTGACGCATTTTGGTAAGTAATACAGTATGTCCAAGATGTAAATCAGGAGCAGTAGGATCAAAACCAGCTTTTACTCTTAATGGACGGTTTTGCTTTAATTTTTCAATAAGTTCATTTTCAAGCAATAACTCTTCGACACCTTTTTTTATTATCGTTAACTGTTGATTAATATCCATAATTACAAACTATTACCCTAATTAAATTAATTTTTATTCTTTATGTATTTTGTGTATGACAAAACGACACCTGCCGCAACTGAAACATTCAGTGATTGAGTATTCCCTTCCATCGGAATACTAACCAAATAATCGCAGTTTTCAGCAACCAATCGCCGAATACCTTTATCTTCACTCCCCATGACCCAAACAATTTTTTTATCTGGAGTAAAATCAAATAACTCAACCGAGTTTTCAGCTAAGGTAGTCCCAGCAATCCAGTAATCATGTTCTTTTAATTCTTCCAATGTCCTCGCCAAATTATTTACTACAATTACTGGTACATAATTGACCGCACCTGCTGAAGTTTTAGCTACAGTAGCATTAACACTAGCCGAATTATCTTTGGGAACAATTACCGCATCAACGCCAAAACAGTCGCAAGTGCGAATTATTGCTCCAAGATTATGCGGATCAGTAATACCATCTAGAACAATAACTATAGAAGACTCATTGACTGATTTCTCTTTGAGAAAATCTTTAAAGCTAAGCTGTGGCAAAAATGAAGACTTATTTGCTACCATAGCAACTATGCCCTGATGGTTCACACCAGGTGCTTTTTTATCAAGAATATTTTTGCTAATATATTCGTATTTGATGCTAGCCTGATCTAATAACTCAACAAGCTGAATTACTCGTTTATCCTGTCTATGGTTATCAATATAAACAATCTCAATTTGCTCGGGATTATTTTTTAACAATGCTTCGACGCTATGAAGTCCAAAAATAAAATTCATAGACTAAAATACTTTAAATTGATATGAACCATCTGCCTGAGGTATTCCAAGCATGGTCATAAATTGTAATAATTGTTCTTTTTTATCTTCTTTAACTCTGGAACTCAACATTAAGCCATTAGCACTACCAGAGCCACTTATAGTGATAACTGAATCAGGATTACTATCAATATTAATACCAAGATTTGAAAGATCAAGTACAACATGATAGCTACCGATCGGATTAACTGGTGCCATTCCTGAAGCAACATTATCAAGTTTAATATCGATATTACCCTGCATTTTGTTAGATATTGTCAATTTATTTGCGGTCAAATGAACATTACCGGAAAGACTCAAACTATTTAAATTTTCAACAAGTGGAGTTATCTGATCTAGTGATAATGAAAGATTAACGTTATCAACCAACAAACCTGTTTTTGTCAATGCTGCATTTGCTATTGTCTGATTAGAAGAGGAAAAATTGATATCTATCAGCTTAGTTAGTCCGAGTCTAATTTTCCAGCCAATTACAATTAATGGAACTGCTGTTTTCCCTTCCCTATCAATTGCAATCAACATTGCTTTACCATTCCAAAAGGTTCCTTGTTCATTAATTGTATCCAATTTATGTTTGGAATACTTATAAACTAAGGTGCCAACCATCCATGCTGGCATATTTATGACAATACTACCAAGAAAAGCAAAAGCAAAAACACAAATCAGCAATATTTTTTGCCATTTTTTCATCTATAACTCTACTTTAATAATCTGTTTCTATTTATTTTTATTAAATTTTTAATTTACATTAAAATACCCCATTCCAGTATGGGGATTTATTCAATTAGTTTTATAGCTATAATTATATCATTTAGTACCAATAGCTGCATTTTTATCTACAGCAGACTGGACTTTCAATAAGATAAAAGTAAATAGTTTTTACATTTTAAATAAAGAAAGCCAGGCATTAACCTGGCTTTAGATAACTCGATAAAACTTATCTGACAATTACCGCTGTCCCATAACAGAAAACCTCATTTGCCCGAGTTTGATCACCGCCAACGCTATCAGAATCATAACGCATTGCCACAATTGCATTAGCACCCATTGCCTGAGCCTGGGCAATCATATTTTGGTAGGCATGTTCACGAGTCTGCTCACACATATCTGTAAATGCTTGATTATGACCACCAAAAATATTTTTGATATTACCCAAAAACCCCTGTGCTATGGTTGGTGTTCTAACTACGATACCATGTACAATCCCAAGAACCTGAGTAATTTCCTTTCCTGGCACGTCATTTGTGGTTGTAACTATCATAATAATTTCAATCTATAAAAAATGTATAATTACTCTATTATAACAATTCTCTACTATTTTATCCACTTTATCTCACGTTGAGAATAAAATAGACCATAAAGGAGAATATACACATAGCCAACTACAGGAACCCAGTATGAGTCAACGATATTACCAACATCGGCAATCTTACCCTGAATAACAGGTAATAGCGCACCACCAAGAATCATCATGACCAATAAAGATGCACCTTGCTCTTTATATTGCCCTAATTTTGCAATACCAAGATCGAAAATATTTGGCCACATAACTGAATTGAAAATTCCGATTGATAAGATCGCCCAAGCTGCAAACATAGTATTATGTAACATGATTGCTACAATAAGATTTGCAATATTTACAATTGAAAATAACACCAAATTTAAACGTGGGCTAGATTTACAAACAAGGAATAATATAATTGCAACTACTTGGAAGATTGCATAATATGTTAATTGTGCTTCGGCTGAACCAATTGAGTACATAAGAAATGCGGTTAATGCTGCACTAACAACGATCATCAATAACAATTTGCTGGTATTAGCTAATTTACCTAAAGCTATTGAACCAAGGAAGCGCCCAATCATAGCTCCCCCCAATAGAAAGCAAGTAATTTACCAGCTACATCTTCCTGTAACGAAACTGTTTCCGGAGATTTTAAAAACGCTACCAAATTAGTACCTATTGTAACTTCTGAACCTACATAGAAAAATATCGCGCCCATTCCAAAGATCAGATTTAGATGATTTAAGGCAAATAACTTACCACCAGTATCATGAGAAGCATATTCTTCTTTAGTGTGTAAAAATTTGTAAATCATGAGAGCCAATAGACCAAAAAAGCCTGCTAAGATAATATATGGATATTTAAGATTTTCAGAATTAGTTTTTACCTGAAGTAGTTCGTAAAACACCAATACGCCAATAATTGGTGCAATTGCCGTTGCCAGAGAATTAAACCCGCCTGCAAGATTTAAACGACTAGCGGCAGTATCTGGGTTTCCAGTGATAAGTACCAATGGATTAGCCGAGATTTGTAGAAAAGTAAAGCCAAAACCAATCGCAAAAAGCCCAGTTAAGAATATTCCATAGCTTTTATAAATTGCAGCTGGAACAAAAATTAGGCAACCAATTGCGGATAAAATCAGTCCAAAAAGAATCAGTCCTTTGTAGCCCAAATTTTCAAAAAATTTAATGCCAAATTTGGCTGCCATAACATAAATTAACGAACCGATAAAGTAAGCAGTAAAAAAGGCAAATGCTACCAGATTTGCCTGAAAATGAGAAATGGAAAATAAACCTTTAAAGATTGGCGTTAAAAGGTCATTCAGACAGGTTACAAACCCCCACCCAAAAAACAAACAGTATAAAACAATAAAATTAAGTGTATTATTTTGCTGCTTCATGAAAAAATCCTACAAAACGTTTGTAGGATTATATCATTTATGTAAAAGAATTAATCATTAATTAATGAATAACAGTTATCCAAAATTGGATAATTATTTTTAAGTATTTTCCATTACTCATTCACCAGCAAAGAACCCTTTTACCTTATCAAAAAAAGATGCTGATTTTGGATGATGTGGCGAATTTGCACCGCTACTGCTTTCTCCAAATTGCTTTAATAGATCTTTTTGTGTATCAGTTAGTTTAACTGGAGTTTCAACATAAATATGACAGTATAAATCACCAATTAATACACTACGTAGTCCCTTGATTCCTTTTTCACGGATACGTAATACTTGATTGGTCTGCGTTCCCTCTGGAATTTTAAGTTTTACTGTTTTACCATCTAAAGTTGGTACATCAACCTCACCACCAAGCGAAGCTACAATAAAAGTAATCGGTATTTCACAGTGCAGATCCTTGCCTTGTCTTGTAAAGACTTTATGCTGTTTTACAGTTACATGGACATATAAATCACCATTTGGACCACCGTTTAAGCCAGCTTCACCCTCACCTGTTAGACGGAGAGTACTACCGTTTTCAACCCCAGCTGGAATCGTAACCTTAACTTTACGATTTTCTTTGATTAAACCACTACCACGACAATCGGTACATGGGCTTTTAATTGTTTTACCCCTGCCATGACAGTCCGGGCAAGTCTGTTGTACTGAGAAAAACCCTTGGGCAAAACGAACCTGACCAACACCATTACATGTTTTACATGTAACAACATCTTCAGGTTTTTTAGTACCTTTTCCATCACAGGTACCACATTTTTCAGTGCGCGGGAATTTTATTTCTTTTTCTACGCCAATAGCTGATTCTTCAAGTGTAATTTGGATATTATACTCCAAATCGCTACCACGCATCGCACCATTAGGATTTCTTCCGCCACCGCGTCTGCCACCACCGCCAAAAATATCACCAAAAACATCAAAAATATCTTCAAATCCGGCACCGCCAGTAAACCCTTCAAAACCACCGCCACCAGCAGAGTTACCTCCAACACCGGCATGACCAAACTGATCATACATTTGGCGTTTTTGACCATCAGATAGTACTGCATAGGCTTCCTGTAGCTCTTTAAATTTGTCCTCAGCCTCTTTTTTCTCCTTATCTGGCAATGTAGAAACCCGATCTGGGTGAAATTTCATTGCTAGTTTACGATAGGCTTTTTTAATTTCATCATCTGAGGCACCTTTAGCTACACCTAAGACCTCATAATAATCACGTTTGGACATTTTATTAACCCTAATTAAATTTAATTGTTATAGTTAGACTAGATATGGTATCTTTCAAGATTTTTTCAAGAGTAAGATTTGAAATAATTTAGAAAATCAGGGAAAAATGATTTGGAGAAAAAATCCACCGATAGCAATGTGATGGAACTAAATTAAGCTATTAGGAAATAATAACACCTTCATGCTTCAACAACCATTTTTTGATATCAAGACTAAAAAATATATTACCAGAATTAAAACCACCAAGCTTGTTATTAGCAGCAATTATCCGATGACATGGAATAAATACTGGTAATGGATTTTTACCACAAGCACCACCAATAGCTCGTGGAGCAGAATGGATAAGACTTGCTGCATCGCTATAACTAATAGTATACCCGCGTGGGATCTGACGAATTATCTGCCAGACTTTTAGCTGATGAATACTACCATTAAAACGGTATGGAAGGTTGAACTGATAATCAGGATTTTGGCTATACTCATCCAGCTGTCGAATTATTTCGCTAGTTAACTCATACTTCACGCCCGAGACTTCCGGTAAAGAATCATCAGGTCTAGCAAAGTTTGCACGATAAATATAATCATGGTCATGCTCAACCTGCAACATAAATCCGGGAAAAGAGTAATTTAACCGAGTTAATGCAAACATAATTTATAGTCCTGTACAAAAATCTTTTAAAAATTTGTAATCCTGATTTTTTGGTTCTTTAACGATACTCTTAAACATCGCACAATATTTACGCCCATTACCACAAGAGTTATCATCCAGCATCACACCATCCTGATAACAGCCATCTTTAGTCGCCACATTTAGTATATCTGTTGCAGACATTTTGCCAAATTTTTGCTTAGCATCTGTAGTTTTTACCTTAGTAAGCTGACTAATTACACCATTTTCATAACGATAACTGACAGTAAAATCATCACCAAGATATGGATTATTTTGCGGCATTACCATTATTACCGAATTATTTTCCTGAATAATTGCAGTTAATGGTAAACATGAACCAAATGGCTTACTAATATCTAATTTATTGCTAATGGTCAGCATCACATATTGACGACTACACTGATTGCCACCCTGATCAAAACCAAGAAGCATTACTTGCTTATTATCAATACTAAAGCCCTTAATCAGTTCAATCTGCGAAACAGTTGTTAAGCCAGTTGGCTTATCATCAAGCATCAGCGAGTATTGACCAACACCCTTAACTTCTTCAAGCCTAGTACTTTTAATTACTCCAGCCGTGGTTTTAATTCCTGCTTCAAGCATCGTCGTTAGACTTAATTTTTCAATCGTCCCAGCACTAGCTGCCAATAATTGCGACTCAGAATGATTGACTACCTGTGAATACTCAACCGCACTAATATCCTGATTATGATTACGTAAATATAACCAAGCACCAGCAAGAATAGCCGCTACTAAAGCAACTCCAATAATTTTTTTCATTAAAATCTTACACTATCAGAAATTAATTATTTTGGCATTGGCGCCATACCTTGTGCGCCCTGCTGTTGTTGCATCATCTGACGGCGTTTAGGAAAACATTCAAGATGGCTTTCAAAAATCTGACGATTTTGCATCATTAGTTTACCCATAGTGCAAGCATCTTTTTTATCGTAAGCAGCATCAATTGCCTGATGATTTTGCTTCATTTGTTGGTGATATTGTTTACAAGAAGCAGGCACACTTTCAGCCATCATTGGTGCACTTGGTGCAGCAAATACAGATCCAACACTCATAAACCCAGCTAAAATTAATAATTTTTTCATACTAAATCCTTTATTATTTAAGAATATCACAACCCATGTACGAACGTAAAACTTCTGGTATCGTTACCGAGCCATCAGCATTTTGATAGTTTTCTAGTACTGCAACCAAAGCGCGACCAACCGCGAGTCCAGAGCCATTTAAAGTGTGAACTAGGCGATTTTTACCAGCGCTATCTTTAAAACGCGCTTGCATTCTTCTTGCTTGAAAATCAGTCATATTTGAGCAAGATGAAATCTCACGATAAGTATTTTGTGATGGAACCCAAACTTCAAGATCATAAGTTTTGGCTGAACCAAAAGTCATATCACCACCGCAAAGAGCAATAACTCGATACGGTAATTTTAATGCTTTTAATACGTTCTCAGCACATTGAACCATCGCTTCCAGCGCTTCAAATGATTTATCTGGGTGAACGATATTAACCATCTCAACTTTATCAAATTGATGCATCCGTATCATGCCACGAGTATCGCGACCATAACTACCTGCTTCACTTCTAAAGCATGGCGAATGGCAGCTATACTTAAATGGTAGCTCTTCTTCTTTGTAGATTTCGCCAGCAGCAAGATTAGTAACTGACACTTCCGACGTTGGAATTAAATACATATCATCATCACCACGTTTGGTTTTGAATAAATCTTCTTCAAATTTCGGTAATTGTCCGGTGCCATATAATGCATTTGCATTTACTAGATACGGTGAATAAATCTCAGTATAACCATGTTCAGTAGTATGTAAATCAAGCATAAATTGGGCCAATGCACGATGAAGCTTAGCAATATTGCCTTTTAGAAAAGCAAAGCGGCTACCTGAAACTTTAGCTCCAGCTTCAAAGTCAATCGCGTTATTAAGGCTAGCACCAATATCAACGTGATCTTTTACCTGAAAATCAAAATCACGAGGAACACCTACCCGACGAATTTCGACATTAGCAGTTTCATCATTACCAACTGGTACAGACTCATGCGGTAAATTTGGCACAGTAGCCAGATAAGCGTTTAATTGGTTGGCAATATTATTAAACTCAGTCTCAACAGCTTTTAATTCATCGCCCAAACCAGCAACTTCTGCCATAATTGCCGAAGTATCTTCACCTTTGGCTTTTAATTGCCCGATTTGCTTAGAGCTGGTATTACGTTTTGCCTGTAGCTCTTCTGTTTTAACCTGCAACTGTTTTCGTTCTTGCTCTAGCCGATTAAATAATTCTTTATCAAACTTAAATTTTTTAATAACCAGACGTTCAGCAATCTCATCAAGGTTATTACGTAATAAATTCACATCCAACATCTTAATAGCTTTCCACTTAATATAAATTATCAGGTAAGTATTTTATCACTTTCCTAGTATGACATTAACAACAGTCTTAAAATTAGTAAATAAATCATCATTGTAAGGAATCTGGATTTTTGCGTATTGAGATAGCTCCTGATGATGCCCAAGCATGATACTATTTGGCAGATTTTGCATTAGTTCGAGATCATTTTGATCATTACCAAACACATAGATATTATCAGGATCAGGTAAAGAAAGAATACTTAAACCGTTATATTTATTAACGTTAGCAGGCATAATATCAAAACACTTATCATAAAAATGACATTTTATGGTTAGCGATTTATCAATGATATATTGCTGAAAATGACCGAGCCATTCAAAATCAAGGATAAGTATTTTATAAGCACCATCACAAATTACATGATGTGCACTTTCGGCTTTTACTTTACCTGTTAATCTTACTATATCCTGATAAAGCCAGTGCTCTTTCGATGGGTGATAAAAATTGCTCTGCCCATCAACCAGATAGTGAACGTGATTTTTCTCAAGAAAATCAATTATTTCATGTAAATAACTTTCATCAATAAATTGCTGAAATTTTATCTCATCATTGGCAATAACTAACCCACCACCAAAAACAACACTTGGTTGACAAACTGACCACTCAGGAATTACTGGGATAAAATCACGAAATGATCGCCCAGTAGCATAAATAATCTGATGCCCGGCATCTTTGATGTCTAGTAATAGTTGATTAAATTTTTCATCTACTGGCTTACCATTATAAACTATGGTACCATCGAGATCAAAAACAAAAGTCTTAACCACTTCTTTTTTTATGATTAATTTTTCGTCAATAACCGTCTTATTCAATAACACATGAAGTCTTTCTCAGTAAACATGTAGCTGGATTATATCATATACTTAAATAAGCCGAAGTTTACTAGCTATTATTTTCTAAAATACTTCATACCTTGCCGTTTAAGGCTATTTATTTCATATTAATCAATAACAATTACAATCTATCCAATATTATCAAGAGAGGCTATAAAATTACAATAGCCATGACATAACTACTGGCAAAATCGTTACTAAATACAACGTTTTTTATTGATTTTTAATTATTTCACATGGGTATATTGCTAACCACACACAATATCATACTGATATAAAACATAATTTTAGTATAACCACCAAGTCATCAAAGTTGAGCAAAATAGTAGCTTATGATAAACTCATGTTTAGATATAAAATTACATACTTGATATAATACCTTGGGGGCTTATGGCGCGCGGATCGGTGAATAAAGTGATTTTAATTGGGAATCTGGGTGGAGATCCGGAAGTTCGATATATGACAAATAGTGAGCCAGTGACTAGCTTTAGTTTGGCCACGACAGAAGCTTGGCGAGATAAGGCTAGCGGTGAAAAAAAAGAACAAACAGAATGGCATAGAGTTGTTGTTTATGGCAAACTCGCAGAAATAATTGGTAAATTTGCCAAAAAAGGTAGCCATATGTATGTTGAAGGTAGATTACGTACCAGAAAATGGGTCGATCAGCAAAATAACAATCGGTTTACTACAGAAATTGTTGCTAATGAGGTGCATATTCTAGCAAATAGAAATAATGGGCTAGATGATAGCGTAAACGATGATGAGCTAGATGACATATCTTTTAATCAGGATTACGCACATAATTATGAATCAAGCTACTAAGTAGGTATATTTTACAGCACAGTTATTTCTGCTTGATTAATTTCAAGCATGCTTTATGCCGTGCTACTCCAAAAATTAACTAATAGAAATAGCAAATAAAAGGTAGCCGAAGCTACCTTTTATCATTATTTTTGCTTGTGTTTAGTTATTAATAAGATAGGAATTTGCGTGTCATGAGCCAATTCCTCAGCAATACCACCAGTAATAAAATGTGAGAATGAACCAAGATGATGTGACCCAAGGATAAATAGATCGGCACCAAACTCACGTGCATCTTCAGAGATTAATGTTGCGATATCTGAACCATAATTTTCAATTAGTTTAACATCTGCATTTACACCAGATTGAGAGATTTTAGCTTTTACTTGATCAATAAGAGTCTTACCAATATTTAATAGTGCATCTTTCAATTCAGCAACCCCAACCATTTCAATACCAAAGGTAATTTGCTCTAGGTTAACTACATGACTAATCCGTAATTCAGCGCCTGTTGCTTTAACCAAATCAATTGCTTCAGTTAAGACTTTATCAGAGATGTCTGAATTATCAATTGGAACATAAACTTTTCTAAACATTTTCGCCTCCTAAGGACTATATTTCATACAACATAATTATAATCAAAATTCACCATTAACATCAAACTAAATCAGGTTTATTTATTTGACCCAATTAAATCAGTATAATTTATTTGCCAATCCAATATAGTTATGTGGCGTTAGTGAAGCTAGCTTGGTTTTTTCACTATCTGGTAAATCAAGCCCAGCAACAAACTCCTTAATTCCTTCGGCATTAACTTTTTTACCACGAGTAAGTTCTTTCAACTGTTCATAAGCATTGGCAACATTACATTTACGCATCACAGTCTGAATTGGCTCCGCCAAAAGCTCCCAATTATTATCTAGGTCATGATTTATAGCATTTAAATTAATTTCAACTTTCCCTAGTCCTTTTAATAATGAACTTAAGCCAAGTAAAGTATAACCAATCCCAACACCAATATTTCTCTGAACTGTTGAATCAGTAAGGTCACGTTGCCAGCGTGAAATTGGCAGTTTTTCTGATAAATGCCCAAGAACGCTATTGGCTAGTCCAAAATTACCTTCAGCATTTTCAAAGTCAATCGGGTTAACTTTATGCGGCATAGTACTACTTCCAACTTCCCCTGCTTTTACTTTTTGTTTAAAATAATTTATCGAAATATATGACCACATGTCACGCGATAAATCAATAAGAATGGTATTAATTCGGCGGAGATTATCATAAATCTCAGCTTGATAATCATGTGGTTCAATTTGGGTTGTATATGGATTAAAATGAAGTCCAAGTCGTAATTCAATAAACTCTTTAGCGAGCGTATCCCATTGTAATTCTGGATAAGCAACCAAATGAGCATTATAATTACCGACTGCACCATTGATTTTAGCTAGTATCTCTTGTTTTTCTAACTGCTTAATCTGACGCTCTAAACGATAAACTACATTATATAACTCTTTACCCATTGTTGAAGGTGTAGCTGGCTGACCATGTGTCCGACACATTATCGAAACATCACGATATTGATCAGCTAATTCAGTAAGCCTTTGTTGGAGTTTACTTAATTCTGGAAGAATAACCACATTTTTTACATCTTTTAGCATTAGCCCATAGCTGGTATTATTTATGTCTTCCGATGTGCAGGCAAAATGGATAAACTCACGATATTTATCTAGATCTGGATTATGCGCAATTTTTTCTTTGATATAGTACTCAACCGCTTTTACATCATGATTAGTTGTTGCTTCAATTTCTTTGACTCTAAGCGCACCAATCTCATTAAAATCATTGACTATAGAATCAAGTAATTCAATATCTTTAGCTTCAAGACTTGGTAAGCCAAATTCAGGTTTACTAAATAGAAATTTAAACCATTCGATTTCTACCATAACGCGGTATTTAATTAATCCAAACTCCGAAACCGTTTCGTTCAGGCTTTTCACCTTATCCGCATATCTACCATCTAACGGACTTATTGCAAATATATTACTCATTAATTAACCTTGTAAACTTTTTAAATAAACGTACATTATCTAGTTAGCCAGTAGCGCAATTCCAGCTTCCTGCAATTGTCCTTCTTCAACAGTATTTGGTGCATTAGTTAATAAACATTGACCAGTTGTTGTCTTAGGTAATGCAATTACATCTCGAATAGAGTCAGCTTTACACATTATGGTCGCAATGCGATCTAGCCCAAATGCTATTCCACCATGAGGTGGAGCACCAAACTGAAGATTATCAAGCAGATACCCAAATTTTTGTCTAGCCTCTTCATCAGTAAGATTCATTGCTTTAAATACTTTTGTCTGAACTTCTGCATTATGTATCCGTACTGAACCACCGCCAATTTCCCAGCCATTTAATACCATATCATAAGCTTTTGCCAAGCATTTTTCTGGTTCGGTAGTTAGCAGTTCAACATGCTCATCTTTTGGTGCTGTAAAAGCGTGATGCGCAGGCATATACTTGCCTACTCCCTCATCATATTCAAACATTGGGAAATCAATTACCCATAATGGCTTCCATTCGCCTTTAGCCAAGCCTTTTTCATGCCCAAGTTTTAGACGAAGCGCTCCCATTGATTCATTGACTACCTTAGCCTTATCCGCACCAAATAATAATATTTCGCCACTAGAAGCTCCTGTCGTTTCAATTATTGTTTTTAAATCATCAGCTGATAAAAACTTAACTATCGGCGACTGTAAGCCTTCTTCACTCAATTTACTTACATCATTTACCTTAATATAAGCTAGTCCTTTAGCTCCATATTTAGCTACAAATTGAGTTAATTCATCAATTTCTTTACGTGACAATGTCACTGAAGCTGGTAACTTCAAGGCAACGATTCGTCCATCCCCACGTTTAGCTGCGTCATTAAATACCTTGAAACCACAATCTTTTAATTGTGCGGTTAAATCAATAAATTTAAAATCTTCTAATCGCAAATCAGGCTTGTCAACACCATAATAATACATCGCATCAGCATAAGTCATTACCGGTAGCTTCGGTAAATCAACATTCATAACTTCTTTAAAGACCTGAATAATCATTTTTTCATTTATTTCACGAATTTCTTCTTCAGATAGGAATGAAGTCTCAATATCGACTTGGGTAAATTCTGGTTGACGGTCAGCGCGTAATTCTTCGTCACGAAAACAGCGCACGATCTGATAGTAACGATCAAAGCCTGAGACCATAAAAAGCTGTTTAAAAACTTGTGGTGATTGCGGCAATGCATAAAATTTACCCTTATTCATCCGTGAAGGAACTAGGAAATCACGCGCACCACCAGGAGTTGACAAGGTTAAGAAAGGTGTTTCAATATCTAAAAATCCATTTTCATCATAAAATTTACGAATAGAATAAGTTAATTTGGCTCTTAAACGAATATTATGCTGCATTTTCTGACTACGCAAATCAATAATCCGATGTGTAAGCCGATTCACTTCACTAACATTATTATCATCAACTAGAATTGGAGTTGGTTTTGCAGTATTGAGGATTTTTATCGTAGTAGCAACAATTTCAATCTTTCCAGTATTTAGCTCATTATTCGGATTCGGACGGGATCTTACATTACCGCTAATTTCTACCACATATTCGTGTTTTAGCTCATTAGCAATATTAAAACAGCTTGCATCTGGCTCGGCAACAACTTGAACCAGACCTTCACGATCACGCAAGTCAATGAAGATTAACCCACCCAAATCGCGACGGCGATGAACCCAGCCCTTAATGGTAACATCCTGATTCAAATAAGCTTCTGTAATAAAGCCACAGTAGTTTGTACGCTGCATTAAATACTTGTCCTTTTGCTAATAATTTGTGATCACGTTAGATTTGTTGAAGATAAACAACAAAACCAATATTTTATCATGTATTTTTGATAAAAATTTTGTATTTATAAATAGGTATGCTATAATGATGTTAGACTAGTTCTTAAGCCATGCTTAATGCCTGTATGATTGTCGGTTATTCATCATTTTGTTGGTCTTATAGAATTGTGTGTTAATTTTTGTTTTATTATAGGTTATTTGATGAGTAATACGAAATTATTTGTAGCTGGTTTAGATTGGTCTATAGATACCAATGAGTTAAAACAGATTTTTGGTCAGTATGGTACTGTTATTTACGGTAAAGTTGTAACTGATGAAAATAAACGTAGTCGTGGTTTTGGCTTTGTAGAGATGTCAAGTCATGAAGAAGCTCAGGCATGCTTAAACAACCTGAATTCTAGCGTACAAAAAAAACGTCAAATTGTTGTAAAATGGAAAGAAGATAAGCCTGCTGGTCAAGCATAAGCTTTGAATTTTCGATCATAAAAAGCTCAGTTTTAAAACTGAGCTTTTTTAATCTGTGATAAAATGATGACCGCTCTATAAAATCCAATATGCATCCGTAGTTCAATGGATAGAATGTCAGTTTCCGAAGCTGATGATACAGGTTCGATTCCTGTCGGGTGCACCACTTTTTTGATATCTCGTTTATTACTCAAGCAGAATAGTATTTCTAAATCCTCAACATATTCTAATTATTAAACCATTGTTGTGGAATATAATCATACATATAAATTCCCATTCCACAGCCTCCTGGGAAATTTGTACTATCACATCCCTGTGATGTTAAGAAACTACTTGCAACTGACTGAAATTGTGATAAATAATTTCCCCAACTGCCAAAACCATTTTCATCACCACATGAAGCTTGTGGATTATATTTGGAAGCAACACAACTACAATTTGTTCCATCAATACATTGTTTACCTGAGCCAGCATAAGAACCAACTGGACCAATATACTGAGTTGATAACAAATAGACTACAGAGCTATTTTGTGGGATAGACCATCCTGTAGCAGGAGGAATTGCTCCATAAACATTATTACCTAATGGACTATCTACAGCATTATTAAAAATATGACCAAAGCTTTGCATTATTTGCTGGTCTGGGGTTGCATTTATATCTACATTATTGGTATATGTACCATCACAGCCATAATCGCTGCTTCCATGATTGATTGCACATTGATAGATATTTGCCCCAACCATTCCTGATTCAAAATCAGATTCAGCATTTCCGGGAGCTAAAGTCAATAATTTTTGTGGACCAGGAAATGAGCCAGTTAATGTATCTACCCCATTGGCATAATTTACGGACATTCCAATATCTTGCCCTTTGGTTGCCATGTTATAAATTGTAGTAAGAGTATCAACACCATCAGGTGCTACTGTATCAAGTCGTGGTGTGGCGTAGTCATTACCTTTATCCAAATCATATACCTCTATAAGGTTCAGATTTACCCATGACTTTAAACCTGAACTAATCCAGCCGAGGTTTAAATTATCCGCTGACTCTTGATTATATAACCATTCACGATTTAGATCAGTATCCTGCAATGCACTTTTTTGTCCATCATAAGCATTACCAACAATTGAATTTGATGCATATCCATCTTTAACTATAAGTTTATTTACATAGCTTGCCCAGCAAACAGATTTCAACATATTTGCATGATTTAAATCATTTTGACTTACCACATTATTACAGCTAGGAATATTAACAGAATCCGCTGGAACGCTCCAAGCACCCCAACCATATTGATCACCTGCCTCTACATCGGTAAAAGCATAGATTTCAATTTTATTTTGGGCGGTTAAATTATATTTAGCAACTGACTCAATAAATTGAATAGCAAGACCACTATTAGCAACAGTAGTATTTAATCCATAGATATCCGGGTTCTGTGCAGGATTATCAACATTCAATAGAATCCGACTAATTTTTAGACTAGACTGATTTGTTATTCGCGTAAGTAAATCATTATAAAACTGCGCCGCTGGTTTATCACCTGCTGTATTGTACGGTGCACCAACAATCATTGTGTAGCCCGAAGTTTGTGGATCTTTCATTCCACCTGATATATTTTGGGTATTTTGGATGTGCTGATTAGCTGACATTTTGCTTGAAGCCGAAATTGCTAATGAATTACTATTAGTGTTATTATTGTTATTTGCGTTTCCACCACTATTGCATGCAGTTATACCAAATAAAACAGCACTGGCTAATGTCATTTGTTTGATTAAACTTAGACTTTTATGATTCATGAAATTCCCCCCTTTATTTTGCTTAAGGACTCATTGTAAAAGATTGCAAACAAATTTAACACCGCGTTTTTACATGGGAAATTAAAAACCTTATAAAAAATCATGTTTTCCACAATTAACCACAATAAAAATATGGTAAAATAACTGTATTGTTTATTAATAATAAGGTAAGCTACCCGAAAAGGCTTCTTCAACTTCAATAAGGAAACATTATGGCAAAGAAAACGCCCATGACTAAGAGCACCCAAACCAGAAAAAATTCCGAAATAACAAAAAAAATTAATACTAGAGTAAGAGCAACTAAAAGTGGAGATGTTACTCCTACTTCATCAACTGGAGCAATAGAATCATACCAAATCACCAGCGCCTCAATTGCTGCAGACGGCTTACATAACGAAGCAATAAAAGATGCCATTGACAAAATGAATGGTAAAGTTACAGATCAGGGAGTAAATTCAATAAAAAGTATTCTGGGTGGGTTATCCCCTGATGAGATTGAAGCATTAAAAAAATCTTTGTTCACTGAAGAATCATCAAATCATATAAAAGCGAATCCTGATGATATTTTAAATAAAAACTGGCGTAATGGTGGTTATCCATACCTAAACCTGATGTCACGTAAAAACTATGAAAAACAAAAGTATCGGCTTCAAGTTGAGTTACTAAAATTACAGGCGTGGGTAAAAGAAACTGGACAAAAAGTCGTAATCCTTTTTGAGGGTCGTGATGCCGCTGGTAAAGGTGGTACAATCAAACGCTTTATGGAGCATTTAAACCCACGCGGCGCACGTGTTGTAGCACTAGAAAAACCATCGGAGATCGAAAAAGGACAGTGGTATTTTCAGCGTTATGTACAACACTTGCCAACCAGAGGTGAAATTGTATTATTTGACCGTTCATGGTATAACCGGGCTGGAGTTGAACGTGTAATGGATTTCTGTAGCGAAGATGAGTATCAAGAATTTATGCGTCAGACTCCTGAATTTGAACGGATGCTTGCAAGAAGTGGAATTTTCTTGATTAAGTTCTGGTTCTCAGTAAGTCAGGAGGAGCAACGACGCAGATTTAAAGAACGTAAAGTTCATCCTTTAAAACAGTGGAAGTTATCTCCAGTTGATGTTGCTTCACTTGATAAATGGGAGAATTATACCAAAGCTAAAGAAGCAATGTTTTTTGCAACTGATACTGCTGATGCACCTTGGACAGTAGTTAAATCAGATTGTAAGAAACGTGCCCGCCTTAATGCACTTCGTTATATATTAAATAAATTACCATATAAAGGAAAAGATCCGGAACGCATTGGACAAATTGATCCACTAATCGTCGGACGCGCACAGACTGTCTTTGAACAGGGTGAAAACGTTATTGTATAAAATAAAGGCAGGGTTGATTGCCCTGCCTTATTGCTTAAATATTAGCTGATTTTACCAATATCACTGCGATAATACATGTCTTTAAAACTTACTGAATTTATTGCTTTATATGCTTTATTTCTAGCTTCATCAAGAGTACTTCCTTTAGCTACAACGTTTAACACACGCCCACCAGCAGTAACAAAATCATCATGTTTTTTGCTCACTCCAGCAGCAAAAAGATAGCTATCTGCCAAATCAAACTTTTCTAGCCCAGTTATCGCATAGCCATTATGATGTTTTTCGGGATAACCACCTGAAGCTATTACTACACAGCAAGTTGCTCCACTATCCCATTCAAGAGTAACCGAATCAAGTTTACGATCAATGGCTCTATTTATCACTGGAAATAGCTGATTCTTCATCAAAGGTAGTACGGCTTGAGTTTCTGGGTCGCCCATCCGCATATTATATTCAAGAAGGTAAACACCATTTTTAGTAATCATCACACCAAAAAAGATTACTCCGGCAAAATCCATCTTTTCCATCTTAAGACCATGTAAAGTTGGTTCAAGGATATCTCTAACAAACTCCTGATTAATTTGATCTGTTACGTATGGATTAGGTGCAATAACTCCCATACCTCCAGTATTTAGACCAGTTTCACCATCTCCAATCTTTTTATGATCTTTGGCACTTATTAACGGAATAATTACTCTACTATCCGTAAAAGAGAGGATGGAGGCTTCTACACCTTCAAGAAATTCCTCAATAACCACTTCCGACCCTGAGTCGCCAAACACCATACCTAATAACATATCAGCCAATGCGGTTTCTGCTTCATCATTATTATGGGCTATAATTACACCTTTTCCAGCAGCAAGACCACTAGCCTTGATTACCACCGGAAATGTAACTTGTTTCAGATATTTAAGCGCGGCAGCATAATCAGTAAAATTTTGATATTTTGCTGTTTTTACACCATATTTTGTCATAAAATCTTTGGCATAAGCCTTACTACCTTCAAGCATTGCAGCCTGCTTATTGGGTCCAAAGATCTTCAAGTTATTAGCTTCAAATTTATCAACAATACCTTTAACTAAAAGTTCTTCACTTCCCACTACTGTAAGATCTATCTTATTTTGCATAGCAAAGCCAACCAAATCTTCAATTTCAGTTAAAGCAATATTACTAACATTTGGCACTAATTCACAGCCTGCATTGCCTTCTGCAACAAATATCTCGGTTTTAGGATCATCAGATGCAAACTTCCAAGCTAGCGCATGCTCCCGTCCACCTTTACCAATAATTAATATCTTATTTACTTTTTTGCTATCTTGATTTTGCATAGTACTTTCCTAAAATATGGAATAATTTTAATATATTATCACTCAACTTGAATAAATCTTTTTTAATTTTCTATCTTTTCTTTTTTCCGCTACATAAAATAATTTGTGCACAATAAAGAAAAATAAAGGAATTTAGATAAATCCAAAGCAGAAATATTGGTAGTGTTACTAATGAACCATATAAAAGGGAATATTCCTCTTTTAAATTCATCATTGAAATCACAAATACCCAACGTAAAAGTGAAAAGAGCCCTGCTGCTATTACACCTGAGATTACAGCATACTGCCAGCTTACTCTTTTATTTGGAATAAACTTATAAACAGCAATAAAAAGATGAGGTCGTAATTAGAACTGATAAGCACTCTGATATTATATACTGTATTTCTACTGGAATATCTAATTTGGCTGATATAAACCGATAAATATACGCAATTGAATAAGTAATAATCGGACCCAAAATAAAAAAACAGCTAAAAATAAATAATGTCTGTAAAATTTTTCTTTGTCGTTTTAAGTGCCACATTTGATGAATATGCTGTTCAATTGCAAACATCATGCCATAAGTAGTTACCAGTAGAGAAATAACACCAACAATTGATAACCTTGTCGAATGCTTGAAAGAAAGTTTAAACAGATCATAAATATCTGTACCAGACTGTGGTAGAAAGCGAGAGAAAAAATAAGTTTGGACTTCATCTACTAAACTGTTTGAAAATGGCAGCCAATCACTGATACTTGCAGTTGCAATTGAAAATGGGATGAAGGCCAACAGAAATGTATAGGCAAGACTATGGGTACAAATAAACCCACGGGATTTCTGAAAATTAATAAAAAGTTTTTAGCAGAAAACTATAACTTGGCCATAATAAAGGTGGCACCTTCCGGCTTATTTTTCCCAGCTTAATAATGACACTCCATTTTTAATTCGGTCCACATTTCATTTGCCATAACGCGAATCTTTGGTGGGTATGCTGTAAAGCCAAAGATTAGATTATTCTGTTGCGGATAAATCCAAGTATTACTTACGATATCGCTAGGTAAAGAAGCTAAAGCCTGCCAATTTGGTACGCTAGCACCTGTTTCATTACTCAAGGCAATAGCACTTTTGGCTTCCAAAACCGTATCGATAAATAGATAATCGAGATCAATATTTTTAGTATTTGCAGTAATTACAACATTATCTAGCTCAACCATATTCCCCTCTTTTTGTAGCATCCCCGCAAAAGTATAGTTCAACTTAATCTTTTTAGTATCCTGAAGAGTATTATATAAATCATTTGAATAACTCATAGCAACCCAGATTTCACCATCCAAAAGAGAGCGATAATAAATTGTACTATCATAACGAGCCCAATAGTGCGAGGCTCGCTCAATCAATTTACGGGCACTTTCCAAGTCCTTTAGATTAGTTGAATTTGGATCCTTACCAAGATACAGCAATGCCGCTGCAAAAACATTACGTTGCGAATCAAAAACTGTAACTTTTCCTCGTAATTGTTTCAAATATTTTTCGTCAAAGATAACTGCCCAACTATCAGGAACAATCCCTAATTTATCGAGAACCGTCTTATTATAAGCAAGAAAAACTGGAGTATAGGCATATGGAATTGAAAATGAATTTTTAGGATCAAAAGGCTGATGCATGAATTTTGATTCAATATTAGCCAAATTATGAATTTTATTTAAATCAAGTTGGGCAAGTTTGCCAGCATTATTGATATCCTGAAGCGCGTAACCAGTTCCAATAATAACATCATAACCACTAGCACCAGCTACAAGCTTTGCTGACATCTCCTGTGGGTCACTAAAATAATTCAAAAATAGTTTGCATTTGCAGCGTTTTTCAAAATTGCTAACAGTACTATCAGCAATATAATTTGAAGTAGTATAAAGATTAATCACATTTTCAGCAAAGGCGGAATTATATGAAGACATCAGGAGCAAGTAAATAATACCACACCATGATTTCATTAGTCTAACTCCTCCTATTAATTCTCTGACTTAACCCAGAGTCAATAACTAGAATACCCCGCAGTTGCCACTCATTTTCATTTCTGTCCACATCTCATTTACCATAATTCTGGTTTTGGGATCATACGCTTTAAAAACATACATTTTCTTCATGTTTTTCGGATAAATCCAGTCAATATTGGTAACATTTTTATCTAGTTTGGCAATCGCAGTAGGATTGGGTACACTTGACCCAGTCATTGAGGATAGCTCATAGGCACTTTGTGGGTCAAGGGCTGTATTCATAAAATCGTATGCCAGTTTATCATTATTATTGAAAACTGGAATTACCATATTATCCAACTCATACATATTTCCCTCTTTTTGCAACACTGCCTCTATTTTGATCTTTGAGTGTGAGGCTTTAGCATCCTCTATAGTTTTAAAGATATCTATTGAATAGCTCATTGCAATCCAGACATCACCACGCAAAATGCCACGATAATAACTATCGCTATCGTAACGAGCCCAATAAGGTGATGCTCTATCAATTACCTCACGCGCACTTTGTAAATCTTTCCAATTGGTTGTATTTGGATCTTTGCCAAGATAAAGTAAAGCAGCAGCAAGAACATTTCGTGCTGAATCAAAAACAGTCACATGTCCTTTAAGTTTTACGAGATATTTCGGATCAAAAATAACTGCCCAACTATCGGGAGTAATACCCAACTCAGTCATTTTATCCTTATTATAAGCAAGAAAAACTGGAGTATAGGCATAAGGAACAGAATATTTATTGTCCGGATCGTACGGTGGATTCAAAAACTGCTTGTCAATATACTTCAGGTTTGGTAGTCTCGTTTTATCTAGCGGTTTTATTTTACCCATATGTGCTAATTCTTCTACCGCATAACTAGTAGCAACAATAACACTATAGCCATTGGCACCAGCAGCAATTTTGGCAAGCATTTCTTCATTATCATTGAAAAAATTCTGATTAAGCGTGCAGCTATAAGTTTTCTCAAAACGGTTAACTGTACTATCGGCAATATAATTTGAGCCAATATATAAATTAACTGTTTCAGTGGCAAAAGCAACTCGACTAATAATGAGAAGCCCTAGAAAATATTTAAAAATCTTTTTCACCAGTACTCTTTATTTAAATAGTTGAGGAGAAAGTTTGGTTGCAACAGAAGTTAACACCAATGTAACCAGAATAATTATGGTAGATGCCGCATTTACTTCTGGAGTAACCCCCATTTTTAACATTGAATAAATGGCTAAGGGTAAAGTACTTGAACCTACACCAGCAGTAAAGAAAGTTATCACAAAATCATCGATAGATAATGTAAATGCCATTAGCCAGCCTGCTATTACCCCCGGTAAAATTGTCGGGATAAGAATCAGGAAAAATGATTTAACCGGGCTAGCACCCAAATCACGGGCTGCATCAAGAAGACTATTATCCATGCCATGCATACGTGTTTTGACTGCTATGGTTACAAACGAAACACAAAAAGCAATATGTGCCAGCGTAATTGATGCCATACCTAAAGTAAAGTTTATTAAAATAAAAAATAACAGAAGTGAAACACCAACCAGAAGCTCAGGAGCGGCAACAGGAATCATCACTAACGTTGAAAGCAACGGAACTTTATACTTATGTAATGCCACGCCTGCCAAAGTACCAAGAATCACCGAAACAGTACTTGCAATCAAGGCAATTATTAATGAATTAATCGCAGCATTTATTAACTGTTTGTCAGCAAAAAGGACTTTATACCACTTTAGGGTAAACCCGACCCAACCTACATTAACCCGTGAATCATTAAAAGAATAAACAATTAGTACAATTAAAGGTAAGTATAAAAATAAATATACCAATGTACCCGTAACACGCAAGCTTTTTGAAATTTTATTACTTCCTTGCATATTTCAAACCTCCACTACGGCTCGCCAAAAAACCAACAAATAGTGAAATACTTAAAACAAGCAATGTCATGACAATTGAAGTTACACTACCTAGAGGCCAATTCATTGTCTGTAAAAATTGCTGCTTAATAAGATTTCCTATCATCATTGAACAGTTATTTCCAACTAGTTCAGGAATAACGAACATTCCAATACACGGAATGAAAACCAGACCGCAACCAGCTAAAATACCAGGCATACTCAGGGGTACTGTTATTTGCCAGAAAGAACGAGATTTATTCGCACCCAAATCACGGCTAGCCTCAATCAGGGCATAATCATGTTTTTCCAAATTAGCATAAAGCGGTAAGATCATAAATGGTAAGTTAATGTAAACGAGACAAATAATCACTGCTGCTGAAGAAAATAGTAGATCAAGCGGCTCTAATCCAAATAAGTGGCGAATACTATTTACAACATTACTTATCGCCGAATTTGGACCTAAAAGTATCATCCAGGCATAGACACGAATCAGAAAATTACTCCAAAATGGAATAATCACCAATAACAATAATAAGTCACGATATTTTTTTGCACTTTTAGCAATCAATAAAGCTAGTGGATATCCAATCAAAAGACAGCAGAAAGTGGTCAAGATTGAATATAGCATTGACCTTAAAAATAGTTTCCAGATAAAACTACTACTAAAGGCATAACGAAACCCATCCAAGGTCAGATTAAGTGAGGTGCTTCCATTATTATGAGTAATAAGGGGAGCAACTCCGCCGTAATCACCCGGTTCCCGAAAAGCGATAAATATCATTAGTATCGTTGGAATTAAAAATAATCCAACCAGATAAATCACTGGAGGCAAGGATAAGACCCACTTCTCTTTACCCGCATTATTCATATGTATCATACTATTTCACCAAAAAATTACCAGCTAGTGGATTGATTGAAATATATACCTCATCATTATCCTGAAAGAATGCAGCCTGATGTGGTCGGCTATTAGCCAACATACATTGTAAAACAGTACCATTTTCCAGCGTAAACTCATAAAGGGTGCCGTCGCCATAATAATAGTAACCTTTGACTACTGCCTTAAAATTGGCAATACCATCTTCACTGCGAGGATCCCAGTTAGCCTTGATTTTTTCTGGACGGATGGCAAACCACCCTTCCTGCCCAACTTTTGTAATACCAGTTTCATTTGGAAGCGATAATTCAAAACTATCCGCAATCCTGATTCTAAGTGTATCCGGTTCAATTTCGGTAACTTTGGCTTTCAATAAATTACATTTACCAATAAAATCAGCGACATAATAGGTTTTGGGGCGAGAATAAATATCTCTTGGCGTTCCAAGTTGTTCAACATTACCATGATTCATGACCGCAATCCGACTAGATAGCGCTAATGCTTCACTTTGGTCATGGGTAACATAAATGAAAGTAACCCCGGTCTCTTCCTGAAGTTTGACCAATTCAACATGCATATGTTCACGTAATCTAGCATCTAATGCGGATAAGGGTTCATCCAGAAGTAATAATTTAGGTCTATCCACCAATGCCCTAGCAATTGCTACCCGTTGGCGTTGCCCACCAGATAATTCATGCGGGTAACGATCAGCAAATTTTTCCAGCTGAACATCTTCCATCAATTCAGCTACTTGAGGAATTATCTTGTCTTTATTCCATTTTGCCATCTTTAAGGGAAATGCAATATTTTCTTGTACCGTCATATGAGGAAAGAGAGCATAGCTTTGAAATACTGTATGTAATGGTCTTTTTTCTGGTGGTAGTGCATTTATATTTTTACCATCAAGCAGGATCTCCCCTGAATCAGGACTTTCAAACCCAGCAATCATTCTTAATAACGTTGTTTTACCACACCCTGACGGTCCGAGTAAGGTAAAAAATTCGCCCTGCTCTATACTCAAGCTAACATCATTAACCACAGTTGTATCACCAAACTGTTTAATAATATTTTTCAATTCCAAAATAGCCATAAATAGCCACTTTCATAAAACTGGTAAATTAGAAATATTCTGCATTCCCATGCACACCAAGTGGGGTATTTTAGCAAAAATTATTTTCTATCGCCCAAATTTTAAACCTTTTGAAAAAGTTAATTTACAATGAATATTTTAAGTGATATAACTCAATCTGTTAGATCAATATATTGCAATGCAAAAAAACAACAATGTCTGATATTTTCATCAACAGAGGAAATCCTTCATTAACTCTGCTATAAAAGTTTTCCAGACAAGCAAATTACCTGTTAAAATCTTAGGAGTTATTAATCACGAGTCTAATTAAGCGCACCCATGGTTTTATATGCAAAATAAACCTCTTTAAGCAGAAAATATTTATGAAACTACCCAAACAACTAATTACCCACACCGTAAATCGAGATAATAGTATTACCCTTGAATGTGATGCCTGCTATGTCAAGATCTATCTACTAACAAACGACATAATCCGTATTCGGACAGCCTTTAATAATGACTTTTCTGAAGAATCGTATGTACTAACTACCGTAGCTTGGGAAGATCGCTTTGATTCATTACTTGGTAATGAACGCCAGAAAATAACTGCAATTACACCACAGATCACCGATTGTGAAGATAGTTTATACTTCAAGACTGATTCATTAAAAATAATTATCAATAAATCCCCTTACTACATTCAGATTTTCAATAATCAAGAGCAATTGATTTATTCTGACCTAAAATCAAAGCCTTATGTTGAAGATCAGCTTGGACGAATTTATCATTACACAGAGATTGATATTGAAAAAGATTATTTTTATGGCTTTGGTGAAAAAACAGGTAGCTTAAATAAACTACGTAGAAGATTAGTCCAAAATGCCAAAGATACGCTTGGCTATGACCCGGAAAATAGTGATCCCTTATATAAACATATCCCGTTTTATATCAAGCTAAATGCTGTAACCAAACATGCTATTGGGCTGTTTTATCATAATACTTATGAAGCAGTATTTGATATAGGAGTTGATCATAGTAATTACCACCATCGCTATAGTTATTACTCTGCTGATGGCGGAGACCTTGATTTATTTGTAATTAATGGTCCAAGTTTAGCCAAGGTTATTGAAGGTTATACCTCTTTAACTGGTAAATCAGCTATGCTTCCAGCCTACGCCCTTGGCTATCTTGGTTCAACGATGTATTATGTCGAACTTCCCAAGGATTGTGATCAGGAAATAATCAGTTTTGTTGAGAAATGTCGTAATGAAGATATCCCTATTGATAACTTTCATCTATCTTCAGGATATACGGTAGATAGTCAAAATAAACGCCAGCTATTTACATGGAATAACCAAAAATTCCCGGAGCCATCGAAATATTTTGCTAGCATGCATAAGCTAGGGGTGCCAGTTACACCCAATATTAAACCGGGAGTTTTAACTTCCAATCCTAACTATCAAACTATGGCAGATCAACGAATATTTATCACAACAGCTACAGACCACGCTACGCCTTATGTTGATTACTGGTGGGGCGGGATGGGTTCATTTGTTGATTTCACTAAAAAATCCTCACGCGATAAATGGCAGCAATATGTAACTGATAGCCTACTTAAACATGGTGTAACCTCTCTTTGGAATGATAATTGTGAGTATGATTCTCTGGCTGATAAAGATGCCTACTGTGATTTTGATGGTAAAGGCGCTAAACTTGCCAAGCTAAAATCAATCCAACCTAATCTGATGGCTTACGCGGGCAGACAAGCCATGCTTAAATATAATCCTAATTTGCGTCCATACTCGGTAAATCGTGGTGGTTTTGCTGGCATTCAACGCTATTCACAAACTTGGGCTGGTGATAACTATACCTCGTGGCAATCATTAAAATTCAATATTGCAACTATCCTTGGTATGGGGCTATCCGGTGTAGCCAATAATGGCTGCGATATCGGTGGTTTTTGGGGTCCGCACCCAGACCCAGAGCTCTTTGTCCGCTGGGTACAAAATGGTATTTTTCAGCCACGGTTTTCAATCCATTCTTGTAATACCGATAACACTGTTACCGAGCCATGGATGTATGGTGAACATACCCAGCAAATTCGTGATGCGATTAAACTCCGCTACCGCTTAATGCCATATTTTTATTCGCTAATGCGTGAAGCTCATCTTTTTGGCACGCCGATTATGCGACCACTAGTTTATGAATTTCAAAATGACCTGAATATCTATAATGAAGGTGTTGATTTCATGCTCGGCAGTAGTTTATTTATAGCTAACATAGTAGAACCCAAAGCAACTTCACGAGAGGTTTATCTGCCAAATTCAGCGAGCTGGTATGACTTTAATAGTTACCAAAAATATCCTGGCGGCACTAAGATTAATCTAGCTGTAACTCTCGATTCAATTCCGATGTTTATTCGGGATAACTCAATAATTGCCTTATCTAATGATGAAGCTAAACTCAATGATGGACAATTCCAGCATTTGGAATTGATTATTGGTGGCAAGGATGGCGAATTTAACTTATATCAAGATGATGGATTAACTAATGACTATTTAAAAGGTAGTTATAGAAATACCTTAATCCGTGTCAATAGGATTGGCGAACAGACAAAAATCAGTTTCAAACATGAAGGCAATTTCATACCGCATACCAATATAATGGAATTAAAACTGATAAATCAGGATAAAGGACCATTCTTTGTTACAATTGATGGGCGTAAGATTAAACAATTCCTACACCGTGATAAATTTAATGAAATAAGTGAAGGCTGGTACTATAGCACCAGTAAGGGCATAGTTGAAATAAAAACCACTTTCCCCAATAAAGATAGTGAAATAATTGTTAGCTTCGCACATTTTGACTTAATTGGCATGTAAAGGGATAAATATTTGTGTGTAATATCAGATTCGAATAATAACAAATACACACAAGACTTATATTAAGGGGTAATCATGACAAAAAAACTTAGCTTTAGAGAAAAAGCGGCTTATGGTGTTGGCGATCTTGGTAACGGCTTCACCTTTGATCTTGGTCAAGCATATTTGCTAAAATTCTATACCGATGTTTGCGGCATTAGTGGTGCGGCAGCTGGTGGTGTATTCCTATTTAGTAAAATTTTTGATGCCTTTATGGATGTTTTGGCTGGCTCATATATTGATAAACGAAAAGCTAGTAAAAATGGCAAATACCGCCCAGTTATGATTAATTCGGCATTTATTCTTGCAGCCTTGACCGTAATTACCTTTATCTTTCCAGATGTCTCAGTTCAAGGAAAATTAATCTACGCCTATGCTAGTTATATGATTTGGGGACTTTGTTATTCTATGGTTAATATCCCCTATGGTTCACTTGCAGCAGCGATGACGCAGGATGTCAATGATCGTACGCAATTAGCATCATTTAGACAGGCTGGTTCACTGATTGCCTTACTAATTACTGGCGTAGTTTTTATGCCAATTGTATTACTCTTTAATGATAATAAAATTGGCTTCCCAGTAGCTGCTGCGATAATGGGGGTATTAGGAATAATTTCTCATTATACCTGCTATAAATTCACCAAAGAAAACATTACCCCACCCGCAAATGAGAAACTTCGTACTCGTGATCTCTTAGGTGCTCTAAAAGGCAATAAGCCGCTTTGGATTTTGATTATTATGTCTTTATTTACGATTTCTGCATATAATATCAAGATTGCGATGCTAGTATATTTCTGTGAATATAATTTGAATGATGTTAAGCTTCTTGCAATTATTAATTTCATTATTATCGGTAGCTCGATCTTGTCAATATTTGCCATTCCACAAATGGTAAAAATCTTCGGTAAAAAGCAAAGTATGCTAATTGGCTTCGGGATTAGTATTACTGCAGACATCATTAATTTTTTTATTCCTTCAAACCCGATCAGTTTTACAATTCTTGCAAGTATTGCATTTATCGCAATAAGTATTCCTAATGGCATAGTCTGGGCACTGATTTCTGATATTATCGATTATGGCGAATGGAAAACAGGTAAGCGGGCTGCTGGCGTTACCTATGCTGCTTTTAGCTTTTCGCGTAAAGTTGCCCAATCAATCTCCGGATTTTCGGCAGGTCTTGGTTTGACATTAATTGGCTATGTACCCAAAGCTATCCAAAGTAGTGCTTCACTGGCCGGAATTAAGGGCTTACTACTATTATATCCGGCAATAACCATTGGTATAGCTGCAATAATCATAACTTTATGGTACGAATTAACCGATGATCGCTGTCAAGAGATTGTACACGAAATTGCAGCACGCAAACAATTATCAGCAAATTAAAAAGTAGAGGAATTAAGATGACGAAAAAAGTAGCAGTAGTTACTGGTGGAAGTGGTGTACTTGGTAATGAGTTTTGTAAAGCTCTAGCTTATAATGGCTATAAAGTAGCGATTATTGGACGCGATAAAGAGAAATCAGCTGATCTAATTAAAGAGATCGAAGCAAATAATGAGATTGCAATTGCAGTTAGTGCCGATGTTACTGACCGCAAAAGCCTAGAAGATGCCGCAGAATTTATAGAAAAGACACTTGGTAGTTGTGACTTACTTCTAAATGGTGCGGGTGGAAATCATCCTAAAGGAACTAGTAGCGAAGAGTATTACTCAGAAGATATTGCTAATAAACCAGATGCTACCAGTTTCTTTGATCTTGAAGCAGATGGGATTGATTTTGTATTTCGTCTTAATTTCATGGGTACCTTATTACCATGTCAGGTTTTCGGTAAGCAAATGCTTAATAAAGCTGAAGCGACTATCATTAATATCTCATCAATGAGTGCATTATGCCCGCTAACTAAGATTCCTGCCTATAGTGCAGCGAAAGCAGCAATTAATAATTTCACCCAGTGGCTAGCGGTACACTTTGCTAAAACTAATATCCGGGTAAATGCTATTGCCCCAGGATTTTTTCTTACCCAACAAAACCACAAATTATTAAAAACTGATGAGGGGAAATGGACTAGTCGCGCAGAAAAAATCATTACTCATACGCCAATGGCTCGATTTGGTGAAGCTCACGAATTGGTTGGTACCCTACTCTGGCTAGCGGACAGTAAAGCTTCCGGCTTTGTAAATGGAGTTGTAATACCAGTTGATGGTGGCTTTGCCGCATATTCTGGAGTCTAAATATCTAATATCTATTACAATATAGATAAATTCTATTCAATTAAGGGAGATATCTCATATGAGTGGCGGAGATAGTATCAGTTTAAATGATCATGACTTCCTTGAACTAATAATTAATTCGTTCAAGAATTTTGATCAGGTTATCCGTGGCTGGTGCACATTAATTAGGGGTACCGATTTGTCAGTAAAATACGCAAGCCCATTATACATAAAAGTGTTTCACCCAGAAAAAAATGATAATTTTGAATTTGTGCAGACAAATCCAAAGCATTTACAAGAGCAACAAAATATTGATCTTAATCAGGTAATAAAAGAACGAAAAAAAGTTAGAAGCTTTGCAATTACTGAATTTGACGATAAATTGCAGCCGTTCTCATTGGAAAAGTCGCCAATAATCAATCCTGCAACTGATAATGTTGTCGGGATATTTTGTAGTTATCGAACGCTTTCATTTATCAGTATGCAGTTACAAATAATTAGAAGCCTAGGAGTCTTTGACTGTGATTACAGTATTGATATAAGTAAATATAAATTGACTACACGTGAAAAAGAAGCAATATTCTTATTCTTATCTGGACTTAGTAGTAAGGATATTGCTTTCACTTTATCAAAAATAACTGGACGAGATATTTCAAAAAGCACAATTGACAGCTTATTTCGAGATCAACTATTTGTTAAATTTGAAGTATATAACCGTGATGCTCTTTTTGCGAAATTGATAAGGCTCGGTTTTGATCGCTATGTACCTACAGATTTGTTGCCCAAAGTTGAAATGCCAGTTTCGGAGTTGATCGCTTATTAAAAAAGGACACCAAAATTCACTCCAAGTGCGTTTTGGACATAATTATTCATCAAGTACTGGCTTGAGCTAACACCAATATCTGGATAGTTTACATTTGGAGAGTTCATACTATTGCTAAAGTTATAATTAAACTGGTAATACCCAATAATAGTAAATTTTTCTGCAAAATTCCACTGAATTGCTGGAGTAGCAGTAAAGGTATAAAGCGTATAATTATAATGCCCAAGACTACCATCAGATGAATTTGGAACTACAGACTGATGATCACCTATATTGAAATTTAAATCCAGTGCTATTTTTAGTTTTGCAGGAATTAATATCATTTCATTTTTAAGCCCAAATGAATAATTATATGCAGGATCTTCGATAATGAACTGCTGAATACTATTTTCATTAACAGCAAGCAACTGATTAGTATATGAAAATCCAACATGCGGAATAACATTATATTTACCATCGATCAAAAATGCGTATCCACCTGTTAGTCCAAAGCTACTTGCCGATGAATTATTATAAGTTTTACTAACACTGCTATTGTTGTTGTTATCAAAATTAAATGACAGTTTTGTCGCTGCCAGAAGATTAAGCCAAACTCCATTATTAAATAATGCTTGACCATTTGCATTCAGATTTGATGCCCAATAGTTACCTGGCGAAGAAATAACGGCTATCCCCGCAGAAATGTTATTGTCAAATTTCTGGAAAGGACTCGATTCATTTGCCATTGCCTCTGAATAGGGAATTAATAAAGCTAGAGGACTTAAATAGAGTAATCGCAAACTAATCCAACCTCCGATAAACTAAATGGTGTTTCCTGATAAACACAGTAATTAAGCCAATTGGCAAAAAGTAAGTGCGCATGTCCGCGCCACAAAGAAGCTGGTTTTTTGCTAGGATCATTCGCAGGGAAATAATTTATCGGCATATCTATGGTAAACCCTTTACTCAAATCACGAAAATATTCGTCGCTAAGGGTCATAGTATCATATTCAGAATGTCCGGTAATAAAGACCTGGCGATAATCAGAGGTTGCTAGAAGATAAACACCAGACTCATCAGATTCAGCAAGAATTCTCAGCTCTGGATGTAAGAGAATATCTTCTCTTTTTACCTCAGTATGGCGCGAATGAGGAACCCAAAATACATCATCAAAACCTCTTAATAATTTACTTAACTGATGATTTACTTGATGCGGAAATACCCCAAACATTTTTTGAGCAAGATTATATTTTGGAATTTTATAGTGATAGTAAAGCCCAGCTAATGTTCCCCAGCAAATATGTAAACAGGAAAATACATTATGCTTGCTCCACTCCATTATTGAACACAATTCGTCCCAAAAATCAACTTCTTCAAAATCAATTTGCCCCAATGGTGCGCCAGTAATAATCATACCATCAAATTTATCATTCTTAATATTATCAAACGAATTATAAAAATTCTCTAAATGCTCATTGGCAGTATTCTTTGACGCATGAGATTGCGGATGTAAAAAAGTAATCTCAATTTGTAGTGGAGTATTCCCTAAAAGACGCAAAATCTGCGTTTCAGTAACAATTTTATTTGGCATTAAATTCAGTATTACTATTTTTAATGGACGAATATCCTGATGCGCGGCCCTATCCTCAGACATTACAAAGATATTTTCTGAATTAAGTATATCTGTAGCTGGTAAATTATTAGGTATTTTTACAGGCATAATCTAGCTCCAAATTATAAAATTGCCATAAAGGGAGTTATTTTCGCACAAATTCATGAACCAGCAGATAATAATGACCTTTAGACCAACCTTATATTACTACACTGCTAGTATTTTTATCCAAACATAATCTTAGCTACTAACGCGAACTCGGGATAAGGTAATGTGAATAAATAAAAGAATCCATCATGCTCTAAATTGTTAAAATGGTATTATAAAAAACTCGGTCGTAAACGACCGAGTTTTTTATAAACGGATTATTTGCTACTACTGCAAGCTATTTTAAACACTTACAAGCTAAATAAAGTGAGATTAGAAACTAACCCTTGCTTTATCAAGACATAGAAGTTAACCAGCAACTAGCACTGCAGGGGCATCACCACCAGCATCAACCTCACCATCAGTATTGGTAATATCCGTATTACGCACCCTAATTGCTGCAAAATCAAAGCGTATCATAGAAAGCTTGCCACCAGAGTTTATTACATTGCCAGTAAAATTATAAACGCCACTATTAGTCTCTAAATCTAGCCCATATCTTTTAAGATAAGTAAATGTACCATCTTCACCATAGTTCTGAAGTGAATGGTATTCATTAATAGTCGCTACATGCCAGCCAGTAACACCACACATTGTCATATGATTATAATCTTGTACAGTTTTTAATAGTGCAGAATATTTACCACTAGGAATAAGGGTTTTGAACCAGATTTTACCCGTGCTATTATCTTTAACACATCTTGGATCAGATTTAACATCTTCAAATGGAACGCTTGGACGCTCTTTACCACGCTGGGTTTCACCATCACTACCAGTTACACCAAAAGGATTTGTTTGACCAGTTTTCCAGATTGTAACAATTGGCTTAACTGTTGAGTCATGCCGTACTGGTAGCAAATACGAACCAACACCCAAAAAACTTAATGGGAAATATGGAATATTTTCATGTAAACTAAAAACAATATACCTTCCAGCCTGACCAAGCGTTGATGAAAAAAAGCCAAACCGATTTAGTCCGGCAACATTAGGACCGTTATTATCAGCCAACCATTGAGGGAAATTACTGGAGCTATAGTTAACCAATGATTTTAGTTCATTAATATTTGGTAAAACCCAATCGCTATAGTCACAGAAATTTTCTTGATTAAGAGCTTCAATGCTATCCATAGCTTCTTTTATAGTACGAATTGGTTTATTACTAATATCAGAAAGGGGGTCGGTAGGCCACATTAGACCAGTAATTTTATCTAAAACACATTTTCCGTTCCTAACAAAATCAGCTGGACGATTGTCCCCAACTACGGCAAAATCCCTAAATTTTATATTTAGATCTTTATTAGATAGCGATAAACCGCCAGTACTTACAAATGATGCCTTACGACTTTCTCCTAGCAGGCTATAGTCCGTATCGGTCAAAATATCACAAGTCATTTTTTGATAATCTAGCGTGCATGAAGGATTATTCCATATCAGACCATCAGAATTAATATCAATGCTATGAGCTATCTTTACTTCATACCCAGGCATACCTGGATAACCGTCATCAATACGAAAAGTAGTAGTTAATTTACTACCTGGAAACACATCGTCTAATTGACCAATTGCACCTGATACGTGAATCAAATTTGGCATTTGATAAACTACTACATTTTTTGTATCAGTCCCAAGCTTGATACTATCAGTATCATTAGCATTTCCGTAACCATAGCTGATAGTCACATCTTGTTCTTTTAACTCCTGCTGACCTACACTGCTATAAGCGTGGCTAAATTTCACTTGACAGCTATCACCTTTAGATAGCTGCCTACTCTGACAATTGGTGTCATCAATAGTCCAGCCATTAGAACTAGTAACACTGATATTTTTGGCAATCCCATCTCCTGTATTAGTAGCTTTATAGCTAAATTCAATAGTATTATCTTTATGAACCCAGTAACCACTGACATCCTGAGTCTGATTACCACTAACTTTATCAAACGAAACAACAAGACTTGGCTTACTCGGGCTAACTGCGGCATACTCAACTACACTTGTGGCAAATTCACTTGTCGCTGAAATGTCGTTATTATTAAGCTTAATAACCTGTAGCCTCAAGCTACTCATCATGCTATTTACCATGGTAGCTTTAGGGTCATAGTTTACAGATAATTCACAAGAACTTTGTGGTGCAATAGTTAGGCATTTTGCCGGATCAGCAATAGTAGCATCCGGAATAGCTGGCGTAAAAACCGGGCTACCAAGAGATATGCTATACTTACTGTTATTTTCGATTTTGATAACAAAATCTTTAGGCTCTCCAGCTATTGTTTTTAGCTCAATTTTATTCCCATCATTTATCTGAATAAGGCTTGCTGGCGTAAAAGGAGCGGAATAAGATAGCGCCAAAGGATAGGCAAGTGAGCGCTCGGTATCAGTTGCATCAATATAGCTACCAGTAGCGGTAATATAAAAAATGGCTGGGTTAGCTAATTGAGTCATCGGCTTATAACTGATAGTTATGTGGCATTCTTCACTACCATCACTAGCTATACTTATCTGATTACCCTTGCATAAGCCAGCTGGATCAGCCGCAACTGTAAAATCACTATTACTATCGTGTGATAACTTAATCGCAGAGAATTTAATATTTTTGGCTTTGAGGATAAAGGTTTCGCTTACTTCATCATGGACTACTGAACCTTCAAAAATATTGCTTGGTGGATTATCCCATTCCAATGCTGGTTCATCACGATTTATTATATGCATGAATTGCTGCACCAGCGTTCTTTTAGCCGACGTATAATCGTGCGAAAGCTTAAGGATACTGCTGCCATTGGTGCTCACACCATTATAACTAATCTCAATATTACAGTTACCATATGCGGCAAGATCTGTACCACAGCCAGCTGGCAATAGGGTTACCCCAGCGGCAAGCTTTGATGAATCGATAGTAATTCCCGTTGCTGGCTGATTACCTATATTGACAATACTGATTACTGATTTTACAGGAGCAGAACCGGGTTTAAGCTCGACATCCTCAGGTACAGACATTAATAAAAAAGGCGTGCCAGATTTACTAATAAGTGATTTACCAGATACTTCTACATCACGATTATCTGCTGTTACTGCACTTAGTTTGCTAAGTAACAATTCATCTTTACTTACCTGACCATCCTTATAATAAGTACAGCTACTACCAGCATGGTAGCCATTGCGACAGTAAAGAGTTCCCTCACTAACGCTTACTTTATTAAAATCTTTACCAAAATAAACTGGTACTGCCAGATGATAGATACCATTATGACTATTTACCGTACTTAGAAATGAATAATTAATCCCATTAGCGCCGCTTTTATTCTGATCACTAATTAGAAAGCTTTTGATAGTATGTTGTTTGTGACTACTATCCTCAACTACTGTAGTTAATGTGTAGCTCGCAGTATTATTTGCCGGGAAATTAAGAATAAATCCACATTGCGAGTGTCTAGTAATGGTGCTACAATTATTTTTATCCAACGTTGCTAGAGCTTTATTTTTATCACTAACTAAAAGTGGAGAAAGTGTTGCTGAAACTATTTGGTAACTATCATTACTATCATTATGCAGACGGATAATATAATTACTGGGAGTTGCCACCTTGGGTATAGCAGCGAATGTATCAAAATAAACCTTGCTATCATTTGCTGTAGTTGTTACATCAGGTACTTCAACTAAAGCACCTTTTGCTCCTGGTGCTGCAGAATTACATGCAGCAAGCACAGTACCTACAAGTACAAATAGTAATATATTTTTCATATACCTTCCTCAAAACATTTGAAAATAGATTTTAAATCAAGAAGCTGACTGTATCTACAGAGATGATTATATAGTTTTACCCTGCAATTTAAAACCCGCTTAAAATTACACATGTATCTTTACCCCCTATTTATTTAGGGGTGTAAAAATAGAATAATTGATTGGGTATAGGGCTTACTTATACTTATAGCTCATAAATTAAAGCATAAAAAACCCAGATCAAAAATCTGGGTTAACATGATTGTAAAATCTTGTTTAAATCAAGCACCCCTTAGACAGTAAACTTAACAACTCTATGCTGTTTAAGATTAGCATCGCTTTTTGGTGTGATCGTTACATCAAGAGAATGTTCGCCTTTAGGAAAAGAAGCAGGTAATTTAAGAACTGTACATTCTTTCAAAGAACCAGCCGCTACATCACAGCTTAATTTTGGATCAGGGATACCTTTAATTGTAGCAGATACAGTAATCTCAGTATCTGTTTTAGATACCAGTTTATTTAGCCCAGCATGTTCTACATCTAGAATAACATTATTACCATCCATTTTAGGTGTAAGAGTTAAACCTTCTGCTACATTGGTAGAAATTTTTACTTCAACCGGATTGGTAGTTTTCTCTTCATAAGTAGTTGTGGCAAGGTTTTCATAGCTATATGGTAAAACCAGATTATCAGTAAAATCAGCACCATTTAGCATTCCGGCTGCGAAATACTTCTCTTTAGGAATATTTACCGAAACATCACATTTATCATCTTTTGCGAAAACTCTTGAAGTTTCACCAATTGGACAATTAGTGTTATCTATATCAATTGCAAAAGATGAAGAAATTCCACTGACTGCAACATTGAAATTATTAGCCGCCCCAGGCCCCTTATTTTCAAAAGTATAGTGTAATGATACCTTTCTACCACTAAACATGCCAAAAGAAATTCTCGTTGCAGCAAACATATCATCGGCGTCTACAACAAATGAGCCACCTAAATTACCCTCGTAAGGGAAAACTATTGGACCCACTACTGTAATATTCGGCGCATCAGCAGCATCTGCTTTCGAGAATAAATTAGCTTTTAATTCGAGATCTTCTCCTGCGCTACCATTAGGTCCTGAAGCTGGTACAGTTATTGCAATATCTTTGATATTATGGTCTACTTTTGGCGCAAAGATAGCCCCGAGTTTACAACTCCCGCCATTAGCGTTCAGAGTTGTTTCACATCCTTTATCCAAAGTAAATTCGCCAGCAGTAGAAGCCACATTAGTTGAAACTTTTGCCGCACTAAGTGTTGAAGCATAGTTACTTACATTGGTGATTGTATAATCATGGCTGACTGAAGTACCAGTTTTTGCAACAAAATTATGCCCTAATTCTGGCGATACCTTAAAACTAGTAAATGCATTAAGCGCTGAGTAAGTAATTGGAGTAGCGGCATAGATTGTTTTATCAGTAGTAGTTTGACCTTCTTTTGTCGTGTATTTACCAGTAACTGCAAGATTGGTATTACCTGAATTTACCGCTTGTGGATTATATGTAACTGTAATATCACATGTTTCGCCACTAGCTAGTGCACTTGGACACAAACTATGACTAAAATCAGGAGCATCAAGTCTAATCTGAATGCCAGTCAAGGTTTTATCACCACTATTCGTGAGGGTGTAAATAGCTGTTCGCGGCTGATCTCCGATCACCATACTGTTAAAATCTGGGTTACCTTTAGGTGTAAGCTCAAGTTTGGTATCTAGATTTAGCGCATCATAAAATAGTTGGGTACTTGCAGATTTACCTCTATTATATTCAAACGTAAGGCTACCGCTAACACTTACTTGCTCATCGCTATTTGTTACGCTCACCGGAATAGCACAGCCGGTACCACCACCAAGTTCTGTACCGCAAGTATTAGTCGCACTGAAGCCTACTGAGGTTTTTACATTGATATCTGTCGCTGCTACATTCCCAAGATTATAGGCAATTACGCTAACTGGATCATGTGCTGAACCATCTTTTTTTGCAACGATATCTGCTGGCTGAGATAATAAAACTTTCGTATAATTCATATTAGCACGCACTAAAGTATTTGATTTTAGTAGCTGCTCTTTAGTACCATCTTTCTTATGCGTACCCTCGATATTGGTCGCAACTAAAGTCTTATCGGCACTGATAGAGCCATTTAAGATATAAGTACATGAAGAACCTTTGGATTTACCTTCACAATCAAGTAAACCATTACTTACTTTCATCGCTGAGAAATCATCATCGAGTACCACAGGTAATGCCAAAGTATAGTTAGACTTTTTGTCTGCGACAACTTCACTAATATCATTGGTAAAGTAAATACTATTGTGTGATTTAACTTTATCGCTAATACGGATTAGTTGGCTTACTACTTCTTGCTTACCATTAGCCGATAAGGTCGCTTTGATGATGAATGCAGCAGATTTATCTACTTGTGGCGTAATTTTGATCGCGCAGTAGCTATTTTTAGCAACTTTTTCGCATAGATCACGATTAACGCTAACTTTATCAAGCGCACTTCTACCAGTTAGTGGATCAATCACTTCGATTTTATCCAAGCTATAGTCATTTGCCGAGCTATTAGAGATACGTAAAGTAAACTGATGCCCTACACCAGTTAATGGAATGGCTGCCATTGGCGAAATGCCAACTGGTGACTGACGAACTTCAGTTGCCGTCTCAGTAGCAGTTGATGAACCAGCCGAGCTAGTCCCAGAATTACAACCAGCAAGAATAGATGCTGAGATAACTAGTGAACTAAGTAATAATGAGATTTGATTTCTTTTCATGATTTCCCTTTTTTATGTTTTGTTAAACTAATTTAGCCAAAGTTAGTCAAGCTACTGCTTAAACTAAGCTTTGATTTGCTACGGGAGCTATTGTATGAAATTCCCCCAGATTTTAAAACCCGCATAAAATAACACAAATAGATTTACCACCCAAAGAATTTGGGTGGGTAAAAATGTGGTTGCAAAATAGATTTGCTAAAGCTAGGAATTGATTAATGGATGTCGATTTTACCTGCTAGAAATACAAAAATCACCTGTCTTAGGTGAATTTCGATACTTATAGTTGTCCAAGTATGACAATTATAGCTAGCTAAATTAGGTTGGAATTAGTTTAAGTCAGTATGATAAACTTCTTTACGATGAGCAATTCGAACAACAAGAATTAATAACTTTTGCTCTTCAGGTTGAAATACAATTCTAAAATCACCTATTCTGAATCTCCAGAAATCTTTAAAATTTCCAGTTAACTGTTCAGCAAATAATCTGGGATCTGCACCACTATCCAGCCGAACTCTCAACCAGGAAAGAATCTGCCGGGCATGCTTTGGATCGAGTTTTCTTAATTCTTTAGCAGCTTTCGGCTTAAACTCAATCTGCCACATGAGCAAATTCTTTCTCTAATTCATCAATGCTAATTGAGCCTTCATCTTGTAAGGCTTTATGAGCATGATAATAATCTTCCAGATCTTCTAGCATTCTCAAAATATATGGTTTTACCAGTTCAGTTTTAGTTGTATGAAGTTCATGGGCAAAATAATTTAATTTTTGCTCCAATTCATTATCTAGTCTGATATTCATTTTTTATCCTCAATGATTTTTGTAACACAAACGTATCACACAATTATTATACTGCATACATCCAGACAAATACAATGTATTTCTTTAATATTTTGGCGCATCTCCTCATATGATGCTGACTAATTAATTTGAAATGTGCTACTATTATGCTATATTATTGTAAGGAAATTACCATGAGCTTTCACTCAATTAAAATCGAAGATGAGCTTTATACTGTAGCCAAAAGGCATGCTATTGCTGAGCATAGATCAATATCTTCACAAATTGGGTATTGGGCTAAGCTTGATAAGTTAGCATCAGAAAATCAAGATTTACCCGTAACATTTATCAAAGATATTCTACTTGCTCAAAACTTAAAAGAAGATGCCGAGCTATTTGAATATAGAGCTGAACAAATATAAAAATATTTAAGTGCTAGTTTGCCCTGTAAGATGGGTTAATCGACTGACATTGACTTACATAATGGATTAAAATATTCTCATTAAAAGGATTGATTAATGTCAAAGACATTATCGATAGTTGATTATATACACGAGCTAAAAGAAGCTGGTTTTACTGATAAGCAAGCAGAAGTTCAGGCTAAACGCCTAGAACAAATTATCGCTGAAGTAAAAGCTGATATAAAACAAGATCTAGAAACAAAAGAACTTGCTGATAAAGGTGATGATATGCTATTAGTTAAGCGGGATATTAGTGAGGCTGAATTACGCTTAACTGCTAAAATTGAGCAGTACCGTTACGACAGCTTAAAATTTACGGTATGGACAGGAATAACAGTAGTAATTACCATAGGCGGTATGCTCGCTAAAGGCTTCCATTGGTTATGATTCACCAGTTAGTTAGGAAAACGGTCTAATAAAAAACCACTTATTAAGTGGTCTTTTTTTCTAGGAAAGCTAAACATGCCGGTGTTTAGATTTCTGTTTTGCGTTTTTAACTGCTAAGTGTAGTAAATAAAAAGCCCCAGCAATAACCACTACATTTAGAAAGATTAATTTAAGTAGTTCCACCTTTTTGTTCCTCCTCTTTTTTTATCGTCTTACTTACTTTAAGCAAAGCAAAGGATATATATTGAAGCACTAGCCATCCTAATATAACGGTAATAGCTTTATTTAATCATTGGATGTTAAATCCCAGATAGCCAATACCACCAATTGCCCAAGAAAGAATATTTATTCTTTCTGACATTAATTTAACTGTATCGCTATCAAAATCAATTTTGACCATCTTTAATTTCATACAATATTATACCCTAAAATAATAAATTAAACCAGATTTTTACAGTTTCAGATTTGGGTAAATGGGTCGAAAAACATCATGCTTTATAAAGCAATTGACAAGAATTAACGTTACTGATATAATTATCTGTATGACATGTATAACATTTTTGAAAGATAAGCAAATGTTAGCAATTAGGCTTGATGCTGAAATAGAGCAAAGATTGAATAACCTTGCTGAAAAAACTCACCGGACTAAGTCTTTTTATGTCAAACAGGCACTAATAGAGTATTTGGATGATATGGAAGATATATATCTGGCGGAGAAAGAATTAGAGGATATCCGATCTGGGAATAGTACAACTATTTCGTGGGAAGAGCTAAAAAAACGGAATAACTTATAATGTGGGCTGTCCAGTTTTCTACAAAAGCAGCAAAGTTATTTGACAAGCTAGATAAACCAGTACAAAAACAAATAGCAGCAGAAATTGATAAAATAATAGCTTTGGAAAATCCTAGGCAGTCAGGCAAGGCACTAACCAGCGAACTTTCCCGATTATGGCGCTACAGAGCAGAAGATTATCGTCTAGTTTGTGAAATACAAGACAACATATTAATCATACTAGTACTGAGGATTGCACACCGTAAAGAAATATATAAATAGCATCAGAGTTCTTGAAACCACCCATAGCGAAAGTCTTAGTATCCAATGCTCTATTATGGACATAGACGCACTTTTCTATCAACATATTACCCTTTGTATTTTTGCATCTGTCACTTAGCACTTCTTCGTAAAGTAAACTAATAGTATCATCAGTAATGCTGAGCCTTTTCGAATAAATATATTACCAGACAAATCTAATGGACTGACCGTTATATCTCAAGCCATGGCGGATAAAATAACCACAATATTAAAAAGCGATGTTGGTGAAAAGATTGGGAGATTAGATGAACTGAGTATTCAAAAAGTGGACGAAGCTATAAAGTTATGGCTTGGCTTATTCTAAAAGTTCCATAATTCTCAAATGGCAAACTTTTCTACTTGCATAATTTTATCAATCATTATCTGTGATGCAAACTGTAAACCATTAGTTTTATTCAAAATAACAACATCACCACACATTATACAACAATTCACTTTTATAATTTCATACTGGATTAAAGACCAGACTGAAATAGTTATCACCTCATTTTTACATCAGAAAAAGAAAAAATAGTATTCTAGCAATTAGAATAAGCGACATTCGCCAAGCTTAGAAATAATCCGACACTATACCGAAGCTTTAGGGCGTGGGCTAAGGATACAGCTAGTGCACCAATATAAGCAACTAAAACATCAAGCCGCTTCTTGTTCGACTTATGACCTAACCTAGAAAAAGACTGAGTAAGAACTCAGTTTTTTTTCTGATAAATGTACCTCAATCAACTTTACACTTTGTTAAACTATCAATAACTTGCTTTTTAAAAGACTGAGTAAAGCCAGAGGACTAAAATTTCCTATCCTCGGGGCAGAGCCCACGAGGTATTAAGGAAATTTTTCCTACGGAACCGTCCGTTGGCAATCTCTGGTCTAACGCTGCAAGCCGTGGGGAGTTTATCTGCAGAGATTAAAAACTGCATAAAATGACATAAATAGAAACAACACCCAACCTTTTTGGGTGGTGTTTTATAGCGGCAAGAGTTATTTGCAGAATGTCCTCTTACTACAAAGCTGACCACTAGTAAAAATGATAACACCTGTATCTATTGCTCTGGTGGCAAGCCACAGTAAGGTGCAACAACGGATGCACCAGTACTAGAACTACTAATGGGAAAGAGAGGAATACAAAATCTCCCAACGTAAATAGTACCAGGTGGATTAGTACGTATATCTTGTCCATTTGGAATCAGTACCACATAGAAGGCAGCACCAACAGCAGCCGTTGTATATCCATTCTCAGTACGAATAGGGTTTCTAAAAAAAATTCCAGGATCAATTTCTCCTTGTGATGAATCAGGAAGGTTATTTAATGTCAGACAAAAACCAATCCCTAGCCCTACCACAGGCAATAAACAAGAGCTATTTCCATTAAACCGATTGAAACTTCTTATCACTGATTGATAACCAGGTGCAGAAATACCCGCCACACGAAAATAACAAGCTACAGCACCACTAGTATTGTACATCTTAGTACAAGAATATCCTTGTAAAAAATCATGAGTAATCCAGAAATCTGTAATGTGAGTAGCCGGGAGCTTACTCACTGAAACAGTCTGGCTATGAACTACCCGTAACTCACTTGGCTTACTTCCACTTGCTGGCACAATCGATAGTATCTGCTGCGGTAAGGTATGCTGGATAGTCCCACTACCTGTTAGTTGATTAGCTAATGGGATTTTATACTCAACTTCAATCCGGCAGCCATTGGTGGCAGTATTGCAATTATTACTAGTAATCGTATAACCAGACTGGGGATTAAAGCGATAGCGATTATTTGCGCTATATCTACTACTATCTAGGTTTATCGCAAACTTAATCGTATTGCCGGGTTTAAATGTCTGACTAGTATTAGTGATTGCGCTCACCCGTGGATTGCGGTGATGCCGCACAGTATAATAGTAATAACGCTCATTAATAGGCTTATTACCAATCAAACCAGTTGAGTTACCAAGCTGCGCGGTACGCATTTCAAAGATTGTGTCGCCTATCATATCACGCAAGTCTGTAGATTTTAATTTACAAGTTATTTTATCTGGTGTTAAATAAGTGTATCCCTCACAACCACTGTATTTGCCCCCAAAAAGTGCGCCCATGCCACCGTCATTCATATATAAACCACTCGCATTAACTGGCTGATCAAAGCTTACGGTAATATTTTCTAGCTCTTCTGGGAAATACTCTTTTTGTGCATCAATAGCTCTATGTGCAGGTAAAACGGTAGTATTATTCTGATTGGGAGCCTTAAGATTCGCAACTTTATTTATATATACCGGATATTTAGTACTAAACATCCGAGTATCCAGCCCATCATCGCCTTTATAGCTAACGCTCTGGGTGATAGTTGCAGTCTGGTTGTTACCCTTCGCTTGATACTGGACAACACATTGCTGATTATTCTCAAGCGATTTGCCCTCGCACGAGGCTTTATTAATATCAAACGAAGTCGTATCGCCAGTCTCACTGAGGCGGACATCTTTTGCTGTTTGTGTCCCGATATTTTTGATAGTTATCACTTTACTACTAGCATTAGTTAGTATTGCAGGGGCACCGATAATCACCAGCTCAGGATAATTACCATAAAGTACGCTGGATTTGATCTCTACCGTGCGGCTACTACCATGGGTATCGCTAAACGTCAATGCTAGCTCTGGATTAGCTTCATGACTATCCAGTTCGATCAATGCAGTACAGCTATTATTAGCGGCATATTTACGGCTATTATTAGTCTTGCCATCATTTGCTTGATTATTACAGATTATCTGATTATAGCCCGTTGGTGCTACTCCATGCTGGCGGATCGCGACTGATTCAAAATCATCGGTTAGCTGAAACGGTATTGCCAGCGTATATTTATCCGAATTTACCACTACCGACTCGATATACTGATTAGTCAGGATTACGCCATCATTTGCTACCATCCCAGCATTAAATACCACTAGCTTATCTACCGTGTATGCTTTAGCATTACTGTCAGTATATTGCAGGCTAAAATCAAAATAGCCGCTAGCAACTTGTTTAGGTAGCTCAATAGTCACGACACAGTTAGCTCCAGCCTTAATCATCTTACAAGCAGATAGATCAATAAGATCGGTTAGCTGGGTTGCTTTTAGCGATTTTGCTAGCTGTAGCTTAGTACTAATATCATCTGCGCTATCTTCATCACTGGGGCTGATCCCCTTTAGCTGACTATTAGTTAGCTGCATATCCTCTTTAGTATGATTGGATAATACCAGCGCATAAATATCGCCACTGCCACTATGCGGGAAGACTGGCGTATTACTGATAGTTAGTTTATTTTGCCGTACTTGGCTATTTTCGCTACCACCGCCGACATTATCGCAGCCAACAAGTGCCAGCGCACTAATCAAGCTTAGGTGGATTTTAGATAATTTTTGCATGATGTTATAATTCCCTTGGTTTATTAGTTTAACGTTATACTGCTACGAATCGAGTTATAGTAAGCATCTTCAGTTGAGGCATAAGCTACTGGTAGCTGTTTATTACCTGAAGTATTTTTTAAAGTAAAGCTAATATTACAGCTTGCCTTAGCTGCCGGAGTATTAATTACACAGCTAGTTGCACCTTTGATATTTGAGTTAGCTGCATAATCAGGTACTATTATGACTGGATAGTTATTCATCCCAGTTAATGAAGCCGCAGAATAATTCTGAATAGTAAAAGTTACACTCCGGCTAGAGCCTGAACCAGTTTGCGATGTTGTCATCGTGACAAAAGGCAGAGTCTGGTAATTAAATACTTGGCTTGGAATTACCCGGCGCCGCTCTTTATTTATCTCAAGCGAGTACGTTGGCGCTCTAAAAGCCTGACTAGCAGCATTAGCTGTTGCCAGTGTATAGCTATAACCATTACTAATATCCGGATTTAAAAACTCATAGACTGCCTTACATGATGTAGTCAGATCAGTCGGACTACTGCTTTTACTACTAGTCGGGCAGGTAGTCGAGCTTGCTACCACGCCATAACCATAAGGTAAATCGCTATCATCGATAATAAAGCCTTTGGCAGTGCCCCCCACCGGAGCATACTCGACTTCAAGTGTCAGCTTATTACCCCAAGTAAGCGGAAAACTGCCCCCACTAGTAAGTAAGCTACCAGCGGTATTTAATGTGCCAACTGCCTTTGGTGCAGTTACCCGGATCGGTGAAGTAGTAGTCGCATAGTCAACCTGAATTGGTACACCATAGCCATCATTGGCACGGATAATCTGTTGATAAAGTGTGCCAGCTTCAGCTGTAGTACTGCTATAATGATAACGTACTACCGCTTTTTGCCCTGGCTTTAATGTAACTACTTGTCCCTGTGCGTTAAACCCATTTATACCAAAGCTACTTAATGGATTAGCGATTGCAGTCGTGCTACCCGGTAAAGTAAAGTTAGCTGGTAATTCCATCCGTAAAAAACGCGACAAATTCGGGTTAGTTACTGCACTGATGCCACTAATCAGATAATCAGCCTTACCACTATTTTCGATAATCACATCTTCGCTAACATCTCCTGTTACACCTTGTTCTTTTTCGAGATACACCCGCCCATGACTTAATGTCAATGTACCGACATTCGGTGGGGTGCCTGTCGCACTATAAAGAATCCCGACACTTTTATTTGGTGCGATAAAATCAGTCGTACTATTATTATCCGCACGAACCGCTTTTATCTCGCCTATTACAGCACTATTATTCGTTACGGCGGCTGTTGGCGCATAGCTTACATAGATATTGCAAGCTTCAGCACTTTTTAGGGTTTTATTGCTACATTCATCATTACGCGTAGTCATCCCAGCCGGATAACTAACATTCCAGTTAGTAACCTTGATTGGCTCTTTCCCGGTATTTTGGATCTGGATATATTCGGTACGCGCGGTTGCTGGATTAGTTACTGGCGTATTTAAGAAGTTTAGGCTACCTCTAATAGTATAGGCATAGTTTACTAAGCCATCTGGACGATTGGGATCAATATCGGTAGAAAGCCCGGTATAGTAGATAAAGGTTGTCTTAGCTGTTGTTGTCCCAGTTTCTCCATCATAGCGAATAGTGTACTGATCATGTCCGGATTGTGGCTGCTGGATGTTATTTAGCGATAAGCGTATCTCACAAATATCACCAGCTTTAGCAGTTTTACCAACTGAGGTACCGACTCTACCATCAAAATTACAATTACCGATAGTCTTCACTAATGGTGAAGTTACACTAGTTTGATTGATACTACCATAAACTTCGCTCGATAATGGCTTATAGTCTTCACCCCAGATACTTACAGGTAATACTCCGTTATTAACTACCCGCAGGGTTACACGATTATTCGCACCGGTAGCATTAGTCGCAAGTAGCGCCAGTGGTCCACCACTTAATACCAGTGATGGCCTATCTTCGAAATATGCCCGATTATTGATCCGATATTGATTAATTTGCCCATTGGCTTTTTTACCAGTTAGGCGAATCTGATTACTATACCCTGCCCCGGTAGCAGCAGGCAGGGTTAGAGTTGCCGTACACTGCGAACCTTTAGTTACCTTGCCATTACAATCAAGGTGTTTATCGAGTACCATCACATCCGAGCTAATATCTAGCTCGTTATAATCATCATCGGCGATAAATGGTAGCGTCAGGCTATAGTCATTGGTCGAATAGATTTCGCCAAATTCACCCTCGCTAACGATAAAGCCGTCGCGGCTCATTACCGTCGCTGAATAATTAATCAATTGGGCAGTATTATAAATCTTACCAGCTTCATCTTGATAGCTTAGCCTGATTAGCGTTGTTTCCCTAGGATCTTTGGGTGCTACTACTATACTACATGCCGCATCGCGGTATAGAATATTGCAGTTGGCGGAGCTATCGTCAATCGTGTTATTGTCGATTTCGGCACTAATCAGGCGTAGATCGTGGTTAGTATGATTATCGATACGGATTACATGATTACCACTAACCCCATTATTTACCGGAATAGTTGCTACCCGGCTAATCACCACTGCCGGAGCACGTAGTGGAGCTGGTGGCTTTATACCAACTATCTGGTCATTATTGTTGCGATTGACAGCTTCATTACCATTATTGCAGCTACTTACTAGCGCACTTAGCATAAGTAGTAAACAGGTTTTTATCTGAGGGGTAGTTAGTTTCATAATATAAATTCTCCATATCGCATCATATCAACTTGAAAATTGCAACTTATTAAATTAAAATTTTCAAATTTATTAGTTTAATCAAAACCACTGGGTTAAGTCATCCCGAAGAAAGCCGACTAAAGTTACTTTAGCCGGCTATTCTTAATCAATCAAAGGGAAAAATTGATTAAGGGTTAGTTACAGTTGTTGTAGAATCTACATTAAGATTCTTAAGCACTGCATTGTAAAGACCATCAGTCGTAGATGAGTAACGGAAGTTAACTCGTCTATTTGGATTACCACCATTAGCAGCAGGATTTACTGTGAAGATAATCTTACAGAATTTGGCACCAGCAACTGGTTGGTTAGTAGCAGTATCAATTCCACCTGGACTAAGTGCAATAGTCTGGTTAATCTGGCATGGCTGACTTACCGTTACATCAGATGCAAAATTTTGGATCGGAGTAACCATAATACCAGCGTTGGTCATACCTGTCAGATTATGTGCTGCATATTCATTTACATAGAAGATTGCTTCATATGAATTGCTTGTACCGATACGATTTACATAAGTCTGCACATCAGCAAAAGGTTTCACGCGGAAAGTAAACTCACCCGCTGGCTGTACACGCTTTCTTCCATTTGCAGTACTGATCATATATGCTGGAGTTTTGAATACACGTAGTGCCTGATTTTGTGTAGCTATGGTATAAGTATTAGCTGCACCAATACTATCACCAACAAATTCATATCTAACAGTACAAGAACTACCAGCTGCAAGAGTTGTTGGCACGCTTCCTTTACTTACAGTAGGACATGCACCAGTAGCTGGTGTAGTAGTATTAACCATGAAACCATATGGAATACTTGCATCGTCAACAATGAAGCGATCCAAAGCTTTTCCACTAGGTGCAGCATAGTCTACATCTAGTATCAGTTTATTAGCCTTAGTCAGGGCAAATGTTCCACCATTTGTCAAACCACCATTATTTTCATCGATAGTACCGATAACAGTAGGCCCTGTAGTTACTGCAGCGTCATCACTTACTTCATAGCCAAGAGTGAATTTGGCAGGTGTAGTCGAACCAGCATAGCTAAATAAATGATCTAGCGTATTCGCATCTTCTGCCGCTATACCTTGAGAATTACCATACGCATAAGTAACAACACCAACTTCGACACCAGATAATGATACATTCTGACCTGGCAATGTATGCCAATTAGCTCGATCAAAGGTAAATCCACCAGCAAATTTATTAGTCAATTGAGCACCACCAGCAGGAGACTGAGCCGTTGCTGGAATTGAAATATTCAAGTTTGCTGAATGCGGCTTCAATGCAACCGGTGTAGTAATACCAGTTACTTCAGTAGCTGTTGCCGAACCATTTGACTGAACAAACAGATTATACGTTAGAATACGAGTATCGCCTGTTGCCAGCTCAAATTTCTCACCACTACTACTAAGAATCAAGCCAGGTCTTAATGTTGGGTTAGCACTTGCACTATAAAATACCGAAAGAGTTTTAGTACTACCACTGAAGCTTGAATCATCAGCTCTAGTTGCATTAACAGTTGCTATAGCTGAACCAAAAGGTACATTAGCAGTAGGACGGTAATGAACATCGATTGAACATGATTGTTTTGCCTGAAGGATATTATTCGCAAGAGTACCAGTATCACAACCATTACGGTCGATTGTAAGCCCAGCTACCACTGGTAATGTAAACGCTATATTATGTAGTGGCTGCATACCTGTATTACTAATAGTAATAGTCTGAGTTTTACCATTAGTATTAGTGTCAGTATCAGTGAAGTCAAGAGTACCAGTTATTTGATAATCATGCGGACGCTGACAGGTCGGACAGTTTGGATCATAGCCAGATAAACCAGTATAATAAATGGTTGTGGTTTTGACAGTATTAGCACCAGCTTCACCATTATAGGTAATTCGGTATTCATCATGTCCATTTTGTTCCAAGCTATTTGGGTTCATAGTGAAACTAGCTTCACAAGCACTACCAGTAGGAGCGGTATGCCCTATTTTATTAGCTGTTGCACCTGTAAAGTCACAAGTAGCAGGATCAAAAGTTCGCCTAAGCGAAGTCACCGGATTTTCACCAGCATTTGCCTGCAAAATTACACCTTCAAACTCGGTAGATAATGCGCTATGTTTATCATTTATACCTGTTGCAGGTAAGACTCCATTATTGACAATACCTATTGAAACGCTATTGTCTGCACCTGGTGTATTATCTGCCTGTAAATGCACCGGACCTCTCGTTAATTCGAGTGATGGTCTATCATCGAAGTAGGCACGAGTATTTATGGTATAAATATTTACTTTACCGCTGGTAGTCTTACCGCTAATAGTGATTTTATTAGCATAACCTGCTTTTGGTGCAGCTGGTAATTTAAGAGTTGCTGAACATGCCGAACCTTTAGTTACCTTACCATTACAATCAAAGCTTTTATTTAAAGCCATGATATCTGAACTTACTGTGATTGACTGATAATCATCATCAGCTATAAACGGAATAGTAACAGAATAATCATTAGTTGAATGGAATTCTCTCATATTATCAGTATTAACAATAAATCCATTCTGGCTTGATGAAGATGAAGAGTAATTTACCAACTGAGCTGTGTTATAGACTTCACCATTATCATCCTTAAATGACAACTGAATAACAGTAGAACCATCAGCAACATCAGGAGTAACTGATAAAGTACAAGAAGCATCACTTTCTAGAGTTTTACACTGATCCATACCTACGTATGAATTATAACCAGTGCCACCTACTGCACGGCTTGCTTTATCTAGCGCCCGAGATAGTATCCCTTGATTCTTGCTATTCATGATTCTTGAATCAACAAAAGTCAACTTCTCACCAGTATGATTTTCTACACTTAGTTGAATCGGATGAAGCACACCACCATTAGTAGGCACAGTTGGTACACGGCTAATTGTTACTGCCTGAGCACGCTCATCTTCTACATTTACTGAATATCCACCACCACTAGAGCTGGTTCCACCGCCACACGCCGTTAGCGTTAAGCTTGTCGCACCGGCAATCAGTACAACTATTTTTTTAGGATTAAACATAAGGACTCCTTAAAGTTAAATTTTCCATTGGTAAAGTTTGCAAGATTAAATTCTCTCAAAAAAATTTTGTGATTTACCCCTCCGTCTCCGGAAGATCTTAATCTTCTAAACTTTGTCAAACTTAAAATATGTGATACTAACAAGTATCGCTAGCTATTTATTGCTAATTTATTACTATACTTGCCCTTATCACGGGAGCTATTGTATAAAAACTATACCCCATTTTTAAACCCCGTTAAAATCACACAAATTGATTTACCACCCAAATATTTTGGCGGGGTAAATTACAGGTTTTGTGAAAAGATTAAGGAAAATTCAGGATTATTAAACCCCAATTAATATACTGATGCAGATTTATATTTTAAGCAGATCTATCTATTAACGAGAGTTTGTGAAGGCAAATTAGGAAATGTTCTGAGGGGTGATACTAGCTTTGATAAAATCAATATGTGGGCATTTATTTGCCATTCCGATACCAAGATGAGTGCCATAGACACCTTCATTGGCTACAGAATTTACTTGCCAGTTTATATTATCATAATGTAGCCGAGTATTACAGCCAAATGCCAATTCGGTAATGGCAAGTCCACGCTCGAGCGCAGCATAGTCCATCGCAGTTAAAAGCTCCGTTTGGTCTTTATCATCAAGAATAAGGCTCCTTATCTGGTTATCTTCTATTAGTAAATATTTTTGCGATGCATTATTAATCGCAGCGATTAGGCGGATAAGCCTATCATGGTTGCGCTCACGATTAGCCTGATTCCCGATAGTGTAGATAACCCCATCAAAGCTAAATCTACCATCGCAGCAGAAGCTTGATTTATCGTGTTTGATATTAACTATTGAAGCCTCACAGATCTCAGCAAATGAATATTGCCAGCCGGGCTTTAGTATTTCATCAAAATTTGCTGTCTCTAGCTTTTCACTTAACTTTACAGCTAGCCTGTTATTATCATCACTCTGGATGATTAACGATGAAGAATTAGCTATTTGTGTGTAAAAACCTTGCCGCTTTATTAATAAGTCAGGCAAATCAAGATTAAAAAATTGTTGCAGTGTATAATCAATTGATGTAATATTATTATCAAATTTGATTGCCGAAAAAAGTAATAATATGCTCGCGAATTTTTGTTGCCAGAGCTGATTTGATTGTTGCTGAAATTCATAACTAGTCGGGATTACAAATGCTTTAGTGGCGGAATTAATAAAATCAAAATTTTCACTAAAATGGCAATTATTAAATCCTCTTTTATCTAAAAGATTGAGCACTTGGGTGCTATCGCTATAAATTGGAAGCTGATTATTCAAAAGCTCATTATATAAGTCAGTTAATAGCATGTCCCAAACCCTATCTAGTTATATCAGATTATTATTAAAGAAGGAAATTATAAAAACTAGTCCCGAATTACGTGTATGAAACAGATTTTATATAAAAATTGAATTTAGTCCGGGACTAGCATTATTAAATGCTAACTACCAGTAAAGGTTACCAGCATCAGTACGATCATTAGCAGGAACATCTTGCAATCTGTCCATGACTTAACTCCGTTAAAATCGTTAAACATATATAAAACCACAAAGTAGTCTTACTCCCAAATAATTTCACATTAAGCTGTAAAATCACAATAAGTTTAACCTAGAATTTTAGGACCATGAAACCAAATATTTATCCCGCCCAAATAGCTCTAGGTAAATAATTACAAGGTAAGTCATATGGTACCCTGGCAAAAACAAGGTAGGCAGGGGAAATTGATTTCAATATAATCATGCCATCAATAATTTAGAATAGGCAACGTTATGAAATTTACTTCTAATACCATGCGTATATTTGGATTTATGTTAATTTGTTTTTATTTGACAAAGGGGTTTGCAATGGATATAAGTAATAAAGAAGTACTTATTTTGATAGATTCAAGTGGCGGAAATACCTATAAACTGGCAGAGTCAATCAAAGCTGGTGTAGTAAATAAAGGGCTTCACGCGGTGATTAAAAAAGTGCCAAACAAGGTTGATCCACAAAACGATTTAAATAAAATACCTATTGCTACTGCCGATGAATTAGTTAAATACCGAGGAATTGCGTTTGGAGCACCGATTTATTTTGGAAATATTAGTACCAATATGATGGACTTTATGGCACAAACACTTGATATCTGGAAAAAGCAGGAGTTATCAAACGTACCTGCAACTGTTTTTATGTCTGGATGTAGCGGTAGTGGAAGTGAAACAGCAATTATTTCATTCTGGAATATTTTAGCAAGCCATGGGATGACAATTGTAACATTAGGTAACCCTTCCCTTCCTGACATTAATAAAGCTATCCCGCAGGGTAATACTCCATATGGCGTTACTACTCGATCTTGTATGCCTGGCGATGTTCGTCCATCTAAAGATGAACTTAAATATGCCTATTTTCAAGGACAAAAGCTTGCGAGTGCAATAAATTCCACCAAAATTCAACAAGATCCACTAGCTGCGCCAGCTAAAAAAGAAATAACAACAAGCAAGGTAGAAGAAAGATTAAATAAATTAGGAATAGTATTACCGATTACACCTAAACCAGTTGGAAACTATGTTCCATATAAAATAGTTGGTAATCTGGTATATATCAATCAAGTCGCTCTTAATAATGGAAAGATACTCTACCCGGGGATGATTGAAAGCACTGTTACTGAAAAACAGGCTAAGCTTGCCACACAGCAAACGATACTAAATATTTTATCTGTTTTAAAAGTTGCCGCGAATGGTAATCTGGATAATGTTAAACAGGTGGTTCAGCTATCAGGAACATTTAATACTCAGCCTAATTATACTAACCATGCTGGGTTAATGAATGAAGCATCCAACCTTCTTGTCAGTATTTTTGGCGATAAAGGGATTCATACCAGAGCGACATTTGGCGCAAATTCCCTACCGCTTAACTCGCCAGTTGAGATTCAGGCAATCTTTGAAATTAACTCTTAAGTTAGCTTATAGGACTTACTATTAATCAAAAACGAGCAGCAAAACATCAAGAACGGTATAATTACACCCTTATAGAGGCTAATCTTAAATCAAATTTATATTTTGGCAGCCAATTTAATATGCCAAGCTACCGGCCAATAGACAGGGAGTTTCTAAAGCCATGCAAGAAAACCTAGAACACAAATTAAAAAACCGACATATTCAGATGATTGCCATTGGTGGTGCAATTGGGACTGGATTCTTCTTAGGCTCAGCCAGTGCAATTCAAATGACTGGACCATCAATTGCTCTTGCCTATCTGCTCGGTGGAGTGATAATCTATGCTGTAATGCGGGCATTAGGTGAAATGACAGTTGATCACCCAACCTCTGGTTCATTTGTAGAATATGCACACCGTAATCTCGGTACTGGGGCTGGTTTTGTAGCGGGCTGGAATGCTTGGCTCCTTTTTACTTGTGCCTGCATGCTTGAAGTAACTGCGGTTGGAACCTTACTTGATTACTGGATACAGATACCCCATTGGATTACTTGTATTGTATTACTAGTTACCTTTGGTGGGCTTAATCTGATTGGTGTCAAATACTTTGGCGAAACAGAATTTTGGTTTGCTGGGATTAAGGTTGCAGTTATTATTTTCATGATAGTAATGGGAGCATATTTACTTTTTGCTGATCATGAAGTGCATCAGATTGCTGCTAATAACATTCATAACTATAAGGATGGGAAAGTATTCTTTAGTCATGGGCTACTTGGCTTTTTAAATTCATTGGTCATAGTCTGTCTCTCATTCTGCGGCTCCGAATTTGTAAGTGTTGCTGCTGGTGAAGCAGAAAACCCAAAGAAATCAATTCCTAAGGCAATTAATGGTGTAATTATTAGAATTATCTTGTTTTATGTTCTAACCATAAGTATAATCGTCTTAATGTATCCATTTGAAAATATCAGTGCAAAAACCAACCCATTTACAGATGTATTTGCTAAGCTTGGATTTAATCACGCGGCTGATATTATTAATCTAGTTGCAATAACTGCATCATTATCGGCATTAAATAGCTGTATTTATGTAGCAGCAAGATTTTTATACCGCCTCTCATTAAATGGTCAAGCTCCAAAATCATTTGCTAAAGTAAGTAAAAACCATTTACCGCGCAATGCAACACTTTTTACAGTGGGAATGGCTTTCTTGGTTGTTATTGCCAATTATACCTTCCCAGCCAACATCTTGCAATATCTATTTGCATTGATAACGGTTGCCATTATAATTAACTGGTACATAATTCTACTTTCACATATGATGTTTCGCAAAGAGCAAATCATGAATGGTAAAAGCCTTGATTATTTTATGCCTGGCTATCCATATGTGAACATGCTTATCATGGGCATATTATTCATTGTGCTTGTTGTTATGTCAAAAAATGATGAGATGTCATTAAGTGTTTACATTGCTCCAGCTTGGCTTTTAATTTTATCAATGATTTATGCCGCCAGCAGTGGTAAAAAAAATATGTATCTGAATAAAAAGTAACTACTCATATTATGTAACCCCTTAACTGCCGTAATATTTAGCAAGAGCAAGTCGCAAAGCGACGCGGTTTACATGAGAAGTAAATGAGGAGCTTTGAAACACAGCTATTGCGAGATAGTACGAGCAGTTACAATAAAACAAATTAATTAACCCTTAGGTAATAAACAAAATGCTAGAAATTGAACAAATAAATGAAATAGGTAATCTTGCGACAACGCTTCATACTCAGTTAAATGACCTTCGGGGGTTTCTTTGATTATGCTGGGAAAAAATCAGCTTTAGAAAAAGTTAATCTGGAACTTGAAAATCCAGATATCTGGAATAATCAGGAGCGCGCGCAGGAATTAAGCAGACAAAAGAAACAACTAGAAGCTGTAGTTAGTAACTTGGATGCTCTGGATAGTACAATTACTGGATGCCAAGAATTGTTTGAATTGGCAACAGCTGAGAACGATGAAGAAACAATTTTATTGGTTCAGGTAGATTTAAATGCTGCCAAAGATGAACTCGATAAGCTTGAATTTAGACGAATGTTCTCGCACCCAATGGATCCAAATAACTGCTTTATTGACATTCAGGCAGGTAGTGGTGGTACTGAAGCTCAAGACTGGGCTGATATGCTATTACGTATGTATCTACGCTATTGTGATCGAAGAGAGTTTAGCGCCGAGATATTAGAAGAACAATCGGGTGAGGTTGCTGGGATAAAAAATGCAACGATCAAGGTAAGTGGCGAATATGCATTTGGCTATCTAAGAACTGAAACAGGTGTACACCGACTAGTACGTAACTCCCCTTTCGATTCAAATAATAAACGTCATACTTCATTTGCAAGCGTATTTGTCTATCCTGAAGTTGATGATAATATTCAGATTGAAATCAATCCAGCTGATTTACGGGTCGATACTTATCGTGCTTCTGGAGCTGGTGGACAGCACATTAATAAGACAGATTCAGCGGTCAGGATTACCCACTTACCAACCAATACCGTGGTACAGTGCCAAAATGATAGATCTCAGCATAAAAATCGTGATGAAGCGATGAAAATGCTAAAAGCCAAATTATATGAGCTTGAGTTACGCAAAAAAGAAGCAGAAAAACAGAAATTGGAAGACAGTAAAACCGATATTGGTTGGGGACATCAGATCCGTTCATATGTTTTTGATCAATCAAGAATCAAAGATTTACGTACCAACGTTGAAATAGGTAATATTCGTGGAGTTATGGATGGTGATTTAGATCCATTCATTGAAGCCAGCCTAAAACAGGGTGTGTAAGCAGAAAGATGAACAACTCTAGCAAATATCAAAAAATTGCTTCAGGTATATTTATAACTGCCAGTGCATTACTGCTGGCAGGATGCCCTTCTGTAGCCTCAGTGATCCCCTCGTTTCTCCCATCTTTGGTTCCTTCAGTTAATTATAATACTTTGTCATTAACTAATCCAAACCAAATCCAGTGCTACCCGGGAGGATGGTTTAGCTCTGAGTATTGTGCGATACCAATTAACCGCTTTGTTGCGATTTCAAGTCATTACGCCAGCCCTTATGAGTCAAATCAGCTAATCAATTTTACAAGCCAGTATCAATCATTTGTCTTTGATCGTCTTGATGAAAGTCAAATTCTCGAAAGCCTTAATGTAGTTTTTATAAAACAATATCCTAGTGCCGATAAGTTTGCAAAATTACCAACTGCTGTTCAAAGCCTGTATATAAAGATGAAAGAAGAATATATTGGCTCTCATCAATTTCAAAAACAAATGGAAACATATATCTATTTGTATGCTTTAAGTACGATTGATTATGCAAACCAGATTTGTAGTGAATCAGCAAACTCCATTTCAGCACCTGATTCGCAACAGCGAGCTTTATATAAGGTGTTTAGCATGATGTTTACTAATGACGTATTACATCACGTAGCATTAAATGTTACTGGCAAATATAAAAATGAGGTTGAGTTATATAATAAAGTATATGATGCTATTATTGATCTAAATCCTTATCAGCTGGCAAATATGGCACAAATGACCTACTCAAATGTCTATAATAACAAACCTAGAATGATTGAGTCCGATTTTTATACAACTGGGACATCATTTGGTGAAATCGGTAGCTTTAGTTGCAATACCAGTGGCACAATGTGGCAAAGGTTTGGTTACCCATATTTTGGTAGCAATGTTGCTGGGCTCCCTTATTATGTTAATTTTATCAATAAAGATAATTTTAGTAAATATGATGATGATGAAATTCCTGTACAATAAAAGCTGACAATATAGTTTTGCAGTAACAGGAACCATCATTATGACTCAAGTCACTACCAAAAAATCAAAATATATAGCAATGCCAGATACTTTAGTTATTTTATTTGGTGTTGTGCTTCTTGTTTATCTACTAAGTTTTTTTGTCCCCGCTGGGAAATTTGACACTCAGAAAGTAAGTTATCAGGCAGATGGTGTAACAAAAACCCGCACTGTTCTTGTAGCAAGTAGCTACCAAGTTCAGAAAGATTCTAATGGTAATATTGTAAAAAATCCGCCTAAAATATTTGCTACTGATGGTAACCCCGGATTTCTTAACTTCGTTTATGATGGTATTACATCTGGAGATCGCAATGGTGGCGCGGTTGGCGTTATGGCGTTCATCCTAATTATTGGCGGTGCATTCGGTATCATTATGCGGACAGGTGTTATCGAAGCGGGGATGATGAAATTAATCGTCAAAATGAGTAATCGCAAAATACTGATTCTACCAGTAATGACACTTATTTTTTCTATTGGTGGCGCTGTTTTTGGGATGGGAGAAGAAGCCATTGCTTTTGCCCTGATACTAGCACCGATGATGGTAGCAATGGGTTATGATGCAATTACTGGAGTTTTGGTTACCTACCTAGCAACTCAAGTTGGATTTGCTACCTCATGGATGAATCCTTTTTCCGTCGCGATTGCGCAGGGAATCGCCAATGTTCCAGTTCTATCTGGCTCGATGTACCGAATTATCATGTGGGCAGTATTTACTTTAGCGATAATGATTTATAGTGTTATATATGCGCGCTCTATTCATAAAAACCCACAAAAATCGCTAAGTTATGAAAGTGATAATTACTTTCGTCAACAGATGTCAGAAATTGATGCTACTGCCCATTTTGGGATTGCATCATGGTCAATTATTGCGGTCTTGGTACTTGGTATGGTATGGGTAGTCTATGGCGTAATTGAGAAAGCATATTATATACCAGAGATTGCCACTCAATTTTTTGCTATGGGCTTAGTCATTGGTGGAATTAGTGTAATTGGCCGTATTAATGGGATGAATGTAAATGTTATGGCTAAAGCCTTTAAATCAGGAGCAGCCGATTTATTGCCAGCTGCACTGATAGTTGGAATGGCACATGGAATCATCCTAATGATGGGCGGTGGCGATGCAACTCAATTTACAATGTTAAATACAGTTTTAAATGCATCCGCAAACTTGGTCAGCGGACTTAATGAATACGTCTCAGCTATTGCGATGTTTTTATTCCAGTCAATATTTAATATCTTTGTTACTTCAGGATCTGGACAGGCTGCATTAACTATGCCATTAATGGCGCCACTTGCTGATTTAGTCGGGGTTGGACGGCAGATTGCAGTATTAGCATTTCAGCTTGGTGATGGTTGGACCCATTGTATTATGCCGACCTCCGCGGCACTAATGGGAACACTTGGTGTTGCTAGGGTTGAATATAGCGCTTGGGTCAAATTTATTTTCAAATTCTATCTATTTCTAATGGCTTTAAGCGCAGTATTCATAATCATTGCAGTTATGATAAACTATCAATAAAATAATAGCTATTATAATCGAGTAAAAGACTATTTTATTGACATAAATGCGGAGCTACTTAATTTCCACTCCCAGTTGGGAGAACCGATCTTGCCCGGATAATTAATTCGGGCATTGTCATCTAGTTCAAGAATATCCTGCATAGCAAAAACAATATATTTTGCCTGACATTTAGCGATATAAGCTAAGATCTTACGGATCAGATTTTTTTCATTTGCACGGAAATAACGTTTCACCTGCTTACGCTGCCATTTTTTTAGACTTCGATACCAACCAAGCAAAGTACTATTATCATGCGTTCCACTATAGACAACGCAATTTTGCAATGTTTCAAAACGGCTATTGTCCCCAAGCGCATTAAAGACAAACTGGAATACTTGCATCCCCGGCAATTTATAATGATCTCTAAGTTCCAATACTTCTGGGCGTAAATCACCCAAATCTTCAACCACGATATTGATATCAGGTAATTCACGGTAAATAGTATCAAATAAGGCATAGCCCGGCGCTTCTACCCATTCACCCTCGATAGCAGTAGGACAGCTAGCAGGTATTTTCCAATAGGTATCAAATGCACGAAAATGATCAATTCGGATAATATCAAACATTTGCATATTACCCTGTAAGCGCTCAATCCAAAATTTAAAATTGGTTTTCTCTAGCTTTTCCCAATTATAAATCGGGTTACCCCAACGCTGCCCGGTTTTAGAAAAATAATCAGGTGGCACGCCAGCTATATAGGTAGGATTTTGATTTTCATCAAGTAAGAATAAGTCTTGATTTTGCCAAACATCAAGGGAATCAAAGCCAAGATAAATCGGAATATCACCCATTATCTCGATACCAAGCGAATTAGCGTATGCTTTTAACGCTTGCCACTGCTGATAAAAGATGAATTGAATAAATAACTCATAATCAATTTCTGACTGATATTGAGTAAGACTAATAGTAGGATTTTTTATCCAGTCTTTATGTTCTTGTTGCCATAAATTCCATGGCTTAAAATCATTGAGCTTTTTAAAAGTCAAGAATACTGCATAATTGTAAGCCCAGTTATGAGTCTTGATAAATTTATCATACTCGGCTTTTAGTATAGCACTTGCCGTGAAATTCGCATATGCTTTCGCCAAAAACTGAGCTTTATGCTTACGTACCCCGATATAATCAATCGTCGAAGAATACGGCTGATAATCAGTCAAATCAGATTCAGCAAGTAAACCATCTTTTACTAACTGTTCCGGACTGATATATAGCTCATCACCAGCAAAAGAGGAATACGGCTGATAGGGGGAATTACCAAAACCAAGCGGATTTAGCGGTAATACTTGCCAGAGGTTATATTTCTCTTTAATCAGCCAATTGGCAAATTTGTAGGCATTGGGACCGAAGTCACCAATACCAAACCTCGAAGGCAAGCTAGCTATACCAAGCAGTATTCCTATCCGCTTCATTTAGATTTTCCAGATATCCCGGTTATATTCACCAATAGTCCGATCAGAACTAAAGAAGCCTGCTTTAGCGATATTAATCAAACATTTACGCTGCCAAGCTGATTGATTTTCATAATCAGATAATACCTGATCTTTAACCTGGATATATTCTTCAAGATCAATCAGAGTCATAAACCAGTCTTTATTTAATAATTCAGCGTGAAGTCGGTTAAGTTTTTCTTCATTCCCTGCTTTAAGCATAGCTGGAGAAATAATAAAATCAACTGCGGCTTTGATAATTTGGCTATTTTCATAGTATGAACGCGAGTGATAACCACTAGTACGGTATAGCTCAATAATCGTATCACTATCCTTACCAAAAGTATAGATATTATCTTTACCTACCAGTTCAGCAATTTCTACATTTGCACCATCCATAGTACCAAGAGTAACCGCACCATTTAGCATGAATTTCATATTACCAGTACCGCTAGCTTCTTTAGAAGCCAGTGAAATTTGTTCAGAAATATCAGCTGCAGGAATCAAACGTTCAGCGACACTAACATTATAGTTTTCAACATAAACTACTTGCAAATATTTATTTGCTTCTGGATCATTATTGATAATTTCCTGCAAGCATAAGATAGTATGAATCACATGTTTAGCAATGATATATGCTGGTGCTGCCTTACCGCCAAAAACAAAAGTAATCGGACGAGTAGGTAGTTTACCTGCTTTCACTTCAAGATATTTATGAATAATATAAAGCATATTCATTTGCTGACGTTTATATTCATGAATCCGTTTGATCTGCACATCAAAGATAGAATCAGGATTAACCTCAATGCCCTGCCAGCCTTTGATAAATTCAGCAAACTGTTTTTTCTTAGTATGCTTGATTGTAGCCAATGTATCTAATACCTTAGCATCATCTTTAAATGGCAATAACTTCTCTAATTCGGTTGCATCATCCTTGAATTTACGTGTGATTAATTCACTGATATAATCGGTAAGTTCCGGATTGGTTTCTTGTAGCCAGCGACGGAAAGTGATTCCATTAGTTTTATTATTAAATTTTTCTGGATAGATTTTATAGAAATGATTTAATTCACTATTTTTTAGAATCTCGGTATGTAGCGCAGCAACTCCATTAACGCTAAAGCCATAATGAATCGCAATATGCGCCATATGCACACGACCGCTATCATCGATAACCGCTACTGAAAGGTCATTATATTTATCACGCACCTGTTTATCCAGATACTTAATAATATCAATCAGATGTGGCACTACTTTTTCTAGATAATGTAGTGGCCATTTTTCCAAAGCTTCAGCCAGAATTGTATGATTAGTATATGCGGTAGTATTTTTTACGATCTCGATTGCATCATCAAGCTTCATACCTCTAGCTACTAGCTGACGGATTAATTCAGGAATAACTAGCGTTGGATGAGTATCATTAATCTGGATAATTGCATGTTTATGTAATTCACTAAGTGCAATTCCATTATTCTTGATTTCATCAAGGATATAATTAACCCCATTTGCCACCATAAAATACTGCTGGTAAATCCGGAGCAAATGTCCGGCCTCATCACTATCATCTGGATATAAAAATAAGGTTAGATTTTTTGCGATCTCATTTTTATCAAAGTTAATCCCATCTTTTACGATTGATGGATCAAGAGTTTCGACATCGAATAAACATAGCTTATTTACCCGGTTATTATGGTAGCCGATTACATCGATTTCATATAGGCGTGAATTTACACTAAAGCCGCCAAATTCAACTGTATAAGTAGTATCTGTTTTACGTAACCAATCAAAACCTTCAAGCCAAGGATTTGGCTCTTCAAACTGTGAGTTTGCCTTAAATTTCTGACGAAATAAGCCGTACTGATATTTAAGACTGATGCCATCACCCGGAATATCAAGCGTAGCAATCGAATCAAGAAAACAAGCAGCCAGACGCCCTAGCCCACCGTTACCTAAAGATGGCTCTGGCTCAAGGTTTTCAATTTCAGTAAGATTTTTACCGTTTTCTGCCAGCATATCACGGGTATGATCATATAGAGAAAGGTTAATCAAGTTATTCGATAATAATTTACCAATCAGAAATTCGCTCGAAATATAATAAACTTTACGATTAGCAACTTCTTGCTTACGTCCAGCAATCTGATTGCGGATATGTGTCAGTAATGCATGATAGATCTGTTCATTAGTTGCCTGACTTACCGGGCATTTTAAAATAGTTTCTAATGCTGTCTTAACCTGTGCTTTTATATCCATAGTTGCTCTTTTCTCTTTATAATTTTATTTTTATTAGTTAATATTTTTCTTAGAAGATTACAGTTTTGTTGCCATTGACAAAAATCCGGTCTTCCAAAGCTAATTTTAATGCGCGTGCCAAAACTACTTTTTCAACATCGCGACCCGCCTGCTGCATATCTTGCCATTCGTAGGCATGATCAACATGTATCACATCCTGTTCAATAATCGGACCTTCATCAAGATTTTCATTGACAAAATGCGCTGTAGCTCCGATAATTTTTACACCACGCTGATGTGCTTGCTTATAAGGGTTAGCCCCGATAAATGCAGGTAAAAACGAATGATGAATATTAATCATTTTATTCGGATATTGTTTGGTAAATTCTGGGGTCAAAATCCGCATGTATTTGGCAAGAACGATATAATCAATCGAATCAAACATGGCAAGAGTACTTAAAACCTTAGCCTCATGTTCTTCACGGGTAATATTATCCGCAGAAATATGATAATACGGGATCTCAAAATGACTACATAACGGGCGTAGAGTATTGTAATTAGAAAGAATCCCAACGATATTAGCATCCAGCTGCCCTTCGGCATAGCGAATCAGGATATCACCCAAAACATGTGCTTCTTTGGTTGCCATTAGGACGATGTTTTTTTTGCGCGTAAGTTTAATCGTAATGCTGGTCTCTTCTGGCATCTCAGCAGCTAGCATCTCATTCAAACGCTTAGCATCAATATCACCAGCAACGACTGTCCGCATAAAAAACTGGTTTTGCTCGTTATCGACAAATTCATTATTGCTGATTATATTTAGATTATTTTCATAAAAGATCTTGGCGGCTTTATATACCAGACCGGAACGATCTGGAGCCTGAATTAGTATCCGGTATTGATTCAAAATTAAGTTTACCTGTTAAAAATTATTCTGGCATCCATGGCAAATCAGTTACACCATATTTTATGCCTGATTGCTGCAAAGCTGTTATTCTATGATTTATCACATCTACTATGCTCTTTACGAATTTCAAACATTAATTTCTTAGTTATCAACTGATTTGAGAACATATTTCTTTGGCAATCTTGCTACAGGTAGTAAAAATTCGGATATTATCTTAAGCTGAATCTTGTCTAAAGATCTTTAATATCAGAAGAATTGATGACTTACCTTTACCTGAAAGCAAAGGTAATATTTTATCAAATCAGAAGGTTTTAAACTCAGGAATATTAGGCTATTCACCAAGATTTGCGGCTTTTTGTATGAAAATGCTGCAATTAGTTCAAAATTTATTCATTCAGAGGCTAATCTTTTAATGAAATCAATTTCATCATAACTAACGCTTAGTTTTTTTGATAGTGTAGAGTTTGGTCCAATTATGCGCCAAAATGGAGTAATGCTTGCTAAAGGTTTTCCACTTTTGTATTCTTCTAAAGCAGCCTCAACTACAATTCGGAGGAAAATCCCAGTTGATACAGGGCATGTGGCATCTGCATGATGACGTTTGGCAAGTTTCTGCCTCATCTCTAACGGCTCTATTAGCTTACCTTTTGGGATGCTACGGATAAACTCATCAATTTCTGGTGGTGAGGAAATTAGTAACTTACTACCTGCAGGAATACCAGCAAAATCTTTGTCGATAACTTTTACATGAGGTGGCTTACTACAATTCCTCTTTTCTACCCAGCTTTTCTTCTTTGAAGTTCGATATTGATTCAAAATTAAGTTTACCTTTTAAAAATTATTCTGGCATCCATGGCAAATCGGTTACACCATATTTTATGCCTGATTGCTGCAAAGCTGTCGTCACTTGCGAGCGATGATGGGTTTGATGATTGAAAAAATGAGTAACAAAAAGCCAGTTTGGTTTAGTAATGTATTTCTGGTAAGCATTACTAAAAAAGCTATATTCGGAGTCAAGCCATTCATCAGAAACCTGATTCGCCCAGTCATTAATCTGCTGATCAAGGTTAGTCCGCGCCTTAATCCAATCAGCCCTTGCCGGGTAAATTATCTGCCGCGGATTAGTATAGGTTCGCTTTTTGCCCGTAAAAGTCTCAAGCCAAATTGTATCACCATAGATTAAATGGTTTAATGTCCCACCAATAGAATCAAAAAATAACCCTTTTGGCTGCAGCCATATTTCATCATCCATCTTAGCAACGATATCGATAATATTTGCGTTTTGCCAGTGATTATATTTTGCCATTAATTGACAATATTTGCTATCTATCATTTAGGACTCCTGATTTATCTATCGGCTATCATTTTGCCAGATTTCAAATCCGCAATTGACAGTCCTTCAGTATATTGGCAATGTGGCAAATCCCTAAATGATTTCCAGCTACCACCCCATTCAAGACCGCACTTCTCGGCAATCTTGCCACAAGTAGTAATATTGTTGTTATTCAAAATATAAGTTTATCTAAATATAAAGGAGATATTTTATCAAACTAATACCTTTCAAAGAAAGGAATCTTAGACTATTCTCCCAAATATATCCTGTCAATGGATTATCTTTATATTAAGATAAAAACAACTTACTCTTTATACACATTAAACTCTTTAACGTCTAGGCTCAAACTAACCTGCTTAAAAAAGCTCTCCCACGATTTATAACACCTTATTGATATTTTTTGAGGTTTAATTTTTAGTTGTTCATATTTTTTAAGGTTATTTGAAAGTAGAGATAATGTATTATTGATCTGAGATATATTTTTATACGAGTGGAGAGTTGGAACTTTATCTGAATTACTGATGTTACGCAGTAAGTCTAGTAAGTTGTGTAAAATTTAGTCAAATAAATATTAAGACGAATCACTAATGGATATTTTTGACCTTTACACAGATTATTTACAAATAACACCCGGTCTGGCAACAGCTACGGGATTATCCAGTATACTGGATAAAGCAGTATCCCATGATCAGGTAACCCGTATGTTAGCTAATCATGAATCTGACAGTAAAGCCTTATGGCACACTGTTAAATCACTGGTTAGAGCACATGAACATATTGACGGTTGCCTAATATTTGATGACACCATTTTACATAAGCCTCATACTGATGAGAATGAGGTTATATGCTGGCATCATGACCATGCTACTGGTAAAAGCGTAAAAGGTATAAACCTGCTTACAACTTTTTACTATAGCCAGAATGGTGAACAACCATTAAAAATACCTGTTGCCTTTGATATCATAGCTAAGGATAGCTACTGTGAGATCAAGAGCAAATCTGAAGTATGCAAAAGCCCAATAACCAAGAATGAGCTAATGCGTAAGCAGATATTACAGTCACTAAAGAATCAGATCAAGTTCAGTTATGTTCTTGCTGATTCCTGGTATTCTTCCGTTGAAAATATGAAGTTCATACACCAGAGGAAGAAATACTTTATATTTGATTTAAAATCCAATCGCCTAGCAACCTTTGGCGATAGGAATAAACCTAACTGGACAAATATCAGTCAATTAGATTTGCAAGCATTCAAGCCAGAACGTATTTGGTTAAAAGATGTTGAATTACCGATACTTTTAATTAAACAGGTCTTTACAAACAAAGACAACTCAACTGGCATCAGATACCTTGCTACTAATAATCTGAATTTAACTAGTGATGACTTCCTTAACATCTATAAAAAACGATGGAGTGTCGAGGAATACCATAAGAGTTTTAAACAGAATACTTCGATTACCAAATCACCGACAAAAACTGTTAAAACTCAATGTACACACATATTTGCTGCAATTGTTTCTTATACCAAACTGGAGAGATACAAATTCAGCACTAAACTAAATCATTTTGCTCTAAAGAGCAAGTTATTCCTAAATGCAGCCAAGGCCGCTTTTAGGGAATTAGAATTAATTAAAAAGCAGCATGCCGAATTTGAAAGATCCAGCATGGCTGCGTAACATCAGTCAATTAATAAATCCACGTTGAATGTTTTTAGGAATTCTCGCTGAGTTGTCAGACCAAAAAATCCTCTCATTATTATTACGAGGAATTACCATACCAGATAAGAAGCTACTGTTCCATATATTAAAATCTGACACCATCAATTCAAATAAGGTTTCAGAAACCACAAATAAGTCTAAATCAGAATTAATATCAAATGGTTTTCCTGCTTGATTTGGTTTCAACGATTGCCCAATCCTTGCACTACCCACAACCCCAATATTTTTAACATTAACTTTTAATTTCTCAGAGATATAACAACGGATTGCTTCATAAATATATGGGCATTCTTTAAATGCAAATGGAATTCCCTCCGATAACCATTGTTGTGCAATCTGTTTTCTAGTTGTTATATTACCCTTGCAGGATATTTCTAATATAGTACTCGCCTTAGGGTATTGCCCTTAATTTCCTGTAGAAAAGGTGCAATATATTTATCTAGCAAATGGCTCATCTATTAACAAACCTTTTATATAAGTAGTTTATTCTGTTGTATATTTTGAAAGATTGATTTTTATTTTCAAATCTAGGCTCTGGATATTTTAATCTTGAAACTAATAAAACAGCGTCTGAAATTTCAATATTATTTATATCAATTTTTAATTTAATACATGCCGACTCTAAGCCTTCCATATTCCAACCAAAATAAGCTATTCGCATATACATAATCAAAATATCATCTTTATTCAAATAGGACGTTAAAATTATTGCCAACACAATTTCTCTGACTTTCCTGAAGACGGTCTGTTCCCTATCATTAGTTATCGTTCTTACAAGTTGCATTGCAATGGTTGATCCACCTTGTTTTTCGCGAACAATTAAACTCTTATATATAGACCTTAATAATGCAATGAAATCAACACCAATATGGCGCCTAAAGCGGTGATCTTCGGCTAAAAGTAACACATCAAAAAAATGATTTGGCAAATTAAGAATCTCATTATCAAATTTTGCCTGTCTATACTCTTTGACTGATTTTTTTAGTTTTTTCCAATTATATAAGATTCTCAACAATAAATGCCCTCTAAAAATCTTAATTCACTCTTAACTTTAACTCTATTGTTTCCATTTTGTACTTTTATAACCAGCCCTTGGAGGCATATTATATGAAAGAATTAAATGAATGCAGAAATTAATAAATTATTAACAAGCTATAACAAATCACAAAGCGGTATTCCTTATTCTAGCTGACAATCGAATGATAATAACCAAGCTACAGAAAGCAGCAAAAGATAGCCATATGGCTGGAGCTGCCTTATTTTGTGTAAAATGAATCAATTGAGTAGCGATCGCAGGGGTAAACCACCATAGATGGCAGTTGCGATACTATACGCCAGTGAAAATTAATTTTAACCTAGAAACTACTTAGTATTAAAAATCAACTTTATTTAAACATCGTAGTTACCAATTCATTTATCCAGAATATAGCTCAATTCCGTTACACCACATGAAAACTGCCGGGTCGTCAGTAATTTTAGCCTAATCCTGTCTTTAATATTTTTAAATAGCGGAATTCCATTGCCAAGAATGACCGGATTAACAAATAACCAGTAACCATCAATTAGATTCTTTTCAATAAGTGAATGAGTTGCCTGAGGACTACCAAATAATAAAATATCTGCACCATTCTGTTGCTTTAACTCATTAACCTTTTCCAAAAGATTATCATTAATAATAGTAGTATTCGTTAAGCCTTCATCTTTCATTGTTTTCGATAAAACAATTTTATGAACTGTACTATACCACTTTGAATGTTCAATATCATGTCTGCTGGCATCTGGCTTACTAGCAGCAGTAGGCCAGTAACTCTCCATCATCTGATACGTTATCCGCCCATATAACGCTGTATCCCCTTCTTTTATCCGTTTACCGACATGATCAAAAATTTCTTCATTAACATTAATCCAATCCATTTCACCATTTGATCCAGCAACAAATCCATCTAGTGATATATGCATAAACGAAATAATTTTTCTCATCTAACTTTCCTTATTATGAATTTGCCCTAAATTTTTGGCAAAATAAACCCTATTGATATTTAAGACTGATACTATCACCCTAGATATAAAAAGTAGTAATCAAGCAGCAAATCGCCCTAACTCACCATTACCCAAAGATGGCTCTATTCTACCACTACTTAAATTGTTAACGAGCTATAACAGTAAGTTTTTTATTGTCATTGCTACAATAAATTTTACCATTACTTAAATGGCATTCCTTATTCTAGCTGACAATCGAAGAATAATAACCAAGCTACAAAAAGCAGCAAAAGATAGCCATATGGCTGGAGCTGCCTTATTTTGTGTAAAATGAATCAACTGAGTAGCGATCGCAGGGGTAAAGCCACCATAGATGGCGGTTGCGATGCTATACGCCAGCGAAAATGAAATTGATCTGATTTCTTTGGGTACAATCTCGACTAATGCTATTACCATCGCTCCATTATAGCCTGCATAAAGTATTGAGAACCACAATTCCCCCACAATCACTGAAGAGTATAGATTACTTTTAGTCACGAATAATAAGACTGGATAAGCAGTAAGGATGAATAATGCACTAAATAGTAGTAATTGTTTCGCCCGACCGATTTTATCAGATAATGCACCCATGAGAGGTAGGAGAATAAAATTAGATAGTGCGATTATCAAAGTTAAAATAAACGCCTTACTCTCAGATAAACCTAATTCAATTTTTGCAAAAGTTGGGGTATATGCGGTGATCATATAAAATGATACCGTCGTTAACATCACCATAAATGAACATGCAACTAGGAAACCACAATTTTTAATCGCCGAAGTAATGATAGCTTTAAATGACGGGTGAATTTTTCTAGTATCAAACTCTCTACTTTCCTCAAGCTTACTTCGTTGAAGAAATAGGACAGGCAAGATCAAACAGCCAAATATAAAGGGAATGCGCCAACCAAATGATTCCATAAATGGCTTAGCAAAAATCTCATTAAGGATATATCCAAATAATGCCGCAATCGCAATTGCCATTTGCTGTGATGCAGATTGCCAACTAACAAAGAAGCCTTTATTATGCTTATCCGCAATTTCAGCCAAATAAACGGATACTCCACCAAGCTCAGCTCCAGCAGAAAAGCCCTGTATCAGCCTACCTAGTAGAATAATAATCGGCGCAGCAACACCAATAGTTGCATAATCGGGAGTAAGCGCAATCGATATCGTACCTATTGCCATTAATGACAAGGTAAGCAATAAACCTTTTTTACGCCCATGTCTATCAATGTATGCCCCTAATATTATCGCCCCAAGTGGGCGCATCAGGAATCCAGCACCAAAAGTCAGAAAAGATAAAAGAAGGGAAATATAGACGTTATTATTCGGAAAAAATGATTTGGCAATATAACTAGCGTATAATCCAAATACCATGAAATCATACATTTCAAAGAAATTACCCACCGCTACATTAAATACGTTATGTGCTCTTCTCATCACTTTTTAACCCAAAACTATTTAGCTTTCAAAACTCAACTTTTTCCAATATCACAGATAGCAGTTTACCTATCCAGAATATAGCCTAACTATCACTCATATTCAAACTATCGGAAAGTCAATAATTTTAGCATTATCCTACCGCAAAATAAGTGCTTTTGAAAGAGATTTAGTATTTTATACACTCAAATGGTGGTAATAGATTACCCCACAAAATTACAGCCGGATTGATATCGGTAAATATTACCCTAAAAGATGGTCAATATCGCGTAAAATAGCTATCGAATATAAACTCTTTTAAAGAAGGTTAAAATGTATCAACAAGTAATTGATTTTTGGTTTAAAGAAATAAGTAGTAGCCAATGGTGGGCAAAGGATCAGGCTTTTGATAGCCAGATTAAAACACGCTTTGGTAATTTACATAACCAAGCAGTAAAAGGAGAATTATGGCAATGGCGAGAAACGCCACATGGAAGTCTCGCAGAAATAATAGTAATAGATCAATTTTCACGTAATATTTATCGTGATAAACCAGAGTCATTTCTTTATGATGGGATGGCACTAGTACTGGCACAAACTGCAGTTAACAAAAAATTTGATCAGCTGTTAAACACCATTGAACAATCCTTTCTTTACCTACCCTATATGCATAGTGAATCAGCATTAATCCATGAAGAGGCGGTGAAACTTTACTCGGCAAGCCCAGGGCTTGAATATAACTACGATTTTGAATTAAAGCATAAACTAATAATTGACCGTTTTGGGCGTTATCCGCACCGAAATCAGATTTTAGGCAGAGTGTCAACTCCTGAGGAAGAAAAATTTCTCCTTGAACCTGGTTCATCATTTTAACATTGATTAGGAACAATTAAATTGAATTATAAATTTGTGCAAAATGGTACTGCTGAAACCTATAACCTTGCTGGTGGTGAAATTACTCGTTTTTTACTTACAGGTTCAGATACCGAAAATCAAGTGTCTGTGTATGACAGCATTTTGCCTAAAGGTAACTTTGCGCCAATGCACTATCATGAAATAGATAGCGAGATTTTTTATATAATAAATGGCGAAGTTGAATTTCGTATCGAGGGTGAAACGATTATTGCTAAAAAAGGTGATATCGTAATGGCTGGTGCTTTTGTCAAACGCTCATTTAAGGCTTTAACTGATGCGCATTTAATAGTAATTAACACTCCTGGAGGACCCTCAGAAGGTTTTTTACGCGATATTGCTAGGCTACAACCTGGTGAAACACCTTCAGCTGAATTACGTCAGAAATTTGCCGAAATCTACAAAATTCATATTGTTGAAAATTAGTAAATATGGGGCTAGCCAATAATGGTTACCCTACTTGCTATTACTTTCTTCCGACCATTTGTACCTTTTTTTGATCTAAGTCTAGTTGTTACGCCATTAATAGTCTGATAAACTGGCAAGATAGATAAAAGCTCGTTTGCTATTTTCTGATATCTATCTGATTGTAAATAACCTTCCAAATAGCCAAGCTCAATGTCTTGAGTACCTCTTCTTAATATTTTACGTTCATTATTCATGATTTAGCTCCTTGATTAGCTTTAACTACTATATAATTTGATTTATAAAACCAAATTATAATCAACTAATTAGCTTAAAATCTACAGAGAAAAACACAGCCCAAATTTTTACCCGGCTTTATTTATGGGGAAGCATTAGCAAGTATAATTACTCTTTTTATAATCTATATTTAAAATAATCTTACAGACTTTTAATCTAGTTATTAAATTAATAAAGACAATTGTTATATCATCAGTTTGGTCTGCACAATATGCGATGAGCTTTAACTACCCCTGATTTAACAGCATTAATACCTATAAAAGATGGAAAATTAAAATAAAGCAGTCAGACAGGTTAAATGTATTTCATCAACCTATTAATGGTAAAATCCTGCCTTAAAGTATATTATCTGGAATATTTAAATGTATAAATTAGCTGTAGTAGGAAATCCTATAGCACATAGTCTTTCACCAGTAATTTTTGCTGAATTTGCCAAAGAAACTGGCATTTCTCTTGATTATCAAAGAATTTGTGCTCCGATCGATGAGTTTGAAAGCGTAGTAAAGAAGTTCTTTGAGTCTGGTGGGCATGCCCTTAATATAACAGCTCCATTTAAGGCACGCGCCTATACAATGGCGAATAAACATCTTGAGCATACAATAATTCCGCAAACTGCAAATGTATTAATTCAGGATAATGGTTTATTACTTGCGGATAATACTGATGGACTTGGTTTAGTAGCAGACCTTAAAAGAAATAATATTAATTTAAAAGCAAAAAACATACTGATACTGGGGAGTGGTAGTGTAATCTTTTCGGTATTGCGTAGTCTTGAACTTGAACATCCGGCGCGGATTGATTTATTAATGCGAAATGTGGATAAACTCGAAGAGTTTATGACTAAATCACCACTAGTTGATGAATATCAGCCAGAACTAACATATGACCTAGTTATAAATACGACGCCAAACACACTGGACAACCAGCTTTTTTCTCAAGTAACAAACCTTAGTCAGAATGCCTGCGCTTATGACATGATTTATACTGCTAATAAAACCATTTTTATGCAACAGATGGAAAAAATTAACCCTGAGATCATTCTACTAAATGGATTAGGAATGCTTATCCAACAGGCAAAATTTGGTTTTCAGCGAATGTTTGCTATCGAGCCATCAATTGATAGTTTATATCCACTACTACAAGGAATAATTAATGCTTAGTTTTATTCAGCTGTTCATTGGCATGATATTTATACTGGTTGCAGCAATGGTTTTTTGTAATGCTTTAGAACACCTGGGTGAAAAACTTGGTATATCTGAAGGTGTTACTGGCTCTATTTTTGTTGCTGTGGGCACCGCCCTTCCTGAAGCTATTGTTCCGCTAATCGCACTATTTATGGCACCTAAAGGTAGTAGTGGCGCAGGCGATGAAATTGGAGTTGGTGCAATCATGGGTCCTCCACTAATGTTATCAACACTGTCCATAGCATTAATGGCATTATCCGTGCTTGGTAAACGTGGCTTAAGTGGTGCAATCCGTCCTGAAAAAAGCGGACTCAACCGTGATTTACGCTTTTTTACCTTTGGTTACTTTTTGGCGATTTTGCTAGCTTTTAGTCATAATTATTTTAATAATCAATTAATTAATGTACTTGTCATAATAGTTCTTGCATTAAGCTACTTTATATATGTATTACAAACGATCAAGGCTTCAAGCGAGCTGGTAAAAGAAGGTCATGCTACTGAAGCTGAAGATGAGCTTTATCTGACAAAATTGGTGAAAATGCCAAATAATTTATTCAGTGTAATTTTTCAAGCAGCTCTAGGTTTTGCCGGGCTTATTTATTTTGCCCATGTGTTTATTGAAGGTATCATGGGTACAGCTAAAATCATTGGAATTTCAATGTTTTTGCTATCAGTAGTACTGATACCAGTGGCAACAGAGCTGCCAGAAAAAGTAAATAGCATTCTTTGGATTAGAAAAGGTAAGGATACTCTTGCTTTTGCCAATATTACTGGAGCAATGGTATTTCAGGGTTTACTGTTACCGATCTTAGGAATTATTCTGACAGATTGGAAACTACCGCCTGAAAAAGCTGTGAGCTGTATTACTACTTTTTTTGCTGTTGCATGGCTATTTGTTCATGCAGGCAAGAATACTCATTATAAAGTTAAACACTTTGCTGTTAATGGTGGACTGTACTTATTAAGCCTTCTAGTTAGCCTAATGGTGTTTAAATGATTAATGAACAATTTACCCGAACTAGTATTTTACTTGGTGAAGAAGGTGTAGCAAAATTAGCTAGTAAACATGTTCTTATTGCTGGAGTTGGTGGGGTTGGTGGTTATGCTGTTGAAGCTATAGTGCGGGCTGGAATTGGTAAAGTAACAATTATTGATAATGATGTAGTTGATATTACTAATATTAATCGCCAACTAATTACCAATCTAAATAATGTTGGCAAACCCAAGGTTACTGAATTTGAAAAAAGAATACTTGAAATTAACTCCAAAATAAATCTAATTGTAAAACAGACTTTTATTAATGAAGATAATCTTGAAGAATTACTGGCAGATAAACCGGACTACGTGATAGATTGCATAGATACGGTAAATTCAAAATTAGCCTTGCTGATTTATTGTCTAAAAAATAAAATCTCAGTAGTCTCAAGTATGGGAGCTGGGAATAGAATCGATGTAAGTAAAGCTAGATTAGCTGATATCAGTAAAACTAAAGTTTGTGCACTTGCCAGAAACATTCGTTTGCGGCTACGGGAAAATGGAATAAAAAAAGGGCTAACTGTCGTATATTCTGAGGAAGAAGCATATAATAAACCCAAACCTAATCCAGAAGGCGGGAGACCAATAAATGGAACAATCAGCTACTTGCCAGCACTCTTTGGGATAATGCTTTCAGGTAAAGTACTTCAGGATTTGATTACTCATGAATAATTCCTTATACGATGTGATTATTGTTGGTGCTGGACCATCTGGCACTAGCTGCGCCTACAATATTAAGCGTCTAAAGCCTGATGCTAAGATATTACTTATTGATAAAGCTACATTCCCAAGATATAAACCCTGTGGCGGGGGTGTGTCACCCGAAGTTGCCAATTATCTTGATTTTCCATTAGAATCCGCAATAAATTATAAATGTAATAATGTTGTAATGGTTGCTAATGGCAAAGAAATAGAAAGCAATCAGCATGAATTATGGATGGTTCGACGCGAAGTATTTGATAATTATCTACTTGAAAAAGCCAAATCTACTGGCGTAGAATTTATTGCTAATTGTGAAGTTAAGGATATAATTAATCAAAATGATGATAGTACACTAGTTATAGCAGAGAATCAGCAATTTAGCGGTAAGGTAATTGTCCTAGCTGAAGGTGGGCGTGGAAAGCTAGCAAAAAGGCTTGGGATAGCACCGGAAAATACGATACTGGCAGCAATGGAGTATGAGCATTACTCTAATGAAGACCTTAATGGAAAGCTATATATCGATTTTGATTATAACGATAGTGGTTATGCTTGGAACTTTCCAAAAGCTGAGGGACTTTCATTAGGCATTGGTGGATTAATCAAGGGGAAAGAAAAAGGCAAGGTAACTCTTCCCAAAAAACTATCGACATATGTAGCAAAATTTGGAGTTGAACAATTTGATAAAGCTAATCTGCATGGTCATCCGATTGAGCTTTATAAGAAAAAACATAAATTAGTATCTGGTAGAATAGTTCTAATTGGTGAGATTGCCGGGTGTGTTGACCCACTAACCGCTGAAGGAATCAGGCCTGCAATAAAATCAGGGTATTTAGCAGCAAAAAGAATTAGTGAAGTAATAAGCGCTAATAATATAAGCCTTCTTAAAAAATATACACAAGATTTTCACTTGAATATTGGCAAGGATTTGGGGCGTGCCAAAATCATGTCATTTTTCCTTAATCGGTATATGCATCAAATTTTACCAATGATAACAACAGAAAAGGCAATAAATGGTTTTATGGATGTCTTTAGTGGTAAATCAAGCTATATCGAGAAGATAAGCTTCAGAAGAATTGTTAAATTATGTTTGCGTAGTTTAAGATCACCTAGCTAACTGACACTAGCGAGATTATTTGATTTACGTTAGTATAAGCTATGATAAAATCAACTTAGTTTATAATTGGAAAAACTAATGGCACATACTGTTCTTGCGCGAAAATGGAGACCCAAAAGATTTACTGACCTGATTGGGCAACAAAATACTGTAACGATATTAAAAAATATACTAGCAACCAATCGCCTACATCATGCATATCTATTGACAGGAACTCGTGGAGTAGGAAAAACCACTATTGCAAGAATTATTGCCAAAGCCTTAAATTGCCTTAATTTAGAAGATAATGAACCATGTTGTGTCTGTCAAAATTGCCAGCAAATTGATAGTGGGCGCTATGTAGATGTAATCGAGATTGATGCAGCTTCAAATACGGGAGTAGATAATATCCGTGAAGTACTTGAAAATGCGCAGTATGCACCAAGCAGTGGTAAATATAAGATTTACATAATTGATGAAGTGCATATGCTGTCAAAATCAGCATTTAATGCAATGTTAAAAACCCTTGAAGAGCCACCTGCACACATAATATTTATCTTGGCAACTACTGACCCGCAAAAAGTACCAATAACGATACTTTCTCGCTGCTTACAATTGAAATTACGTAATCTTGCTGCCAATGAAATAGAAAATCATCTCGACTGGGTTTTATCACAAGAACAAATCAGCTTTCAAAAGCCAGCACTAACAATATTGGCTAGTGCCGCCAATGGTAGTATGCGTGATGCTTTATCACTTACCGATCAGGCAATTGCATTTTCAAATGGAAATATCACTGAGACTACGGTACAACAAATGTTAGGTCTTAGCGATAATAGCGTCTTAATTGCAATACTTGAAGCCATAATTAATAAAAATAGCCTAGCTCTTTTCTCAATTTGTGAGAATCTTAATCTCGAGGGGGCAAATCTTGAGAATTTACTAGCTCAGTTGAATCATATGCTTTTTCAGATTGGAATTGCACAATTAGTTCCCAATGAAGATATTAAGCTAGAACTCTTGAATTTGGCGCGGCAAATATCAATTCAGGATTGTCAGTTATATTTTGAGATTAGTAGCCTAGGCATGGAGCAACTAAAAAAAGTAAGTAATAAATATCCATGCTTTACAATGACTATAATGAGAATGCTCGCATTTAGTATTGGTAGTAGTGCAGAAAAAGAAATCATTGTTAGTAATGCAAACTTTAAAAGTCAGGTAGTTAATGTTTCGACAAAGCATGATTCTCTTGATGATAAAGAAGCAACTTTACCAGAAAAAATAATAAGCAAAGAAATTGAAAATAATATCACTCTTGAAGAAAATCTACCCATATCCGCTCCTGAAGAGGTATCGCCAGTATCCTCAGCATTAGATGCAAACCCTATACCGGAAAATACTCCCCCATGGGAAACGGAAAGTCAAACAACAAGTAATCATGAAGACAGAATAATTGAGCAATCACCTATCATTATCAATGATGTACAAAGTGAAATATTACCTACAAATATAGCATCAGTAGATGAATTTGATGGAGATTGGCTAAAATTCACCAGTAGCATTGATTACAATAAATACCCAACTCACACAAGGATAGGAATGATCCTAAAAAACTCCCAATTGGAGAAATTTAGTGGTCATACCATTACCATTTCTGTTGACAATAAATTTAGAGAAGCTGTTAATCATGAATGTGTTGATATACTTGAACAGTTATTAGCAGAACATTATAAGCAGGACTATGATCTTGAATTTAATTTTGTTGAGACTCTTAAAGAATCATTAACTATTCAAAATGAAAATATTAAACGGGAAAAACAGCTATTGGCAGAAGAGGCGATTAATAATGATCCAATAATTCAGGATTTAGTTAATAACTTTTCTGCTAAAATAATCCCTAATTCAATAAAACCACTAGACTGATTATTTAAAAAAGGAATAAATATGTTTGATAAAGGACAACTGGCCGGATTAATGAAAAAAGCTCAGGAAATGCAAAAGAATCTTGAAAAGGCTCAGGAAGAGGTTGCAAAGCTTGAAGTTGAAGGAGAATCTGGAGCTGGAATGGTTAAAGTAACAATGACAGGAAAACATGATATAAAAAAAGTAACTATTGATGATGCGGTTATGGATGACAAAGAAATGCTGGAAGATCTGATTGCTGCGGCAGTTAATGATGCCAACCGTAAAGTCGAAGAACAAAGCCAGTCAAAAATGGGAGCAGCTACAGCAGGTATGCCGTTTGGCGGACTACCAGGTGGAATGAAATTTCCATTTTAATAGAGTTTTTGTCCCGGGCATTATCCCGGGATTTTTAATCAGTGCTTCAAATAGTTTAAATATAGACAAATATTACTAATGAATTCAGAAGTTATCGACAAGTTACATAATACAGATTCACCATATAAAAATTACTGGTTAAACCAGCTAAAAAAGCATGAACATAATAGTCAAAGACAGGAAAAACTGCTTGCTATTATAAATCATGAGCTAGAGGCAATTGATAAGCGTAAAGCATCAATTGCCAGTATCAAAATAAATTATCCGAATGAGTTGCCAGTTAGTCAAGCAGTAGAAGAAATAAAAGCTGCGATTAGCCAGAACCAGATAACAATAGTTTGTGGTGAGACTGGCTCGGGAAAAACCACTCAATTGCCCAAAATCTTGCTAGAACTCGGTTATGGAATAAATGGATTAATCGGACATACTCAGCCACGAAGAATCGCTGCTAAATCATTAACTTCACGAATAAATTATGAGTTAGGCTTAGCCAGTCAAGAAAATGCTCTGGTTGCATGCAAGATGCGTTTTCATGATCGCACCACCCAAAGTACAGCCATAAAATTAATGACCGATGGAATTTTACTGCAAGAAATCCAAAATGATCGACTATTACTACAGTATTCTGCACTTATCATTGATGAAGTTCATGAACGAAGCTTAAATATTGATTTTATTTTGGGTTATCTAAAGAAATTGGTATTTAAACGCCCAGATCTAAAAATAATTGTTACCTCAGCAACATTAGAAACAGATAAGCTAGTTAAATTTTTCAATAATGCCCCATTAATCAATGTAAGCGGAAAAACTTATCCAGTAGATATCATCTATCAGCCCCTTGGCGAAGGTGAAGAAAATGAAGGTCTCAATCAAGGAATTTATCAGGCTATTTCTGCCGCTTTGAGTATTGAGCGTGGACATGGACTGGTATTTCTCCCGGGTGAGAGAGAGATAAAAGAGTGTCTTAATTATTTACGTAAGACAGAATTACGTAATTATGAATTATTAGCACTATTTGCAAGACAGAATAATGAGGCTCAGGCACAGATATTCAATGACACGGGACGAATCAAGATTATTTTGGCAACCAATATTGCTGAAACATCACTAACTATTCCCGGAATTAAATTTGTCATCGATAGTGGTCTTGCCAAAGTCAAACGCTATAGCATTAGAAATCGGGTAGAACAATTACAGATCGAAATGGCAAGTCAGGCTTCCAGCAATCAGCGTGCAGGACGAGTTGGTCGGGTTAGTCATGGTTTATGTGTCCGCCTTTTTAGCGAGAGTGAATTTAAACTCAGAAAACAGTTTACCGAACCAGAACTACTAAGAAGTAATCTGGCAAATGTAATTCTCAGGATGTTAGCACTAAATATTGGGGATCCCCATGAGTTTGAATTTCTCGATCAGCCTGAGCAAAAAGCATTTAATGACGGTTACCGGACATTATTTCAGGTTCAAGCAATTGATGAAAATAATCAAATCACCCCGCTTGGGCGTAAATTAGCCCAAATTCCAACTGATGTACAGCTAGCAAGAATCCTTGTGGCAGCAGCAGAAGACTATGCCTCTTTAAATGAAGCACTCATCATTGTTGCGTTTCTTGCGATTCAAGATCCACGTGAAACTCCCCTTGAGCACCAACAGTTAGCACGAGAAAGGCATCAGCTTTGGGCAGATAAAAATTCCGCCTTTATCCAGATTCTAAATATCTGGCGCTGGTACCACAACGAATTGGAGCATAAAAAATCTAATCGCAAACTACAGGAAGCATGTCATAAACAGTTTATTTCGCTGGTTCGTTTACGGGAATGGCATGAACTACATCGTCAGCTAAAAGAAATAATGATAGGTCTTGGCTATAAACTAAATGCAAATGAAGCTGCTTATCGTGAATTACATAGTGCTATCCTCCATGGTTTTATTACCAATATTGGGCAAAAAGATCTTGTAGATAATCATTATCTAGGTACCAATAGCAAAAAATTTTATATCCATCCGGGTGAATTATCTGATTCTGCGAAATGGATGGTGGCAGGATCTTTAGTTGAAACCAGTCGTCTTTATGCGCGAAATTGTGCCCAGATTGAACCACAATGGCTAAATCGGATCGCTAGTCATTTATACAAATACACTTATTCAAGCCAGCGCTGGGATAAAAAACGTGGCGAAGTAGTGGCTACCAAATCAAGCATGCTATATGGTTTATTGATTGATAGCACTAAAGTCTCCTATGGGCTAATTAACCCTAGTGAATCACGTGAGATTTTCATAAAAGAAGGTTTAGTTCCTGCAGAGCTTAATAAAAAATATAGCTTTATTACGCATAATCAGAATGTTATTAACGAGCTTGAAAAACTTGAAGATAAACTGCGCACTTATTTTATGCTTATTGATGATGAATTATTTAGTTTCTATATAGAAAAATTACCAGTAGAGATTATCGATCAAGTTACTCTGGATAATTACATCGCAGCAAATGGTGATAACAGCCTTAGACTTGATAAAAATGAATTTATTGCCCGCATCAATAAAGATGGTGAAAAGCTCGAATTATTCCCTGATTACATGCTAAATAATGGACAAAAGATAAAACTAAACTATATCTTTGATCATGAAAATCCTGAAGATGGTGTAATTGCTAATATTGATTTAAGCCAGCTGGAACAGATTGAGGATAAACAATTTGAGTGGCTAGTGCCGGGGATTATTCGTGATAAGGTTAGTTTTTTAATAAAGTCACTACCAAAAACAGTGCGCTTGGCATTTAATCCATTAAACGAGTCCATAACAGAATTTCTAGCAGGAAGTGATACTAATGATAGTCTGATTAATCAGCTGATAAACTATGCCCAGACCAAGAAAATTGAGCTTGATTACCAGAATCTGGCAAAGATCGCTTTCCCTCATCACCTATGTTGTCATTTCAGAATATTTGACAATAAAAAGCTAATAAAATCCGGCGATGATCTTTCTTTAATTAGAACAGAACTTAATCCAGTACTAGATAAGCTAGTGGTTAAACAATCAGCAGGCGTACAGATTAATAATCTTTCTGGCTTTATCCCAGAATTTGCCAACCTTGGCAACAAGATAGAATTAGGTAAGATTAATGGTTATTATAGCCTGATTGTGGAAAAGGATGGTTCAATAACTTATGGTGTAGTGAGTAAGGTAGAACAAGCGCGATTAAGTACCCGGCGCGGATTTATAAACTTGGTTAAATTGCAATTAAAAGATCAACTAAAATACCTACAAAGTCGTAAATTGCCAGACTTTATGAAAATTAGCCTTACATTTAGCCCATTTTATACTAAGGATAAACTATCGGAAACTATTGCAAATTATATCGTTAATCAAGCAATTAGTGATGCTTTAGCGGATGAATTACCTAAGACTGAGGCAGTATATAATCAGCTAATTAGTAATTCACGGCAAAATATTTCTAAGCTTACTTTAGAGTTAAATAATGCTCTAAGTAAAACTGCGGCATTTTACCAACAAGTAAAACAGCAAATTGAAAATCATCCCTTAGCCGAAGAAATAGAAATACAACTAGACGACCTATTTTATGATAATTTTCTTAATTATACCAAGTGGCAGCATTTAGTCAACTTCCCTCGATATTTGCAAGCAATTATAACGCGAATTGATAGATATACTAAATCAGCAACAAGAGATACAATTAATGCTAATGAGATTAGTTCAATATATGATAAATGGTATAATTATGTCGATAAATTGGAGTCCATGCATAAAGTTGTAAAATCAGAATTATATGACTTTAGATATAAAATAGAAGAATTAAGGATTTCCTTGTTTGCTGAGGGGTTGAAAACTTTATACCCGGTATCTGCCAAACGTCTTTTGGGAGAACTGGAACAATTATATCTGGAACATCTAACCGCTTAAAGGAAGGTAATTTATATGCGTTTACTAATTTCTAAACATAATCTTGGTATCTGGGCAGCGAACTATGTGGCAAAGAAAATTAATGATTTCAAACCTTCTAAAGAGAAACCGTTTGTCCTTGGTTTACCTACTGGGTCAACACCACTTGATATGTATAACGAGCTTATCCGCCTAAATAAAGAAGGTAAAGTTAGCTTTAAACATGTAGTTACTTTTAACATGGATGAGTATGTAGGACTTGCTGAAGATCATCCTGAGTCATACCATTACTATATGCACCATAACTTCTTCCGCCATATTGATATTAATAAGAAAAATATTAATATTTTAGATGGTAATGCTAAAGATCTTGATGCTGAATGTGAAAAATATGAAGAAAAAATTGCCAAAGTAGGTGGAATCCATATCCAGCTAGGAGGTGTTGGTGAAGATGGGCATTTGGCGTTTAATGAACCAGGCTCTTCCCTTGCCTCTAAAACACGCAGTAAAGATCTTAACCTATCAACAATCATTGCCAATTCAAGATTTTTTGGTGGGGATATAGAAAAAACTCCTAAACTTGCCTTAACCATTGGGATTGATACAGTAATGCAGGCAAAAGAAGTCATCGTAATGGCGAAAGGGTTTAATAAGGCACAGGCAGTTTGTCAGGCAATCGAAGGCGCAGTATCTAGCATGTGTCCAATTACCGCTTTACAATACCACAAAAAAGCATTGATTATCTGCGATGAGCACGCTGCTTATGAGTTAAAATTTAAAACCATAAAATACTTTGAGAATATGCAAGATGAATATTCAGAAATGGAAAATGCTTGCGACTATCTGGTATAAAATTTAGAGAATTATGCGTAATAAAACAATATTTTTAATTCTGCTATGCTGGTTTGGGATTGCCAATGCCAGCTTTTTTTCCAATCTATTCGGTAGTAGCCACCACAGAAAAAGTAAAAGTAAAGTAAGCCAGCAAGTAGTAGATCCCAGTCAGGATAATTACCAACAGTTTTGTACAAAAAACCAGACCCCATATGGTTTTCAAATTCGTTGTCAAGCCGCAGATCTTGTTACATCTTTCAAACCATCTGAATCAGCGATTATAAAATGTAGCCAGACTTATAGAGGAACCAGCAATAAATTCCCAAATAGTGTAGCTCTTAGTAACGACTTTATTTCTAGCCTTAATCTATGTCAAGGTGCAAGTTATGGTCCTTTTACAGTTCCTTCTATATCAGTACTAAATGAAAGTGGGATCTTCGTTCAGAAAAATAGCCTTGTTACTTATTATGATGTTGCCTGCCAAGGATTATCCGCATATGAGAGTAATACTTATACTCACATGGCTCAACAAAATGAAAGCAATCTCGAACAACAAATTAATCTATGTGTAGCTCAAGCCCAGCAACAGCCGCAGATGAGGAATTTTGTTATTATGTTCTATATTTGTGCAGGGATAGCCCTGATTTCATTGATAATTGTAATTGTCCGTAGATATAAGCAAAGAAACCATTAGCGTAAAAATAATAAAATTAAGTTGCTATATGCTGCCAGCTAGAAATTGAAATCATCCAAATTATGACACAAAAGAATAATACGCTACTTAGCGTAGTAATGCCAATTTATAAGACAGATGAGACTTATTTACGCGAAGCAATTGAGAGTGTCCTTGCTCAAACATATCCGGATTTTGAATTTCTAGTTATCAATGATAGCCCAGAAGATGAAGCAAGATTAAAATCAATTGTCGATAGTTACAATGATAAACGAATTAACTGGATAACTAACTCAAGTAATTTGGAAATCGCCGCTAGCTCAAATATTGGAATTGATCATGCACAGGGTTTATTTATCGCCATGATGGATCACGATGATATTTGTATGCCGATGAGATTTGAAACCCAAATTAGATTTCTAATAAATAATCCAAGTATTGGTTTTGTTGGCGGACAAGCGGAAGGATTTTACCCGGATAAATCTAGCGTTCGTCTGGATTACCAGATTTCCTCATCAGTCAAAGAATTAAAGCAAAGCTTTTTTGATGGCGTGCCATTTTTAAACCCAAGCGTCATGTTCCGTAAATCAGCATTGGGTAATTTGAGATATGATCCAAATTATAAAGTATGTGCTGATTATGATCTATTTGCAAGACTTATTTTTGGACAAAATATCTTAGCAAATAATCTACCAGAAGTAATATTACACTATCGCTTTCATAATGCGAGTACCTCATTAAATCAATACCTACTTGCAGAAGAAGAGACTAATAAAGTTCAAACATGGATTTCAGAGCTTACTTTTTCTTCATAATAATTCCTTTAGATGCTAAATCTGACTTTTAGAGTTGAAGAATTCTATCTAAACACTAGGTTAGGTAACTCATAAGCATTATTTTTATACCATGAAAATATCATAATGAAATGGCTATTAAACTCCCAATTATTAAAATAACAAATCCACAATACTCTGTGGATTTGTTATCTAAATGACCTACAACTACTCTAGTGAGTTAAGTGATGGAAATATAAGCTATCCATTAGACCATTTGCAGGTCCACGAAGAATACCTGTACCATCTGGTATAGCAGGCTTACTGCCATTTCCACCATAAACAGTATAATCTTCTTTATCTAGATAACTAAATGCTCCATAACCACCATTATTGTGGCGGTTAGCACGCCATAACTGCCATCCAGTAAAGCCACCTTTTTCTTGACCTGGCTGCCCCAAAGCATGTTCTTCAAGGTAACGGAACATATACTCTAAGTCAGTTTGACAAGTTGGGTTATCAGCTGCACCAAATTCAGATAGCATAACCTGCATCTCATTGTCATTCATCCATTTACCCATAGTAGATAAATCCAATGCCTGAACAAAATTTTCATAGTTGCTATAAACATTACACTGTTCATATTTACCACTATAATTACTATCAAAATATTGATGAACTTCTATGGCAATATCTTTTACATTAATACCAGCTTTTTCAAGATTAGCTTTAGTAAATACTACACCATTTGCTTGATCATTAGGTTTAACAGCATCATCTGTTGGTACAAAAGTAGGCCAACCATGTAATGGATCCCAGAAGTTACCACTAAAGATAATCCGATTTTTCAAACCAAGTACTTGAATTTCTTTAGCACCAGCGACCTCAATATCAAATACTTCTTGTGTAGTTAAATATTGATCTTTTTGAGAGAACGGTTCATTAGCTAGACTAAACATTAATTGAGCTTTACCTGATTTATCAGTACCATGCTGTGAAGCAATATCCTGCAATGCTATAGCCAGTGTTTTCCATGTATCTGCAAATTCTTTTGCAGTTACAATATTACAAGTAGTCTTACCTACTGGTTCTGTTGGCTCATTTGTTTGCCCAATACTAAGATCTTCATTATTTCCAGCCTTACAATAACGTAAGTAAGTGTGCATATCAATGATTACGTTCACATTTGCATTCAAATACTTGCTTATTGTATCTCTTAATCCGGCTAGATACATTTCATTAATATGAGATTTGGCTGGATCTAGAGTTGTACTACTGATCAGATTATTATATCCGGGCTTATTATCAGCTATTAAGTATTCCCAACGAATTGGCAGCCGAAGCGTATTCATACCTTTTTCAGCAAAAGATTTGAATTCAGGTAGATCTGGACGCTGGAACATTGCATCACCAATTGTACCGTTATATTCGTAACCAGAGATATTAATACCACGATATTGCAAACCTGGAGCAGTTTTATAACTTGTAGGAATAGTAGGTAAAGTAACTGGCTTATTAACATTTTGTCCTGCAGAATAAGTTTGAACTTTTGATTTAAAATCCACTTTAAAGTTCCCGCTAGCATCCATAGAACAAGCAAAGGTATTAGTTCCTGAATCATATCCAGGTAATGCACAAGCATGAGTTTCTGGATTAAGATTAATCCAAGCAATGTACCCTCCCTGATTCATTGTACCTTCTGGCGTTTTCTCTAGACACCCAGGTCCATCTTGATAATCTTTAGAAGAACATACCAAATAGTAACAAGAATTAGCCCAGCCACTTCCTTTGTTAATCATAGCATAAGTATGCTCACCTGGCTTAACAGTTGTTGGGCAGCCTGCATTTGGCGCGTTATTTTGCAGATGCAAGTAGAAACTACTATTATTATTAAATGCCACACCACCCGGTGGAATAATTACAGGTTCACTTTCAATCTTCTCAAGGTTAATGGAAATTTCGCCATTCTTAACTACACTATAAGAAATAGGAGCAACAGCTTTATATCCAGTTGGAGTATTAACATTCAATACAATGTTATCATTCTGAAGTAATTTAAGGGTATTGACCCCCTCATTTAAAGTTATGTCATTATATAAATAACTCACACCCGCAAGATTATCTGTAAGTTTAACACCTAAAGTCTCACCATTAGCTAACCCGGATACATTAACCTTGACATTTGCATTTGAAGCTTTAGCAACATATGATACAGAACCAATGTCAGTAGTATTTGCTGCGGTAACTTTAATTGAGCCTTTTTTTATTGGATTAGCATAAGTACCTAATTTAGCATCAGCAAGACCGTAAGGAGTACTCAAGGTATATGTGCCTTTTTCAACTTTAGTAAATTGATCTGAAGTATAGTTATGAGTAGATGAGTAAGATGTTATGCTATTCTTCAAATCTACTTGAGTTGTAGTATACTGACTGATAAATGTTGAGGGCTTAATAATTTGATAAGTCACATTGCCGGTACTAACTTTAACTTTGGTAAAAGCAGCGCTTTCATTAATTGTAGCTCCAGATGTCAGATTAAATAGAGCACTAGCTGTAAAGCCTACTGTATAACTTTCATTCTGCGGTAAATCTTTACTATTAACTGCAAAGCGATAATCACTAGATTTCATATCCTTAATCGTATATTTTATAGTGTTATTAGCTTTACTATTATCAATCACGTCGATGACCTGATCAAAGTTACCATTTTGACCAAGTAAATGAACCGGAATGCTACATGATGTTGGAGCGACACAAATAGTAGATAATGGCTTAGTATTTAAGGTCAAGACAATCGTCCCGGGCGTTTCTGGAGTCGCCGTACTGGTGGTACTAAATGTAACAGTACCGGGATTAACGCCATTTGGGCTATAACCAAAGTTAAGTCGGGTAGTTCCGCCCGGCAGTAAATAAGCAGCCTTGTTTGCAGTACTAAGGGTTAGTTCCAGATCTTTATACCCACTACTGGCATTTGCTATCTGAGCAGCTGCCATACTTGCAGAAACCCAATGTTCCTCCCAACCAGGCATTGGAACAATTAAAGTACTGCTCTGCTCTAAGTCCCAGAGATTAAATAGACTAGGGTTTAAATCAGATTTACTACTTGACATATAAACCTTAGTCTGATCAAGAGTCTGATTTGCCTCACATCCATTTTTAAGAGTTACAAATCCACCAATATTGTCTGAACTTGCACTAAACTGTTGCCCAGCAACTATGATGCATGATGCTGATGGTGTACTATACTGCGCTACATCGGCAAAACTTTTTACTACCTGTTGCGCATCAGATGATGTAGAACTACCAGAAGCACCTCCTGCTGATGAGCCACTCTGACACGCAGTTAGAGATAAAGAGCTTATCCCTAATAATAAACATATTTTCTTATATTTATGCGTCATCTATATATTTCCCTTTACAAATAATTTATATAAAACGATCTCATGTAGAAAATCTACAAGGAGTGATTCTACGATTACTGAAGTAAACTAAAATAGTGGGTTTTTGTTCAGGTGATATTGCGATGCAACAGGATGATAAACATAAGAGAATTAACTTCCTTTTTTCTCATAACAGAGTAACCAAAGCATTCTGAAAAATTCTCATTATATTGTAACATCCGTTGCTAAATAAAGCATTTTTGGCATAATTTCAAGACAATAATAAGTCATGAAATAAAGCTTATGTTTATGTATCTTTAAGCAATAAATAAACACTCATGCAGGTTGTTATTGTGGATAAAAGCTAACCGCAATACCTGACAAATATCCTCCAAACCAATAAACAGAGGATGAAATACCACCAATAAGGGTGGTACCACTATATTGCACATTATAAAGAGTATAATTTGGTGATGTTATGCGAAAATAATTATCATAATATACTATGCCATATGAAACAGTATTGAAAATTAGGTTGTTGACGCAATTATTCAAGCTACCATTGGCAGTTGAAATAGAGCATACCCAAAGTTTTCCAGAGGATGGAATATAAGCATATCCACTTTGGAAGGCGATACCATCTCCTAATACATTACTGGTATTACAAGATGCTATTGATCCATTGGCTGGATTCATCTGGCAGACTAGCCCGAAATCAGAACTGGTAATTATATAAGCATAAGTAACCCCACCGATAGCATTAAAACTAATAGCATTTGCCGAGCTAAAACCAGTTGCATTAGTCTCTTGTGAGCACCCAGTTAAATCACCGGTAGTAGAAGAAATATTACAACGGAACACTTTATTTGCAGTTGATAATATATATGCATAGCCATTATAAAATGCCAAATCAAGTGGATTAGAAAATTGTCCAGCATTATTGCTAGAGCAGTTAGTTAAATCACCACTGATATTATTAATAGTACATTTTGTAATATCATTACCCATAGTATTTAGCACATACAAATATCCATTATTAACTACTATATGTCTAGGTTCATTAAAACTAACATTGGCACTATTACAATTAGCAATTGATGAATTACACATTAGAAGATATTTATTACCAGCAGAATTATTGCCAAAGATATATGAATAGAATTTGGTAGTATATAATGGTCGATTAGAACTGTTAATCAAGGTATTGTCTGGCGCCGAGATTGCGGCATTCAGAATAGAGTTTCCTTCAGTCGCAGTTGAATTAATCATAAAGTTGCAATTACCACCACTCCCTATAAAATTGATTACACAAGGAGTAGAGGCAGTTGCCACACTGGAATTTGAAGAATTAATTGACACTTGTGGAGTAGCAGCACTAAACCAGTTAGAGATGGCTGCACTGCCAGTCTGAGCTACGTTTGTTAGCATGGTCTGATATGTCAAATTAAAGCTAATACTAGGCTTACTAGAAATTACCTGTAAATCATTTGACAATGGTTTAGATGCCCCACCAGATCCTGTAAATTGGCTTTGTATGCCATAATTATAACTATAACCATTATCTAATGGAGTCGCTACATTTACATTTAGACTTGGTGACGGATATGCACTGGGATTTGCAAGTATATAAACCAAAGTACAGCTATCATCCTTGCTCAATGTTATATTTGTACAGTTATTTTGCAATGTTGTATAGTTTGCTGGTGGATTTGCTGCCACCAAAAAATTATACGCCACGGCACTTGCTGTATTAGTATAAGTTATAACTAATTGTAAAGCACCAGCATTTCCTGTCATCATGGTATCATTTCCCGGATTAAGATAACAATTTGTGCCCAATAAACCATCTCCACCAGTGCGGCTACTGCAACCGCTAGTATTTACAGTCACTTGAATATTTGGTATATTTGCTGCTGTTACACTATAAGCAAAATTTGGCAATGCTACCAGTTGATTCGTAACATGATAGTTATCGGTAAAATAAGCTGTATTATCAGCAAAATTACCACTAAGTACCTCTGTAGTTGATAAACTAATTGTTATATCACAGCTAGCATGTGCTGCTAAGGTATTGCAACTTAATGGTACATTAAATAAAATTCCATTGATTGACGGCAAACTAAAGCTAGTTAACGCAGTATCACCAACATTAGTTACAGTTAGTACAGCTGTTGGATCTGGAGTTGTATTTTGCTCAGCCGAAAGTGTCGTCACACTGGTGCTAAAATCCAATGCAGAAGCAGGATTTTCAACCATTATCGTACCGCTTAATGGTGAAATAGCATTAGTTGTGCTGGATATACTAGGTATAGTTGAAGAATTACTATAGACATTATAAGTAAAGCTTGGGGTAATTGTTAACTGGGGATAAGTGGTATTGTTATCAGTTGTTCCACTTGCTGTTAATTCCATATTAATATTACAGCTAGCTCCAGATGCCAGCGTAATGATACCACTACTTGCACTACATGGATTTGAAAGACCGTTAATATTCAAGTGGCCAGATATCGTACCCCCTCCGCCATTACTCACATTAAAACCATCACCAATAAGATTATCTAGATTAACTTTGATTGTCGTATCACCACCATTAGTTGCCGTAGTCTCATTGGTCAGGGTTATTTCAATATCAGTTGGAATTGCTGGAACTAGACTAGAGGGTAAAGTTCCACTAATTAATAACCCAGGGGTAACTACTGGCTGCATAGCAAGAGTTGCATCTACATTTAATACTGTAGAATGATTATTTATGCCATCTGAATAGTTAACTGTAATGCTGCCACTATCCTCATAATTAGCTAATTTTATTGGATAATTACCAGATATGATTAAATTACAACTGTCACCACTAGCTAAACTACCACTACAGCCACTTGCCGACAAGTACGGATCTGATGAAACGGCTTGCTCAAAAGTAACTACTGAAGCACTCATATTGCTAACTTTAACTGAAGCACTATAACTTGTACTATTAGTCCAGTTTAAACTAGGCTTTAGTATTGCTTGGTCGAAAGATATTATTCGTGGTGAAATTGCAGTTAAATTAATATTATAATCATCTGAAATATAGCTGCCAGCATTGGCGGTAAATACCCCTAATGAAGTCAATTTTTGTGGGGTTGCCGTAGTAGGACTATATTGAAGAATTAAAGTACAACTCTGACCAGTAGCTAAATTCTGAGCATTTAATTGCTGTTCAAATAAACTGCATGGGTGAGCACCACCACTGATATATGTTAATGTTATTGGCAAAGCTGGTAATCTAATATCACTAAGCGCGATACCACCATTATTAATTAGGGTTATTGTTGTGGTTGCAACTCCATTTATCATCGTAGATAAATTATTATTAGGGTAAAATGCCACGATCAAACTTGGTGTTGCGGAACCAATTACCCAATTTACATTACTACCTGCTGTTGCACTGCTACCGTTATGATTATCATAGGTTAACTTCAATAAACTATTTCCACTACCAACAGTATTTGAATTACTCAGACCAACCATTATATCGCAATTATTTCCTGGCTTTAAATTCATTGATGAATTACAGCTGCCCCCAATAAGTTTACATTTCCACTGCTGATAGTAATATTGCTAATACTTGCATCGGCATTACCATCATTAGTTACTGTTAACATTTTAGTTGTTGCACTATCAGTCAATCTTGCTTCAGATATAATCAAGTGACCCGCAAATATGGAACTAACATTTGTACCTACAGTTGTAGCAAAGCTTACTGACTGGTTATTATAATATGCACTAACCCCTCCAAAAATTATACTGGTATCTTCGCTTGGTGCTACAGGAGTATAGGCTAATAGAAAATTACAACTTGCTCCAACTAATAAATCATTATTCACACATCCATTTGGATCACTAATTACAACTCGTGGGTTCTGTGGAGTCATTATTGGAACAGTTAAACCAGCCAATGGCACATTCCCCGTATTTTTCACAGTAACAATACCATTTGGTGCATTTTGTGTCAAGGCATTAGTTGCTGATAAACTAATGGCTGCAGCAGCCACTGGCAAATTCGTAGATTTTTTATAATCGTAGTTTAAAATTGCCGATGTTTGCAAAGAAGATATACCATTATTATAAGGAACGGTTATTGTAATATGACCCGCTTGACTAATGCCTGATACGTTTGCAGTTATTTTGTATGAACAAATCTCCTGAGGATTAAGGGAGTGATTACTACAATTATCATCACTAAGGGTAAAAAGAGAATTTACTATGGACAGATTACCAATACTGGCTGAGGCTGTACCATAATTTTTTATATAAGCTATTGTACTATTTCCTTTGGCTTGATTATCTCCATCCAGAACCAGACCTGAATAGCCAGCCTGGAGATTAGCCACTTTAGCCGTCATTACATTTATTGTAGCACTTGAATATTGATTTCCTAATGCTTCAAGTGAGCCATCTTGGTTTACTTTATTACCAGATAACTTAATATTTACTTGTGTATTCGTTATAATTTCTGGAGTATTATTAGTGTAATTGATTCTAACCTGACATACCCCATTACTTGGTAGCGGATTCTCACAATTAGTCAATTGCCAGCTTACTCCTGCTGGTAACGAATTTAATAAATTTGTTACCTCTATTAGTGAGTTCGAATTATTTATTACGGAAAAACTTGAAGCAGCCAAACCATTGTCTAATACAACAGAAGTAGATACAGGTGATAACACAAGACTGTTATTACCATTGTCATCCGTTGTAATATATGGGTAACTAGAAGGGATTTCACTGGTAACTACTATACCACTCTCTGTCCGCCCCTGTAGTATACCACTTCCAACTTCATTAGCCGATAACAAAATCCGGCAGTCTGAAGCAGACTCAATACTAGTACAAGCACTTGCATCAACTATGCTAACAGGAGCAATGCTTTTCTTCATTTCCTGATTTGAAGTATTCTTACTCATAAAACTAGAAAACCAGCTTGTCATTTTAGTAGCTAGGGTTTCGTTTTGGGATGTATCAGTTACAAGACTCCAGGTTAAACCATTCACTTTTGTAATAGAGTAATTATGAAAATAAATATAGAATTTGGTTGGCTTACCATTTACTATAGGAGTAGGAGAAATTTGATCTGCTCTTATCATATAAGAACTAGTTATTGTACCATCACCACCTGCATTGTTAGCAATAGAGGTATTACCACCACAGGAGTTTAATACGAATAACACCATTATAAAGCATAGTTTAGAAATAAATTTAATTGCTGATTTCACGTAAAAACTTTCAATTAGTATGTAATTAAAATAAAATTTTTTAGCATTTCAGGTTATGAAATAATTATCTAATATCATTGTATTATAATTATAACCTTGTAAATTGCATAGTCTTCTTTTGTTCAGGGAGCACTGATTTATATATATTGAGAATCACATTACCACAAAGTTCATCATATATTTGCATTTGCTATTGGCTTAGTCAACCTGTATTTTAATTATATGGTGGTATCATAAAAATATGATCTGATTGCGGAAGTAGTTAAATTACAATAACATTATGTCAGCAGAAGGTGGTATAGAAAAACCCCGGGATTACTTAAATACCCAGGGTAGATAAAATACATTCAATTAATTTAAATTTTTAGATACGCTTACTATTTTACTCACATCCAACAATTTCTTTAAACCCTACTGGACAAATTACCATACTACCATCATCTTGAGCAACAGTATCACCAAATGGAGATGTATTTAATAATACTCGCACCATTTGGATTTTGCCATCATGGGTTTTGACTGGAAAATCAAACTTACCACCTTGGTCTGTATCTATTGAGAAATTTGTTATATGACGATCAATTACCTTATTTGTCGTAGCATCATGGAACCAGTAGGTACCACGAAGTGTATTATAATTTTCTGGGTGATATGAATGTTCCATGCTTACCACCCCAGGTATCCAGCTATTTTTCCCGGGAGTAGTATCATGTATTGCCATTGGTATTGTAAAGTCCTTATATTCAGCACCAACAAATTGAGTGACATTACTACTTTCAGGTTTAACGGAGATGTCTCCTGCCTCAATCTCTGGTGTACCATGAATTAATGTAAATTTACCACCAGACACACTTCCCAAATCAAGAGTAATAGGCTCAGATACAAAGTTATAAATAGTTGAATTACGGGTAGTTGGCTGGGTTACTCCATAATTACCATGTCCACTAAGACCTTGAGTTATTGGAGCGTCAGAAACTAAAACTACATACCCATTGCCCCCTTTAACTGGCAACGGACCACCATTGTAACTTGATGAAGGCTTATCTGTATTTTGAACATTAAACCATGCGCCGCCAGCATCCTCTATTTTCTCTGCGCTTCCTCCAATGCTGTTTCGTGCAAGGATGCGGATATATTCATTAGTAGGAAGTATCGCATTTCCACTCACAACAAACGATTTTGGCGGATAATTATTAGGATTCACTCGTTGCTCTAGTGTTAAAGTTGAATTATTATACCCAGCACCTGTTGTCATCTTCGTTTTACACTGTGTATTAGCTTGTATAATTTTTTTATATGGGTTCTTTATAAATTCTGAGTCAGTATAGCATTTAACATATAAATTTCCATGACCTTCATAATAAGCAGAAACAAGATAATCCGTTGAAGATACATTATCAATACTTCGTTCCCAACTCGTTCCCACTGCATTAGCAATATTAGGGTATATACCAATACACAATAATAACGACATGTAACAAGAAATTTTCATTAATTTTCCTTTGTAATTTTGAAATATTTTATATTTTTATATATGATGAATTATATATAGACCATTTTAAATACTACATCTTGGTTGAACATTATTTTCCCAGAATATAATGTCACCTTTAGTTGCCCCAATCTTAAAGGGCTGCTTATCATAATTTGGAGTGGAGGGATAATGATTAAATATTATTGGTCCACAACTACCTAAGCTAGTTCCACCATTTTTCCATTCCAGCTGTGCACCACCAGACGAATATCCATCAAGCCGATATGTCCCACTTATATTTGATCCCCAAGTAAATTGCACATTTGCATCAAAATAGAAGAATTCCCTATCCTTAACACCTTCTGCTGTTAGTGAGCAGATAGTGTGTGCCGGAATAAAATTACTTGCATTTGGGCAACTTATTGTAGCTGATGTACCTTCATGTACAGTAATCTTGTAAGTAATTGGAACATCCAGAGCATTGTAGATATGCCGTATAGGTCCTGAGATTGCCTGAGCATGGGAGATAAATAAGTAACTACTCAATATAAGTAGTGTCTTAGAGTAAAAATTTTTCATTCATTATTTCCTTTATTTAATTGAAAAATTATTGCTTAATTCTTTTGTCTAAGCGGGTGTTCTCTAATTTAACCATATAGAATTTCGATGTTCTACAGCACATTCAACTAGATAACAACCTTCACACAAAGGTTGTGATTATAATCGGAGTATTCCCTTTTTTAAAGCTGGGTTTTTGTTCAGTGTAAATGATTTAATTTATAGACAAATGAATTACCATGATCTGATAATATCAAGCTGATTTAATTAATAAAACACCTCAAAAAATACGCCTAACAAATACCTAAATATCGTGTTCATCATTAAATTTCTTAGGTGAATTATTTTCCCTATAATTATATCCACCACCAAAAGTTTGATATAGTGTTATTAAAGCTTGCAATTGCTGTAATTTGGTTTTTATCAGTTGTATTTTGGAATTATCAAGAGTAATTTTCGTAGGCAAGGTATCAAGCTTACTCATATAGCCTGCCTTATAATTTCTATAATTATTCAAGTAATCCATTTCTGACGATATTAATAATTTACTTGTCAAATTAAAATTAACTTGTGATTTAGAATATGTTGAAATACTATTATCAGCATCAATAAATGATTGCCGCACCGTCTGAACATAATTATAATAAGCTATATAATACTGCCCTTTTTTTTGAGCAATTAAACCAGATATTCCCAGATTAAATATAGGCATTAAAGCTTCAGCCTGTAGAACCCAGAAATCACCTGTTGGGTTTAGTAGTTGCCCCGTATTGCTATTAAGAGTACCAACAGGCGTAGTTAAATATATATGAGGGAAAAAATTTGCCTGGGCTACTCCAATATCAGCATTAGCAGCCTTGAGATTCTCTTCTGCTTGCAAAATATCTGGTCGTTGAAGCAATACGGTAGAAGGTAAATTGGGAAATATCAAATTATTTAATGATATATTATCAAAATCCTTGCCTAAATCCAGTTTGTTTGGATTCTTGTTTAATAAAAGTTGTAAAGCATTTTCTGCTAGTACAATATTGTTATTAATATCGGCTATTTGTAGTTCTGCGCGTTCAAGTTGTTGTGTAGATGACTCCAATTGTGAACCCGATATAATCCCATTCGTATGTTGTAATTTATTTAACCTAATTAATTCTTTAATATCACTAATAATTTGCTCCTGAATATCTAATTCTTTCTTAAGCGCAATAATAGTAAAGTAGCTCCCTACTACTTGACTTATTACAGATAATTGAGCCGCATCCTTAGCATATTTAGCTGCAGATAAGTTTGCTTTAGCAATATCAGTTTCTCTAAACTGTTTGAATATATTTATCGAATAAGCAGGTACAAGTCCCGCATCATAATAATAAAAATTTGCGCTACTCGGGACAGAGGAACTAACTATAGGATTATTTGATCTAGTATCAGAATTAAAAGTCTGCCCGACCCCACCTGCCCCACCCAAATAGATTGCTGGAACCCAGTTTAACTTTATTTTTTTTAATACTCCCTGAGCAGCTAAAATATTACCAATCGCAATCTGAATTGAACTATTATTATCTAAAGCTTGATTAATCAAATTATCTAAAGCTGCATCATTAAATTTATGCCACCACATTACTTTAGAAAAATTACTTTCATTTAATGTTTGTGCTGCGCTTTCATTACTTCTCCAAGATTGAGGAGCCTCAATATGAGGTTTATTATAATTAGGCGTAAAGAAGCTACAACCAACAATTACAAACATTGTTGTAGTAGAAATTATTAAAATTTTTAAAGAGTTCATCTTATTTCTCGGGTAAAACTGTGACTTTACTACTTGCTCCTACTCTTAAAGGAAAGTTTAAATCATTATTTAATTTTATTTTTACTGTAAATCGCTGAGGTACTTTTATCCAATTTCCCGTTGCATTTTGCGTTGGTAATATAGCAAAGGTACTACCACTGGCATAACTAATACTAACTACCTGTCCACTATATATATGTTTATACATATCAAGCTCAATTTCAGCTTTTTGACCAATTCTTATTGAATTTAATTGATCTTCTTTGAAGTTAGCATCTACCCACCAGTTATTATCATTAACGATGCTAAATAATGGCTTACCTGTGGTTACATATTCGCCACTATTTAAAGTACCTAAATCTACAATATAGCCATTTACTGGCGCAGTATATTTAGACTGATTTAAAGTAGAGTTGTTAATTTTCACTTGAGAATAAAGTGCTTTTTGCTTTTGAATAGCAGAGTTTTTTTCATCAATATATTGTTGCAGCAGTCGATTATCGATATCTAATTGAGTTCTAGCTCCCTCATTTTCCACAATCGAGTTTTGATAACTTTGTTCGGAGATAGTTTCATTATCAAAAAGAAGTTTATATCGTTTTACTTTATCCAAAGTAAATTTATAAGTAGCCCTATCTTTGATAATTTGGGCCTTTTGAGCAAATATTTGACTATCTATTTTTTTCACTTGAGAGATTTGCCCTAAATAATTATTATTTGCTTCCTCTAAATAGTAATTAAGCTTATCTGGTCTGATAGTAAATAATAAATCACCCTCACTTACCTTAACCCCATCAGAAACTACTAAGCTTTCTATATAGCCATTTACTTCAGAAGTCACATTAACTATTCCCGCATTTACATATGCATTATTTGTTGACGGATATAATCTTTTATAATGGAAAAACACAGCTAAACTATAAGTGACGATCAAACATAAGGCTCCACCTAATACAAAATACTTAATTCTATTTCGGAAAATCATAATACTTTACTTTCGTGCCTCAATAAAAAAGAAGGAAATACAGATTAAAATTACTGTTCCAAATAAGGTTAAAACGAAAAAATTTATATTTGCGAGCAAATAAGATTGCCTTTTAATTTGCTGTATGATCAATAAAATATTCATATCCTCATTTGGGCTGATATTTTGAAAAGTTTTTACAGAAAGATTTGCATTAATTGCCATATTATGCCAATAGAGCTGTTGCTGATGTGTTAGTATGCTGGCGGTAAGCGATGTACCAATTGAGTTCCCTAAATTTCGAAAGAAATTATGTATTCCAGCCGCATCATTATTATCTACTTTAGATAACCCAAAATACGCTATTTCAAAAATATTAATGAATACTCCCGCAACTCCTATCCCTTGTATTATTAAAATAAGCAAAAAATAATTCAAATTATAATTTGGTGAAATTCTAGTTAGTAAATATGTTGATATGCTAAGAAAGGCTACCCCCAGTAACATTATTACTTTAAGTCCAAATATTTTATTTAATCGAAAAAAAACTAAAGCACCCAAAAGTGCTGAGATACCCCTAATCGCAATTATTTTTCCGGTTTCTGAAGCTGAGCAATCATATCCTAATTGTAGTAAGGCGGGGAAATACACGAATGATCCAATCATTACTATCATATAAATAAATATAGCTACACAAGATAATGTATAGTTATAATAACGAAAAATCCTGAAATTAATTATTGATTTACCAAGTAATGCACGCCAACTAAAAAATATTAATGCCAAAACTGATCCGACAAAAACTGAAATTAATAGATTAGATTCAAACCACCCATACCTATTTCCTTTATCCAGCAAAAACTCAAATAACCCTACGGCAATAGCTAGGAATACAAAACTTGGAAAATCTATCCTAGTTTGTATTACACTATCTTTAGTAGCAAAAATAATTATTAATATTCCTGAAATGATACAAATCGGAATATTAATAAAGAAAATCCATCGCCATGTAAGAGACTCTACCAAAAAGCCCCCAAGCGAGGGACCAATGATAGGACCAAGTATCAGAAATAAGGCATGAATATTAAGCATTCTCACACGCAACTTTCCACTAAAGTTACTGGCTGAATAAGCTTGCGCCAGAGTAGGCAAGAAGGCACCACCAAGCCCTTGAATAAAACGGGCTATGACTAGTCCAGTCATATTAGTCGAAAGACCACACCCTAGAGAAGCAAAACCAAATATGAAAGTAGAAATTAACGCTGTTTTTTTAATTCCAAATTTATTTATCACGCTTCCACTCAGCGGAATAACCATAGCTATAGCTACCATATAGTTTGTCATGGTTAATGATACATCTTGTAAATCAGCATTTAAACTTCCCATTATGTGAGGGATAGCTATGCCAATGATTGTTAAATCTATTAATTCAGATAAAGATAATAAATTTAGTGCACAGGCAACTAGTAGTTTTTTATTTATCTTCTTCATATGATCATCCCCCTTACATTTAATAGCAGTGCTTTGCAATTGATAAGTAATATCAATAATAAAACTAAGAAGAAAAATATTATATGAATAATGACTTCAGCAATTGCATTCTGAGATAGTTTGGAAACTTTACAGGTGGAGATTATATGTCAGCAATGATAAAATTAAGCAGTGTGTATTTGTTCAGGCATGTCTTAATCTTAGAACTAACTAATAATATAAATTACACTCAGTTAATCGTGTGATATATGAATAAGGGACAAAACTATTATGTAATTAGATATCCATTAGATTAGTAATTTCAATCGAACAGTTGCTTAGTAATCTTGGTGGTGGTGAATCGCTAAAACCATATGCAACCATTTTATCATAGAGGCTTTTACGGTCATTAACATTGAATTTTACATACAGTTGCTCTGCAAAGACCTTATCAATATAGCTTTTGGAAATATTTTTTCCCTCAATTTGATTAATAATATTTGCAATGTCAGCACTAGCAAAATTAGCTAAAAACAAAAATGTGACTTGTTGTTCCCGTGGGGATAAACGAGGTGGAGGAGTTAATTTAACTTTATGTCTGGGTACTCCCAAACGAATATGAAAGGCATGAATAATTTTCTGAGTTAAATTCATTGCTTTCAAATGGAATGCACGAATTGCGAGACCAACACTTGCACCGGTATCCTTATTAATTAATGGTGCTTTATTGAAAATAACAGGTTTAAGCCCGCTTGAAAAAGCATAAATTTTTAAAAAAGTAACCTGATCAGGGCTTGATAAAACCCGAAGATCTTCATCATGTGAAGCTTTACAAAAAGCTTCTAATTGAGGAAACTTTAAATCCAAATCTGATTTGTCAATAATGCTGTCTGGATTTGAACCAAATACATCTTTAGCAAATCTCTCAGAAACATATACGTAATTTAAATTCATATCTTTAATTGCAACAAGATTATTGTCATTAAAAGTATTAACAAGAACATCTACGTATTTGATTAGATTATTTAAAAACTCTTGATCACTACTCAGTTTCATAATGGCACTTTTTATAAAATAGGATTCCGTACCAATAAATTTGGCAAAGAAAACCTAGACAGTATTTATTGTATCATACCTATATAAAGTATAAATAAAATACTGCCATGTATGTGCCAAGTCCAGCAATGGAACAATATGCATAATAGTTTATTGGAATTTGATAGTTGTTAAATCGTCCAAATTCCAATTATCTTAACAATGCTTATTTACATGCTTCAATACCTTCATAGCCGACAGGACAAACTACTATACTGCCAGGAGCGTCTGCAATGCTGCCTTTTTCATAAGGTGCAACATTCAGTAAAACCCTCATTTTATGTGCCACCCCATCTGGAGAATGAATCCAGTAATCAAATTTCCCTCCTCCTGTTGAAATATCATATATTGAGAAATTTTTTACATCAAGATCTATTAGTTTATGTGTTTCTTCATTATAAACGTGATACCCCCCAAGAAGTGTATTATCTATATTATCTTTCTTATAGTCAACACTTACCACCCCAGGTATTAAATTGCCTTTTATATCTAGCTTTGCTGGATCAATCTGAAATTCCTTTGAATCATGATTTAACTCAATACTGCTACCATCAGGAATAATCTCAATTTCTTCACTTTCAAATATGGCGGAAGAATTACTATATGTGAGCTTAATACCTCCCTTACTTACAAAACCATCAATTGAAATTTTATAAGGTGCATAGTTGTAAACAATAGCAGCTTTACTAGCTTCTATAGGCCATATAAGTTCACCTCCTATAAGCGGTTCATTGCTATGAAACCAAATATCACCACCAGCATAACCTACGTGAGTAGCACCACTAAAGAGTTTTAAACCATCGCAGTTGTAATCGGAAGAACTACCAATCGGTTGGGTACCCTTCGGGTATCCATTTAATGCCATGCCTCCGGCATCAATAACAGGTTTTGTCTTTGTGTACAGATCATATTGACAATTAAACCCATATGCAGTAGGGTCACTACCAGCAAAGGTACCTTTCAAATTGTATTTATGCCATACTGTATCTTGCCGCCCAATAAAGGCAATATAAGTTGAGTGTCTTGTATCTGTTGTAGTGGATTTTGTCTTACAAGTTTGCCCTGGAGCTATTGTTAGCATAGAGGGGTTTTTATAAGTAATACCGTTACAGGTAACGTAGTAATTCCCCTGATAACTATTCTCCACCCATAAACCAAAAGAAGTATCACTAGTATTGTAAATATTCCGATACCAGCTATATCCTCCAGCTGTAGCTAGCATAGGAGCTAGCGCTAACATTATCCCAGCCACTTTCAATTTTGTAATATGTTTTCTATTCATACGTATAAATTCCTTTTAAACAAATTATGATTTTGTAGATTCAAACACTATTCCTAAACAAAAAATAGACCTTTAATAGTTGGTACATCAAATCAGCTATTCTGACAATTAAATTTTGCCATTATTATCAACTATTCTCTCTCTAACTGAAAAATAGTATTACTCACTAGCATTCCTATTGTTGACCCAATCAATGGGAATAACAAATAGAAGATACTCCATATGTGTCCAGCTATAGCAACTGCAGGATTTAGTACTCCCATAGAATAATGATGTGCAATTATTATTCCAATAAATAAAGACATTCCAACACTAATGCCACTTAATTCTCGACTAATACCTGAATTTAAAACTGAAGCAACCCCAAATCCAAAAAAAGCCATGCCAACGATTTCACCAATAGAAGAAGACAAGGTATAATCTAGGTTAATATTTTGCAATCCATCGCTTCCATAAGCACTTACAAACAAAAATGCTGTAACTCCTGCTGCTACTTGTACCAAAATGTAGCAACTGGCAGTTTTAAATGGTGTTTTCCTAGTTACCATCAAACCAAACGTTATAGCTGGATTAATCTGACACCCAGAAATACCACCCAAAAGATAAACTAGAAGTGTAAGTGTTAGCCCAGCAATGACAGGAGTTGCGATAGGAAATGCGGGTCCACTCATTGAATTTAATATAACACTAGCCAAAATAAAAGTGCCTGTAAATTCAGCAATTAATTGACGAATAATTAATTTACTCATTAGATCCTCCAAAATTTAAAATTAATAATAATTAAGTGTAATCCAAAATGGCTGAGTAATTCCAGTCACCGTATAAGTACAATTACTGAAAGTGCCATCAATTTCAACCTCACACATGGATACTCTATTAGCACTACGATCAGTTACATATGCTATTCCGTCTCCCATTGTAAAGGCTAGACTTGTAGCAGACATAAAACCACTACCAATAGTATTGCAACTATTAAAAGTACTATCTCCAGAAACCTGGCACATATTCAAATTACTACCAGCATACTGTCCAATATATGCTCGATCACCTGCGGAATTAAAAACTACACTACTTGGCTCTGTAGCACTGACTGCTGCAATACAGACTCCAAATGAACCATCTCCCTGCACTGGACATGCCTGAACTTTCCCATCCCCAAAGCCACTACCCCATGTTGAAACGTAGGCAGTTGTTGCCGTATTATCAAGAGTAATAGCTAATGGGAAAATAAAGTTAGCAGCCGATACCGAATTACACATACCTAATAAATTATTAACTATCGGGCAGGCGTAAATAACTGAACTAGGTGAAACACTGCCTAAATATACCATCGTTGCAGTGGAATTCACTGTCATAATGCTGGTTCCAGCAGGTACACTTCCAATACTGTTACAATTACCTAAGCTCTTGTCTGCATTAATATCACAACGATCCAGTTCTGGATTCCCTCCTGCTGCCAGAATATATACAGCAGATTTATCTGCATTAAAGAAAGCTTGACTACTTGGACTATTAATAGCGGCTGTAGCATGGCAATTATTGAGGCTATTATCAGGATAAATATCACAAAGGGTAATTTCATTATTATCACGACTAACAATATACGCAGCACCTAAAATATTTATAGTTGTAAAGCGAAAATTAGTAGGAGGTAGATTATTACCAAAATTATCCGTAATTTGATTATTTAGCACTACATAATAATTAATATTCGGAGACAATGGGGTGGTTGGTGTAAAACTATAGGTATTATTCCCCTCATCTGTAATCTGACTGATGGCTACGATATCTTCATCAGGACTACCACGCCGTAATGTAATTGTTGAAGAATTAATGTTTTGTACCGCTTCGCTAAATTTAATTTTAATTGTAGGGGCTAATTCAACATCAGTTGCATTATCTAAAGGTTCAAGTATAGTAACATCAGGAGCAGTATAATCGCCTGTTGTAAATACAAAACTAGTCGGATTTAGTGAGTTTCCTTTAGAATTGGTTATTCCATTACTTAAGACTATGTAATAGGTCGTATTGTCAAGTAATGTAGCTTGGGGATTAAAAAGATAGGTGTTATCAGCACCAGCAACAATTGATCCAATTTGCACTAGCGGACCATCAATGCTACCAGAATGAAGAGTTACCGTACTAGAATCTACATTAACTATAGCCTCACTAAACTTTATTTCAATGTTAGGAGTGGTAGTAACTTCAGTGGCATTGTTACTTGGACTAAGCAAACTCACTTCAGGTTTTGTGCCGCTATCTGCTTGCAGAGTAGTGAAATAAAAACTGGTTTCTTTTAAATGATTTCCAGCCAAATCGGTAATTTGATCAGTTAAAACTATATAGTAAGTAGAATCAGGAGCTAAAGAATCTGTCATGCTAAAGATATAAGTGTTATTTTCCCCTGCAATTATTGTGCTAATGGGTATGACAGTACCATCTAAACTATCTTTATGTATAAGAATAGTTTGATGATTCACATTCTCTACCGACTCACTAAACCTTAATTGTATATTTGGATTTAATCCAACTACATTGCTACCATTTGTTGGCGCGATAAGTCCGACAGTCGGTTTAGTAAAATCACCAGTGGTAAAACTAAACTGTCCACTAACCGAAAAACCATTTACTGTTTTATTATCATCGGTAACGGTTATATAATAAGTGGTATTGGGTAGTAACGCAGATTCAGTGCTGAAAGAAAACTCTGTATAGCCTGTATTTGCAATAATGTCACTTATCGCTATGTCTCCCTGATGATCCATGCTTTCAAATGAAGCAGAAGTTGATAACCACACAGTATTAGAAGATACTGTTTGTGGATTCATTGGCTGCGAATACTTCAATACGACTAAAGGCGTTAGTGAGACATCTGTTTCTCCATTACTTACACCGCCACTAGAACTATCTAAACTAACTGTAGCTTGATTTACCATACATGACTCACATGTGGCAGTAGATGTCGTTGTTCCGCTACAACTAACAACAAAAAATGATAATAATCCAACTAAAAAAGGAATTAATAATTTTCTTTTCATTCAACAAACAGAGCCTCATTAAATATATAAAGATTTATTGTACTTAGTCTTAAATAAAACCATAATAATCAGCTTGGTATCATTAGCTAAGCCTAAAGTTTCACATTTTAACTTCTGTATGCTACCTCTAAATCTCGCCTTTTGTTTACCCTACATAAAAACACACCTCAATCAGCTTGAGAAATTTTTAAAAGAAAAAGCCACAAGATAATCGCGTGGCTCTTTATTTCTAAATAACCTATTATTAGTGCCCTCCACTACAGTTTCCTGCAGATGATTGAATATTCTGCCCGGCAAAATCGCGAAGAAATAATTGAAAACTTCCGGCTGTATTAGGAGCCCAGATCTGGCATGCTCCAGAAGCGTGAATACAATAATGATGAGTCTGACTGCCTGCTGCGCCAGAATTCCAGTCATTAACTTGATACGTACATACTTTACTTAATGTGTGTGGTGACCTAAATAGATAAACATCATACCAACCATTTGCAAGATCCCGGTATTGTTACGTCCAGTTGGAGTAAATTTATTATAGCTATTCGGATCCTGAGATGGACCTGAAGGATTAACTACTATCGCTTCCGGAGGAAATGGGTTCACTATACTCATTGAATTTGGCATATCTTTATAAGTTACATCTGATCCCCATGCATAAACATTTATACAAGCAAAAACGGTAACAAAAGCTAATAATAACCTTTTCATATTAATTCCTAAAATAAAATTTATTTAAACTAAATACTTCAATTCGACTGTCTAAACTACTAATCAAATATACGGAATGAAATTTATTCCCACGGATATAATGTGGCAAATTCATTACTACTATAAATTAAGTTTCCAGACGCTTCTAGTGCCGGATCATAAGTATCAGTTATTTTTTGCTGGATTAAAGTTAATGGTGTATTATTGGCAAGTACTGCTGGGTCAAAATAGGTATTTACAGTATACATGCAACCACTACTAGCTACACCAAAAGGACTACAATTTTGAGTACCTACACCAGCAGCAGTTACACTATCTGAAATAGCAGATAACCAACGCCATTGCGTAGGAATCAATGTTTCATTGTACCCATATAACTCTCCAAGAGCACCCGAACTAGCCTGACTGTATAATGCAGCACTATTTCTATCATCAGTCATGGAGCTTAAATCATCCCAAAATATCTGATTTGGATTAGGTGATCTAAGTTGATAAGCGGCAGCATAAACTGGGTTTGTACCTGTTCCCAAGGTACGTGGAATCGTGACTAGCGTATAAGGTGAGAGGTTATTATTTGCATCAATATTTGCTGGCAAATAAACAATAAAAGAACCAATTTCACTAGGAACATATTTTGAGGTGGTTTTTACTATATCTTTATATACAAATGCTCGTAATGTTAGGTTAAGAGCTGATTTAAGATTGGTAATTGGCGTTGTCAAATTATAATATGCATCAAAAATATGAGTAACTGTTTCATGCTCATCCAGCTGTGAACACTGAGTATCAATGTCTGCGTCATTAGTTGCGTTTATACACTTATTTACTTTATCTGATAAAGCATTTAAAGGAGCAACCACCGCACCACTATAATTCTGTGATAATAAGCCTGGATTAGCGGCATATGGAGTCAAACCAGCAATAAAATCTTGTGGTAAATGACTTAATCCACTACCAATGATATGAAAATAATCATTTGCAGTAGCTAAATCGCGTAGAACATTTACATTTCTGATAATGGCATTTTGATAAGTACCAAACTTTGAATAATTTAGGATATTTGCGGCATTGGGTGCAATAATCTTTAATTCATTATCAGTAGAAATAAAAGTTGCTTTATTGGCAAAACGTCCATAATCTAAATTAAACCATGCCTGCCAATTATTCTCATTTACTGCACCTACTGCTGCATTATATGATTGCTGGGCAGCTTGGGCAAGCATTGAAACTCCAGTTGAACAACTAGCTAATGCAGTATTACCGACACTCTCAATACATGAAGATAAATAAGGTGCAGCATTGGTTAATACATCAGCCTCAATCAGATTTCCATTTACAATAGTATTATTGGTTATACTTCCAGCCATCCAAGTTTGCCCCATCGAGAAATACAATGAAGTACTTAAATCAACAGCAGTTTGTTCAAAAGCAGAACCACTTGATTGATGTGTACTTAGCATGGCACTAGTTGCTACATTATATCCTTCTGATTCAAAACTATATGTTTGCATATATTTAATACCAAGCGTCAAGGGCAAGGATTGTACTACCTTATCTCCACACTGGGTATAGAACTGATTTGGCTGATTTTGTAGCAGGTTTTGCCCAATAGAATTAAGCCCAGTTACCTGTACATTTCCCATTACATACAAAGAGGAGTCAACACCAAGAGTCAAACCTTGATTCTCTTTACCAAATAAACTCGACATACTATATGAAGCAGAAGCACTATCACCTAGGCTATCAATAACACTTACCGCTTCTTTTGTCGAATAGGTTAGTCCAGATTGAGTAAGCAACTGACTTGCTGATAACGAAGCCGAGCCACTAGCCTGCGAACTGCTAGTGGAGAGGTAAAAAGTATAATTCCAACAAGATTGTGGTGCTAGTGAGTTTGTCGAAGAAACCCAGCCTACTGTATTTTGGATAGAGGATTCACTAGACAGCATTTTAGTTGAAAGATTTGAGTGTAAGCCAGTCATACTACTAGCCCCACCTTTCAGTCCAGTTTTATGAAGATCATCTGCAGCACTTAAATAGATAACATTAGCATTTATAGGTGCTACTTTAAGGGCAGATGTTTGCGTACCTGAAGTAGGTGGACTACTTTCAGCCACTGGAGTAACAGCTTTAGTGTCTAAACTAGTAGCTGTTGAATTTGTTCCGCCTCCGGAATTACAAGCAGTTAAAAAAGTAGATAGCCCCATTAAGACTAGTAAAAGATGTTTCCTTTTCATTATTAGAACCTTCCTAAATTATACAAAAATATTAACAAGATTAAATTTATTGCTAGCGAGAAGAATTATGACAATTTATAAATTTTCAAACAAGTCCTAATTTTTGGACTATACCCTGGCAGCAATCTATACCTAACTGAATCTGAAAGCTCTAGATCCAATATTTTTAGAATAAAATGATTCTGGAATCTGGAATCTCAGATTTGTAGCCATTAAATACTCTGATAAGGCATAGCTACTATTTAACCTTAACCCAAGCTTCTGGCAAATATAGTTCCTCTTTTTTATAATCGTATCAGCAGTACGTGGTTTATCTACTGGTCTAAATGTATTCATAAATACCGCAATCTGATTAGGCGTCCATTGATGAATAATTAGAAAGCAAATTTCGCGTTCGTATTCATTTAGTAGCTCCAATTTATTATCAATCAACGAAGTAGCCAAACTATTATTTGTCTGACAAATTCCCCAGATTCCAGAATTAAAAGAATATTGCGGCAGAATGTTTAAGGCATCAAGCAGATCAATTTCCTGTAGGGTAAGAACAATACCTAAAATAGAGTTTGTCTCTTTATGATGCAATAAACTTTTTTTGCACCGCCTACTTTTTAGTCCATCACCATAATGGGTAGTGTTTATTGTTTCAATCGTTTTATTGACATCCATCGACTTAAGCAAAATTTGATCCTGAGCTACAAATTCATTTGGAAGTCGACTATTAATATAGCTCGGGAATTCAGCATCCAGTTTGCCAATTACCTCACTCACAGAATTAACCCCAACTATGTGAGCATAGGTATCTGTCGAAATAATATGCCTAGACTGAATATCCTTGGCACTAAAAATCAGGTGTAGCTGGGAAGAAAGTAGTTGCATTGATTGCGATACGGATTCAATAAAGTCAAGGTGGGCAGAAGAGTACTCCTCTGGTAAAACAAGGTTATAATTATTCATATCTCACTTTTAACAAAAATAGAAAACCAATGACACCTGATATCAGGCGTGAGTCGAATTATAATTATTAGGCTTTTTTTTAGAAAGTAGATTTTTATTCAGGGTATGAATATTGGTTTAACTCTACCAAATAAGTAGATCCAAGCATCATCAAGGGTGCACAAAAACACACTTAACATGGCATAAAAGCTATCAATATAATTACGTGAGCAAAAATATACCTTTACTTTTTTTGCTGTAATTGTTACAATTTTTATAATCAAGCAAGGTGATGTTAGGTAATCAATAATGAAAAAATATTTTATAAAAGATATGAGTATCTCGTTACTGGGCACCGTTATTTTAGCTGCATGCAACACTAATATCGGTAGTAGCTCCAATGATGGAAATATTAATTCGTTAGCGGTAATTGCTCCCAAAACAATCTATAGTAAGCCAGGTGAGATAGGCTCAGCTTATGTAGTAATTAATAACTCAACTACAGTAAACCACAACCAGCTGGAGTACTCTTTAGGTAATTTAATTGGTGGTGGGAATGGCGCTAGTATAGAAAGCACCAGTGCAAAAAATTGTGCTTCGGTCGCCGCTCATAGCCAATGTAATATAAAGCTAACCATTTCAGATGAAGCAATGGCAGGAAGCCTAAGGTTTAATATCATTAATAATGACAGCCTGATAAATAAAATAAGTGAATCTAATATTCTTTCTCCAACCATAGGAGTGGAGCAAGCAGCGTATAATAGCCTGAATGGAGCAGATGGAATAACCTTAAGCTACTATCAGACAGTAATTACGGGTACGCCATATATATTGGTTAGTGGATTAGTAGCATCAGCCAATGCGGGTAACTTTAACAAAATAGTTCTCGTAAATGAGAATGGTGTAGAACTACCCAATCAAATATTAATCGGTGACATTAGCAATAAACAAGGTTCTACTTTTAATATATTACTTCCAGTGCCATTGGTCAGTAATATCACTCAGGCAATCAGAGTACAAACTCAGCAATTTATTAATGGTAATACAACTATAGAGTCAACAGCCACAACAAGTACAACACTAGCTACAAAAGAAAATCTCGGTATAGCTGAATTATTACCAACAGCGATTTATTTAACAGAAAGTAACCCAGATCAGATCATAACCATAGTTAACATCGGTGATACTTCGCTACAACTTGAGCAAATAGCATCAAGTAATGATAATTTTGAAATCCTATTTACTCCGTCTGCTTTAGCCGCTAAAAAGACGACTATCGCAACATTCAAACTTAAAAATAAAACCGTCCCACCAACTACTGGGAAGATAACTGTAACATATGACAATGGACAAAACCAGACAAGCACTTCCGGTGTAGTGGATCAAAATATTAACCCAACCGGACCATCCCCAACGCCAGCTCCATCTCCGACACCTGTACCAACGCCAAGTTATGGAGTTACAATTAGTAATATAAATGGAAATACTCCAGCAAATGTAATGGGGACAGTTCCAATTACATTTACTGCCCAAATAAGCGGTACTGCAATAGGAGCTATCTCAACGGTAACCGCTACACTGGCAAACTCAGTAACTGGAACAGTAATATCGGATCCAAGTCCATGTACACTAACCGTTGGTGGGCTCACGACTAGCTGTAATTTCACAGTAATTCCATGGTACACTGGATTTGAGAATAGCACAGTTGGCTTGATTGACCATGATCCATTCATACCTTCAGATACTAGTATCAGTCTGGTAGCAAGCAATATTGATACGATATACGGAGTAAATAATAATCAGATAGATTATAGTATAACTACACCGTATGTGTACCTTCAGGCAGTAATGCCAGGTGATACAATAACAGCTGGGACTGGAATTACCTACGGTAGTGGTGGTTCAGTTAATCCACGCTTTGTTGACGGTAGCCAAAATGGTGGTGGCACCTGCACCGACTCCAAAAAAGATAATCTGACTGGTGTTGAATGGCTAACTAATGCCAATGAAGTTTGCCCCAATAGAGCCTGCACATGGAGTGATACCGCAGCAGTTGGTAGTGCGCAAGCAGCAGCAATAAATTTTAACGCAGGAGGTGGGAAGTGTGGTTATACGGACTGGAGATTACCCACTGAAAAAGAATTATTAAGCCTATTTAATTACTCAGCAGCAGACAATGACACCGCTGCATGGCTTGCAACCCAAGGATTTACTGGCAATGATAGTGGCGCTCCAAACGGTACTGGTTATTGGTCAGCCACTGCTGTTAATTCAGTTAATAATAACTTAGCTTGGCTTGTTTTTCTACACAGCAGCACATATACTCCAGGAGTGCCTAGAACTGGCACGAATAATGCTTGGCTAGTGCGTGGTAATGTCACCAAGGTAGCTAAAGATATGCCTGGAGACAGCTTAATGGCTGGCATCGGTAAAGAATGGCCGACTACAAGATTCATGGTAGATGTCAGTGGTAATTGTATGATTGATAATCTTAGCGGATTGATGTGGCCAAAAAATTTTAATATATTAGGTACTGGCACGTGGGATAGCAGTGCGCTTGCTGGTTCTGCCCAGTATAAAATAATCCAAATGAATACTAATAGCAATGCTACCGGGTATCAGCTATGTGGTTATACTGATTGGCGCTTGCCAAATATTAATGAAGTATTTAGCTTGCTAAATTATGGTGCAGCCGGATCCAATACTTCTTTATGGCTTGCAACACAGGGATTTACTGGAAGCGGAAACAGCGGTACTACTCCAGCAAGCAATGGTTCTTGGACATCTACGACAGGTAGTTCAGGTGCTTATGCGGTAGGGTTAGGTACTGGGTCGCCCAGACAGTTTAGCATACCTAGTAGTAGTAATTGGAATGTTTTAGCTGTACGTGGCGGGCAGTAGCTAAATTTTATTTGTGTGCAATGTCCATAAATCACACATTGCACAAAAATTATCAAGTCCATACTTTAGTATGATCCAATCAACTTTCTAATTATTGTATTTGATAAATTATCTACACCCATATCTGTATAAAACTGAATTAATCCAGCTAAAGAATTAATATTTAATTTACGGAATATTTGTCGCTTTAAATACATTAAGGCTTCAATGTCAATTACTATCCCCTGCCTGGATAGATATTCTCCGATATCTTTCAAGGGTTTTCCTAAAGTCAGTAGCAGAAAAATTTTACTTTCAAGCTCAGTTAATCCCAAATTTACATCTTTAGTATATAATTTATCGCCAAAATTTTCAAATATTGTACTGATATCTGGAGAAATATCCATAGATACACCCAATATTGCTATTACTTTATTCTTTTCATCCAAAATTGGACTTTTCTCAGTCTTAATCATCATATAAGTACCAGCTTCATTAAGTTGTGGCATTAGATATTTTGAAACATGTTTTTGTTGGCTTTGGATAATAAATAAGTCATTTTCTCTAAATTGCTCCGCCAATTCATCCCACCCCAAATCATAATCTGACTTACCTATCATTTGAATCGGATCTGAGAAGCCACATTCAAGAGCAAGTTTATTACTTACTGCCATATATTTAGAATTAGTATCTTTCAGATACATACTCCCTAAAAAGTGTTCAACTACATAGATATAATGATTTATTATTTCAGATTTATGAGTGTACATAACTTTATTATCTCCGCCTCGGTATGATTACTACAAATGCCAAATCTTATTAAACTTTGATGTTTCGGTGTAGAAGGATAAGTTGCAACAGTAGCCAAAATTCCATGTTCTTTAAGATATTCTCCTGCCGTTATTGCCTCAAATTCACCACCGATATACCATCCACGAATACTAACTGCTGAATTCCGGTTAATAATTCGAATGTTAGGACTTATAATCGTATCAAATAATAATAAATTATCTGATACTGCATCCTGAAGCTGATAGATTTCTTCACTTAAATGTATCTTGGCAGAAACAATTGATGCTTCAATTAATGGTGTTGCCAGTGAGCCTGAAAAAATATAAGTACTACAGAATTTTTTAATAAATTCAGCCGCCTTGGGATTTTTAACTATGGCTAACCCGCCGTAAGTACCAAATGCTTTTGACAGTGAAGTAGTTAAAATTATACGGTCATCAAGAACATCTTCAAGAACCATCATTGCATAACCATTACCATGTGTTCCAAATGTTGACATCCCATGTGCATCATCAAGATATAAATAGCCATCATATTGTTTTATAAGCTCTACCAGCAGCTTAATATTAGCGGTACTGCCCATAGAACCAACACTATCACAAATTAAAATCGGTGTATTTCCTTCACTACTAGTACTCTTAATAATTTTTAGCAAGCTATCAACTTCATTAAAATCTACTAGCGAAACATTGCCAAATTGCGTCATCAAGCCACGATTAATCTGAATTGATGCATGGACATACTTATCTAGAATAAAATGGGGGGCTGACCTAATTTTAAAACCAGGTATTTCGCCAGAGCCTAATAATGGAATCAGCCCAAGATGAACAAGATGTACAGTTGAAAAACACACTGTGCTTGCCATAAAAACCTGGTTTAAAAGATTTTCTAACTCATCAAGTCCAGAATACTTCATTCGTGTCCTTGCTGAAGAAAAAGAGAAGCCGGCTCGCTCAAGATTCCTCGATGCAGCAGTAAGGATCCGTACATCTTGATCTAACCCCAAGTAACTACATGAGATAAATTCAGTATATTCATCTCCATTAGTTAAAGTAATTCGTTTATCTTTTTTGCTGACATAGCTTTGATTATTCAATGAATCAAAAATTTTATTCTGATATTCTTCAGCATTACGAATTTTAGTTTGCTGCCATGTAACTTCTTTAATTTTTTGTTCCTCCATAAGGAAACTACTTATTAAATTTTCAAGAAGTATAACAACTATATTCGCCACTGTCAACTGAACAAAAACACACTATTTTACTTATTATTTTTAATGATAGAATCCACATCTGACTATTGTGGATAAAAAAGATAGCAGCCACTATTTCTTCTTTAACGCAGTAGTTTTTCCTCTAGTCCGCACCATTATCCCTCTTGGTGCGGCTTTTTTATATATTGCTACCCTCTAGACTCTTCTATCTAGTAAAATCACATCTGAAATTAAAATTTAGTAGTTCGATTTTAAAGAAATAATCATGACCAAAATTAATCTATTGACTTTTAGCGACCATTCACGACATTTTAAAGAATGTGTCTATGTTTACCCAGTTGTTTCACGGCGAGCTCAAGGTGTATCACTTGGGATTAACCTAAACATAAATAATGCTTGTAATTGGCGTTGTGTTTACTGTCAAGTTGAGGGTTTAGTGCGTGGTAAACCAGATAGTATTGATCTTGACAAACTTGAACATGAGCTAGATGTGATGCTCGAGTGGATCATTCATGGTGATTTTATAATTACTCATGCACCAGCTGGATTACAACGATTTAATGATATTTGTCTATCGGGAAATGGCGAATCAACATTATCCAAAGATTTTATGGCAGTTACACAAATTATTGCTAAACTTCGTAAAAAATACCAAATCGGATCAGATGTAAAAACAATTCTAATTAGTAATGGTAGCGAAATGCATTTAACTGCGACCCAGGAAGGGTTAAAAATCATTGCCGAAAATAACGGTGAATTATGGTTTAAAATTGACAGAGTTAGTACCAATGGAATCGCGGAAGTTAACCAAGTGAATTTACATCTGGATGGTATTCTGGAACGGCTAAAAATAGCCTCAGCTATATGTCCTACGTGGATACAAAGCTGTTGGTTCAAAACAGCAAATATTGATCCCGCAAAAGAAGAAGTAGATAATTTTATTGAACTGATTCATAATATTCACCGGATGATTAAAGGCGTTTTAATTTATTCAACAGCCCGCAATCCAGCACTTCCAGAAGGAGATAATATAAGTCAGGTTAGTCTGGATTTTCTTGCTGAAATGGCAAATCGAATCGAAAGTTTTGGTATCAAGGTCAAATACTATCAATAGATGAATTTTGTTCAACCAAAAAACATCAAACCAATAGCAAAACATAATAAGACATTAAGAATTTCTGTCATGATTAATCCTGTTAAAAAGGTGTGTTATACATAAATTAACACACCGGGAATAGTGGCAAGCAAGATTATAAAAATCTCTGCCAGCCTGAATTATGCAATATCATAAAAACTATTGTTAGTCCAATTTAGTGGAGTACAATACTATTAGAATATCAGATAAATCTAAAACATGGAGTATAAATTAAATGGCTCTAGAAATAACTCTATTTAATCCTGAACTTATTCAAACAGGATTATTAATCGATGGTAAATGGATCAACACAAACCGTGATTTATTCCCGGTATTTAATCCGGCAACCAATGAAGAAATTTGCAAAATCAGTATAGCAACTGAAGAGGATTTGTTATTTGCAATTGACTCAGCTCAACTAGCCATGAAAGAATGGCAAAAATATACAGCCAAAGAGCGGAGCAAAATCATCAAGACATGGTATGAGTTAATCATTGCCAATGCTGATGACTTAGCCAAAATTTTGACTTTTGAACAGGGAAAGCCATTAACTGAAGCTAAAGGCGAAATTCTCTATGGAGCTAGTTATTTTGAGTGGTATGCCGAAGAAGCAAAACGTATTTATGGTGAAACTATCCCAGCAAATCAGCCTAATCAAAAAATACTGGTAGAATACGAGCCAGTAGGAGTTTGTGCCGCAATAACTCCATGGAATTTCCCAAATGCAATGCTTGCCAGAAAAGTAGCACCAGCAGTTGCAGCTGGATGTGCCATGATTGCCAAACCAGCTAGCCAAACTCCGTTATCTGCAAATGCCCTCGCCTATCTTGGATTAAAAGCAGGCATACCCGCTGGACTATTAAATGTTATTCACGGACACAGTGGGCAAATTGGTGAATTTTTCTGTTCAAATCCAGCTATCCGTAAGTTAACTTTTACTGGCTCGACCGAGGTTGGTATTTGGCTTTATCAGAATTGCGCCAACACGATGAAAAAAATGTCACTGGAGTTAGGTGGCAATGCGCCATTAATTGTTTTTGAAGATGCAGATATTGATATTGCAGTTGATGGCATCATAAAAAGTAAATTTAGAAATAGTGGTCAAACCTGTGTCTGCTCAAACCGAATTTTCATTCATAATTCAATCAGAGATACAGTAATTGAAAAACTAGGTATCGAGATTGCTAAACTAAAATTAGGTAATGGATTTGATGCCACTACTCAGCTAGGTCCACTTATCGACAATAAAGCAGTGATACACGCAAAAAGTCTGGTAGAAGATGCCCTTACAAACAATGCTCAGTTGATTACGGGTGGCAATATAGATATAAATTTGGGTGAGCTTTTTTTTCAGCCGACACTAATTAATTGTGAAACTACAAATTTACGCCTCTTTAAAGAAGAGATTTTTGCACCAATCCTTGCTGTCTATGGTTTTGATAGCGATGATGAAGTTATCAAGCTTGCTAATAGTACTCCTTATGGCTTAGCCAGTTACTTCTTTAGTCAAAATATCAAACGGATATATCATGTGGCAGAAGCATTGCAATATGGGATGATTGGGGTTAATACCGGAATCATTTCTGCTGAAAATGTTCCCTTTGGTGGCGTAAAAATGTCTGGGCTCGGACGTGAAGGTGGACATCAGGGAATTGAAGAATACCTGCAAACCAAGTATGTCTGTATGTCGCTAGTTTAACCATTGATTAACTTACAAAATCTTAATCAGATTAAATAGCGTTTGATAAGTATTATAAATAAGATGGCCTAAACCATATTAAGTAAGAAGCAAAATCAATGCCCTAAAAGCTTTAATCTGGTTAAGTATATGATACAATCACAAATTAACTCCAAAATAAGCTAAAATCCTGCTTAGTACAATAAAATCAGTCCAATTTGGAATATAAATACATTATGAAAATCAATAAATTAATACATACCCTATGTTTCACTAGTCTTCTGATTCTTGGTAGCTGTACCAAAAAAGATGGCTCAACTTCCACTGAAAACACTCTAAGGGTCGATGTGGGTACAGAATTACCTACCTTTGATCCAGCTCTGGCTGAGGATGGAAATACCTACAGGGTTATTAATGACTTATTTGCTGGACTGGTTGATTTTGATCAGGCAAATCGTCCAATTCCCGGGATGGCTAAAAGTTGGGAAATAAGCTCGGATGGAAAAATTTATACGTTTCACCTGCGTGATAATCTGAAATTTTCTGATGGCTCACCAATTACCGCAGATGACTTTGTTTTTTCATGGCGGCGACTTATTGACCCTAAAACTGGCTCATCATATGCATTTTTATTAAAGGATGTATTAAATGGTCAGAAAATTATTGATGGCAAGGAAAAACCAGAAAGATTGGGCGTTATTGCACTAGACCCAGAAACTTTTGTTGTCCACCTTGAACATCCAACCAATGCTTTTTTATCATATATTACGACGCCTAATGTGTTTGTCGTTCCACGCAAGATTATTGAAAAATATGGTCAAAACTGGACAAAACCAGAGCACATGGTAACCTCCGGAGCATATATACTAAAGGAACACGTTGTTAACGGCTATATATTAGCTACTAAAAATCCAAATTTTTATGAAGAAAGCTCAGTCAAAATCAAGAACGTAAAATATTTCCCGTTCACTGATACTAATGCTTCTTTATCTAATTTTAAAACTGGAGCATTGGATACAACTTGGCAAAATGTTCCAATTGATCAATATAAACAATTACAAAAACAGTTTCCTAATGAATTGCATACCTTCAAATGGGAAAGGATGGATTATCTTAACTTGAATTTCCAATTGCCAAAATTTGCCAACAACCTCAAACTTCGTCAGGCTCTAGCGATGGCAATAAATAGGGAAGATTTGACACAGAAAGTACTTGGTGCTGGACAAACCCCGCTTTACTCAACCGTAACACCAACTATAGAAAATGGCAAATATGCTGATTTAAATTATAGCTGGAGTAAATTGCCTCATGACAAGCAAGTTCAGATGGCAAAGGAACTATATAAAGAAGCTGGCTATGGACCAAACAACCCATTAACTCTCACCATCAAATATCAGACTAACGATTTATATAAGAAAGTTATGATTTCGGTGATGTCAATGTGGCAAGAAACATTGGGGGTAAAAGTTAAATTGGTAAATGAAGAAATGAAAGTTCTTTTTCCTGAACTTAAAAATGGAAATTACGAAGTCGCTCAGGGACGCTGGGGAGCTGATTATAACTCAGTAACTACTTATACTCCGCTTTTTATCTGTAATAATGGTAATAACCGCTCCCACTACTGTAATAAAAATTATGACACACTTATTGCAAAAGCTGAAGCAACTTCAAATCCAGCACAGCAGCAACAGCTTTATAAGCAGGCGCTCCAACTGGCAATGAATGAATATGCAATAATCCCACTATACGAACCAACACATCAACGCTTAGTAAATAAACGTGTAAAAGGTTATGATATCGATAGCAATTACCTAGACAATGTACAAACAAAATGGTTTAATCTGGATTTAGCTAAATAGTGAGACCTATTTTTAGGTAAAAAAGGTAGTTAATGAGAACTACCTTTTTTCTACTATACTGCTTATTGATATTTGTTTACCAGCTTTCAGTATAGGGAGCAAAACCCATTATCCCACTTACCTGATCAAATAACACTTGGTAGGTATTAAATAACTGATTTCCTGGATTAACCACATTACCAGACCTGACTGGTTGGGTATATTTCATTGGTTGGGTAAGTGGTAATGGCAATACCCCACTAGAAGTATTAATTGTAGCTGTTAGCTGGTTAGTTATGATACCATTCCCAGTAAGCACCATCCAATAAGGTACAGATTCAAGATAAAAATTACCTATTGCTTCACCACTGTCAAATACAGTTGAATAATTACTACTGCCAAAACCAGAACTTTCAGAATAAGTATATGTTACAGAGCTCTCAGAAGTCCCCCAACAAATATTTGACTCAGTAGCAGGAACATTGTAATTATAGCATGGTATCTGCTTTTGGCTTATTGTAGCAAATTTCCCAAGTTGAGTATTATTTAGCAAACCAAATGTGACATAACTCTCAGATCTATTTAATACCATCATTTGATTATATGGATATGGCAAAAATAATCTTGAACTAACCTGATTATCCATACGCATTCCAAGAACAGCATTATTCCCACCGCCTTGATTAACACTCCCTTCAGTCACAACAACGATGGGCGCATTAGCAGAAGTAGAAAGTACAGTACCTGATGTAGTAGTAAATTGAATAGTCCCATAGGCAAGATAACCAGAGACCTGATTAGTTCCAGCTCCATATGTTACAGGAATAATCTGACTAGTCTTCTGAATATTATTACCAACGTAACTTTCATTGATGACGGTTAATTCAGAACCAGTATCAATTTCGGCAATAATCTCAGGACCCCCACCGATACTTGCTTGAACTGCGGTTTTATTACCCGGTTCATAATTTAAAGTGGGCACAAAAACAACATCCTGATTTAAAACTGAATTGGAGCCACCTGTACCAGATGAGCAGGCAACAACTAAGCCTTGACAGATAGACAAAATAAGTAATAATCTTTTATCTAGCATGATTAATCTCCTAATTAAAATACCATTATGTGAATAATACTGAGATACCAATCGCATCACATGGCTATTCACGGCTATAACTATGTAAAACCATAATAGAGTATGACTTCATCAAAGGAACTTCGGATGGTAAATAGCTACCAATAGAGGTAGTTCCTGCTTCCTCATGATTTACAACCATATGCCATAGCTGATGATTTCCTAAAGGAGGCAATAAATCATTTACCGGATAATTATCAATTGCTGAAGCATTATAAATTACCACTATATCTTTCCATGAGTCATTATTAACATGATCCTTAAAATGACTGACAATAACACCAGAACGATCATTTTTTGCAATAAACACATTTACATGATCTTCGATTGATCGCCTATCAGTTATTCGGAATGCCGGGTGTTCCTTACGCAATTTTATAAGCCCCCGGATATAGTCAAATACTGACTTGAATCTGACCTTATCCTGCCAGTAAAAGGCATTAACTATATCACCACTTTGGTAACTATTATGATCACCATTTTTTGTCCTTAAAATCTCTGCACCACCATGAATAAACGGTATTCCCTGTGCTGTCAGTATAATAGCCATCGCCAAAAGATTCTGGCGAACAAGGCTACTTTCAAAAATATTTTGTGGCAAACCTAAGCGATATTTACCATTTACTAAATTGTGGTTCTGACTTTTTTCTATATGATCCCAAAGAGTGTAATTGTCATGTGCATCTACATAATTTATACTTTCAGATGGTTTAAAAGTCAAGCTATAAATCGAGCCTTTTAATCCTTCAACCACTGCCCAAGTTTTATCGGCACTATGTGGGTCTCCATTAACATAACCAATCCCCGGATCATTACTCCCTCTAATTGCATTACGAAAAATATCATTAAATATTGCAAAATCCCTATTTCGCTGGCGTCCTCGATAAGTCCCATTTGACAAAGGAGAATCACCTCCTTTCCAAGGTTCACCATAGACAAGGATGGTCGGATCGATATCATGTAAAACTTTAACAATTTTTTGGATGGTATCAAAATCGATTAATTCCATTAAATCAAAACGAACACCATCAATATTATAGTTCTTTACCCAATGTAACACCGAATCAACAACAAATTTACTGACCATAGGTCGCTCGGTAGCAAGCTCATTACCACAGCCCGAACCATTAGTAAATTTCCCTAATGAATCTGTCCGAAAATAATACCCAGGAACAATATTATCCATATTTTTGGTATCATACATATGGTTATAAACCATATCCATAATAACTCTAATTCCTTTTTGGTGAAGACTATGAATCATACTTCGAACTTCTTTGATTCTGAGGCTTGGGTCATAGGGATCAACAGAGTAACTGCCATCTGGAGCATTAAAATTTTTGGGGTCATATCCCCAGTTTCGATTATCAGGGTCGGTTAACCGACTTTCATCAACAGTTGCAAAATCAAAAAAAGGCAATAAATGAACATGGGTTACCCCTAATTCAACCAAACTATCCACACCTGTTGCAACATTGCCATTACCTGATGAAATATGAGTTCCAGACTGGGACATCCCCATAAATTTACCACGATATTCTTCTTTTACTCCACTCTCAGGCATAATCGTAAAATCGCGAATATGAAGCTCATAAATGATGCTATCTTCTTTTTGTGCAAGATAAGGACGACAGTCACTAAGCCAACCACTAGTCATAGTTGCCCTAGCATTTATATCAATCAAATACCCCTTATTGCCATTTAAGCCTATAGCCGTTGCATACGGATCAACTGCAAAGGTAATTCTAGTACTTTGCTTACCATTCTGATCAATGTCGTGAAAATGAAGCTTATACAAATAAAAAAAATGTTCCAGTTTACGTTCAATTATCGTTGAATGAACCCCACTTCTCACATCATACTCAAGATTAAACTTATGGCTAAACTCTCCTGTAGGGCTGTCCCAATTTTTGAATAATAGCAATTCCACTCTTATCGCTGTTGGCGCCCAGAGTTTAAAAGAAATATTATGTGAGAAAAATCTAACCCCCATATCATTTCCTGAGTAAGAATAGCGATTTAAGTAATCACGCAAAATAACTCTAGTAGGAAGAAATGTATTAGTTGCCCGAATTTCAATTAACTGCTGAGAATTTACTGAAGAAGGAAGGTTAGTAAAAATTACCTGCTTACGCTCATATTTTATGATAGCAATCACCCCATCTTGCTTAATGCTATCAATAAATAGTTCAAATTGCGTTCCAATTAATGGCTCATGGGAAAGATATGCCGTAATTTTGTCACTATCATCCATGACAGCATATTCAATCTTAGGATTAGTATAAGTAACAACATCTTTAAGTGATGTATAAATCTTATCATCACCATAAATAACATAGAAATTCCGCGAAGGCTTTTTTAAATTAAAAGAAGGCGTTTGTTCAGACCATTCATTACACCACCCCTCCCCCAGACCTTTTTACGAACAATTATATTAGCCATATCGCAATCAGCCACTATGCCAAAATCACTATGCCCAGCAAAGTTTACAACTTTCGAAGGTTTATCCTCATCAAATGCCCAGATGTCCCAACAAAAATTATTACCACTATAGATGTTATCCATTTTGATAAAGTGAACCCTGCTAGTTTCACGTGCTTGAGTTATAACCTTAAAAATCCTCTCCGCTACAGTATTATTATGTTGGTCATAACATTTTATTTTTATTTCTTCAAGCTCATCTGGATTATCTAAAATAAGTAGTTGTCCATTTTCACTAATTGTTATATCATTTGTCTTGGGAAACACTGCCCACTTTACATCCACAACTTCCTTGCGATTATGTGAAGAATTTTGTATCGCTACAAGATCAAGGGGAAAACCAACAGTTACTACATCCTCAGATGATTTTATTTCAGTAGCATAATTAATGGCAAACCAAGTAAAGTAGAAAGGCTCAAACGATTGATCTGACAGGGATAACTTAACCTCATTACCCTCACTGTCAATTAAAATATAAGTATATTCATGCCGCCCTGAAGATAGTTTTTCCCTGAATGACACATCTTTTATCATCCTAAGAACACCATCATTGTAATCTGGCTTCCAATTTAACCGATAATCCTCATGCTTTTGCCAGTTATTGAAATCACCAACTACATAACCATATAAAAACCCTTTAAACCGCAATTTAAATCTGATGCTATTAGATTCCGGGCTTGGTTTTATCGACTGTAATCCATTTATTTGCCTAAAGTTACCAAACTTATCTTGTCCCCACATAAACTATAACCAATGCCTTATCAAAATTAATCTAAAAACTTGAATACCGCGGCTGCCATTGGCGGAATTTTTATAGTAAGTCGTTGATTGAAAGAATGAGATGCCTCAGGTACAGTAAATAATTCTTCCTCAATATTTTGTCCGGAACCACCGAATTCTATTAAGTCGGAATTGAATATCTCTTTGTACTTACCAGCCTTAGGCACTCCAAGACTATAATCAAAATAAGTCATTGGTGTAAAATTAATTACAAACAGCAAAACCTCAGAATGATCATGATTGTACCGAATAAATGATAAGATACTTTGCTGATTATTATCGGCATCAATCCACTGGAATCCATTATGATCATGATCGCACTCCCAGAGCGAAGAGTGTTCCAGATATAGTTTATTAAGTGCTTTAAAAAAGCTTTGTGTTTGCTGATGTACAGGAAATTCATTTAAAACGTGCCACTGAAGTGATTCATTTTCACGCCACTCTACGAATTGACCAAATTCACAGCCCATAAATAGTAGTTTCTTACCCGGGTGTCCCATCATATATGAAGCATAAAGGCGAAGTCCTGCGTATTTATTCCACAAGTCCCCCACATTTTATCAATCAGAGCCCCCTTACCATGGACAACCTCATCATGAGAAATAGCGAGAACAAATTTTTCGGAGTAATGGTATAACATTGAAAAATTTATCTGATGATGATGATATTTACGATAAATCGGATCAAGATTTACGTAACGTAAAGTATCATTCATCCACCCCATATTCCATTTAAAATCAAAACCAATCCCACCATACTCTACCGGAGTAGTAATTCCCGCCCAAGCAGTCGATTCCTCAGCAATTGTCAATACACCCTTAGCATGGTGTTTTACCTGATAATTGAACTCTTTCAGAAAACCAATTGCCTCAAGATTATGGTTATTTCCGTAAATATTAGCTTCCCATTCACCATGACTTCTATCATAATCAAGATATAAAATATTGGATACTGCATCAACTCTTAATCCATCAATATGAAATTCATTAATCCAGTACATTGCATTAGAAATCAAAAAACTTTTTACCTCATTACGGCCCAAATCAAAATTATGTGCTCCCCAGCCTTTATTATTAGCTTTACGATAATCCTGATATTCATAGCAAGCACCACCATCAAAATTTATCAGCCCATGCTCATCTTTACCAAAGTGTCCTGCAACCCAGTCAAGAATAACACCAATACCTTCTTTATGCAGCCTATCAACTAGCTGTTTAAGCCCACGTAAATCGCCATGCCGTGAAGTTACCGAATAATAACCTGTCGCCTGATATCCCCATGATTTATCTAAAGGGTGCTCATGTAATGGCATAAACTCTACATGGGTATAACCCATTTCTTTAATATAACCCGGCAAGACTTCACTTAACTCTTCATAACTAAGAAACTTGCCATTATTAGTACGCCATGAAGCAAGGTGTAATTCATAAATATTTATCGGACTAGCATAAGGATTAATGGTAAGTCTCTTTTCCAGCCAATCGCCATCCGTCCATTGATACTCGGTATGTGAATTTACAACTGAAGCGGTATTAGGTCTTAATTCAGAAGTAATAGCATATGGATCAGCTTTATAGACTGTGTGATTGCTATGTTGATTGGTTACCGCAAATTTATACTTCATTCCATGCTTAACGTTTGGGATAAATACACTCCAAGTACCAAAATCACTAATTCGCTGCATAGCATTTTCATCGCGCATTTCCCAATGGCAAAAATCACCAATCACAACTATTCGACTAGCATTAGGCGCCCAAGTAGTAAATCTAACCCCCTCTACGCCATCCTCTGTTCTAACATGAGCCCCCATAAATTTATAGGCATTTAAATGTTTTCCTTCATGAAAAAGATATAAATCTACATCACTGAAACTATTTTGCCAGCTAAAAGAACTCATTCTCAACCACTCCTAAAATTTATGCATAATTAGTTTGATATTCTACCACAATATTTACCTCGATTATTTACTGCTGAAGTTTAAACATCATAAATATCATTAATCAACATACATTTTGGAATACTAACTGTTGTAATTTGTAGCATAAAACTCATGGCTAAGACATCTGATTCCACAATAAGCACCTCTTCTCCAAAAACTGGACAAATCACAAATAAACAAAAAATCAAGAGTCTTTTTATAATAGGGAGGCTATACATGCTACAATTATAGTCCTAAGAAATTTACCATAAAGCATAACCAAAATATAGAATATAGCTACCAGAAGAAAATTAGGATTTTCAAAATATTCTTCCGTTACCTATAGTTTATGGCTTAAAATTAGCTGGGTTACATTATTTGGGGAGTTTTTATGGCTATTCGCAAAATCACAGTACAAGCATATTCCGGTCAAAAACCTGGGACTTCTGGCTTACGCAAAAAAGTAACCGTTTTCCAGCAGCCACACTATCTAGAAAACTTCGTTCAATCCATCTTTGATTCCGTAGGAAATATTTCTGGACAAACAATTGTAGTCGGAGGTGACGGCAGATTTTATAATAAAACAGCAGTTAAAACCATTATTAAAATGGCCGCAGCAGCTGGAGTAAAGTCAGTCCTTGTTGGACAAAATGGAATCCTTTCTACACCAGCTGTCAGTTGTGTCATCAGGAAATATAAAGCTTTTGGTGGCATTGTCCTATCTGCTAGCCACAATCCTGGAGGTGAAGATGGTGATTTTGGGATAAAATATAATGTTAGCAATGGTGGACCTGCCCCAGAAAAAATTACCGACGCAATCTATGCTAAATCCCAAACTATAGAGAGTTATAACATAAGTGATACTGATGATAGCAAAATAAATCTCGATAGCATAGGAACTTATCAAGTAGAAAACACCTTGATTCAGGTAATAGACTCAGTAGATGACTATGCCGAATTAATGGCAACCTTATTTGACTTTAGCCAAATAAAACAGCTCTTTGCCAGCGGATTTACCATGCGGTTTGATGCAATGCACGCTGTGTCAGGCCCCTATGCAAAAAAAATTATTGAAGATATTCTTAAAGCTCCAGCTGGAACAGTAGTCAACGGAGTTCCTCTTGAAGATTTTGGTGGACTACATCCAGACCCTAACCCAGTTAATGCTGAAGACCTTATTTTTCATATGAATAAGGCTGGAGGACCTGAGTTTGGAGCTGCGTCAGATGGTGATGCGGATAGAAATATGATTGTGGGACCCAATTTCCCGGTTGCACCATCAGATAGCCTAGCAATATTAGCAGCAAATGCGACACTTATCCCGGGATATAAAAATGGAATTAGTGGAATTGCCCGCTCCATGCCAACCTCAACGGCAGCAGATAAGGTAGCAACAGCCCTTGGCATAAATTGCTATGAAACACCAACAGGCTGGAAATTCTTCGGAAACCTTCTTGATGCAGACAAAGTTACTCTTTGTGGTGAAGAAAGTTATGGCACTGGCTCAAACCATGTTCGTGAAAAAGATGGATTATGGGCGGTATTATTTTGGTTAAATCTTATTGCTGCAACAAAAAAATCTGTTGTACAACTAGTAAATGAACATTGGCAACGGTTTGGTAGAAATTTTTATTCCCGTCATGACTATGAAGCAATAAATACGGATAAGGCAAACCAATTAATGGAAGGATTAAGACGCCAACTTCCGGAACTAAAAGGTAAAGTTTTTGCTAACTACACTGTTAAGCTAGCTGATGATTTTAGCTATCTTGACCCAATAGATGGCTCGACATCTAGTAAGCAGGGTATTAGAATCATATTTGAGGATGATTCTCGAATTATTTTCAGGCTTTCTGGTACTGGAACAGAAGGTGCTACTCTACGCCTATATCTTGAGAAATATGAAAAAAATCCTTCAAGTTATGGCAAAGCAACTCAGGAAGCACTATCCGAACTCATATCTATTGCGGACAAAGTTGCAAAAATTAAAGAACTGACAGGCATGAGTGAACCAACAGTCGTAACCTAAAATCAGCTATATGCTAAACAAGTTAATTATCCCTTATTTTTGAATTATGTTTTTTGAAAGAGTGTCATTATGAGTAATCTGAATTTTGATCCCAGTTTAAGCCATCAGCTTACCAAACGTACAATGGCTCTAGTCTTAGCTGGTGGACGAGGCTCTCGTCTAAAACAGCTAACCGATGTTAGAGCAAAACCAGCAGTATATTTTGGTGGAAAATTCAGGATTATTGATTTTGCCCTTTCTAACTGCCTTAATTCTGGAATCCGTAAAATTAGTGTTGTCACTCAATATAAATCGCATTCGCTACTTCGCCATTTACAACGTGGCTGGGGCTTTTTGCGTGGTGAATTAAATGAATTTATTGATTTGCTACCAGCTCAACAGCGAGTAAATGAAGAACATTGGTATCGTGGCACTGCTGATGCTGTTTATCAAAATATTGATATATTAAAATCATACAATCCAGAATATATTGTAATTTTGGCAGGTGATCACATTTATAAAATGGATTATTCAATTATGATTCAGGATCATGTGGCTAGTTGTGCAGGATGTACGGTTGGCTGTATTGAAGTGCCAAAAGAAGAAGCGACTGCTTTTGGTGTTATGGCTATTGACGACACTCGTAAAATCACCGCCTTCGTTGAAAAACCAGCCAATCCACCAACAGTTCCAGGAAACGATACAGTTTCATTAGCAAGTATGGGAATCTATGTTTTTAATGCTAACTATCTGTATAAACTGTTGGAAGAAGATCTTGCCAACCCGGATTCAGAGCACGATTTTGGTAAAAATATTATCCCACACGTGGTAAGTGAAGGTAAAGCATTAGCCCATCCATTTGGCTTATCCTGTGTTCCTCGTGGCGATGGCATAGAACCATACTGGCGCGATGTAGGAACTGTTGATGCATTTTGGGCAGCCAACCTTGATTTAGCCTCAAATTGGCCAGAACTAAACCTATATGATAAAGATTGGCCGATCTGGACCCATCAAGAACAATTACCTCCTGCCAAATTTGTACCGGATGATAAAGGAACCAATGGTGTTGCATCTAACACCATCATTTCTGGAGGATGCATAATTTCTGGATCTAATGTTTCTCACTCAGTTTTATTTTCAAATGTAAGAGTAAAATCTTTCTGTACCATAAAACAAGCAGTAATTTTGCCTAACACTTATATTGGCGAAAACTGTAAACTTAGTAAAGTAGTGATTGACCGTGGCTGTGTTATTCCAGCTGGAACAATAATTGGTGAAGATGCAGAACTAGATGCAAAAAGGTTTTATCGAACTGAAAATGGTATTGTTTTGGTTACAAAACAAATGCTGGCTGATTTATAAAAAATTAGCCGTAGCTATTTTGTTTTTTAATAAACTCTCTGGGCTTTCTAGCCCAGAATTTTACTTATAATGTATCATTTATTGAGGACTTCTAATGCGCATCCTTCATGTTTGTAGTGAATTATACCCTATCTTAAAAACTGGTGGACTGGCTGATGTTGCAGGTGCATTGCCACTAGCACTCGAATCTTTAGGCTCTGAAAATAGAGTTTTGGTTCCCGGATTCCCCGCATTTATGGAGGGAATTAATGAAAAAGAAATTATTGCTGATCTAACAGATGAATTTGGTGGACTTAATGTTAAACTTCTTATGGGGAAACTACCCGGTACAAATATTACCGCATATATAATTGAATCGCCTGATCTATATGATCGCTCAGGTAACCCATATGCAGATAGCAATAATCAACCATATTCAGACAACTACCGCCGTTTTGCTCTCCTTGGATGGATTGCGGCTAAAATTGCTAACGATCTAGATCCAAACTGGCGCCCGCAAGTCCTACATGGTCATGACTGGCATGCAGGATTAGCTCCAGCTTATATCAAAGCCATGGAATTAACTCAAGGCGTTCAACTCGCTGGTTCAGTATTTACGGTACATAATCTTGCTTATCAGGGAGTTTTTCCGGCATATACCTTCGCTGAATTAAATTTGCCAAATCACTTCTATAATGTAAATGGCCTAGAATTTTATAGTCAGATTTCATTCCTCAAGGCTGGACTTTTTTATGCAGATAAAATTACTACCGTTAGTCCAACTTATGCAAAAGAAATACAAACTGAAGAACAGGGATGTGGTTTACAGGGCTTATTAAACACGCGTAGAAACGATCTTAGTGGAATCTTAAATGGGGTTGATGAAAATGTCTGGAACCCAGCTAAAGACCCTATAATTGCAGCAAATTATACTGTAAAATCGCTAACAGGCAAACAAAAATGTCGAATAGCATTGCAAGAATATGCAAAGATCGCTGTTCAAGAGGACAAACCAATCTTTGTAGTTGTTAGTCGCTTAACGGAACAAAAGGGACTTAATCTAGTTCTTGCTGGAATTGATGAAATTATAGAAAAAGGTGGACAGTTAGTTATTCTTGGTTCTGGTGATAAAGAATTAGAAAAAGCTTATAAAGCAATTGCCAAAAAACATAAAGATCAGGTTTCAGTCCAGATTGGTTATGATGAAGAACACGCTCATCGTCTAATTGCCGGTGGGGATATTATTCTTGTTCCTTCGCGCTTTGAGCCATGTGGATTGACTCAACTTTACGGATTACTTTATGGAACATTGCCATTAGTTCATAATGTTGGTGGACTTCATGACACAGTAACCGACTCTTCTTTGGAAAATCTTGCAGAAGATACGGCTACAGGCTTTATTTTCAATGAGTTTGAGCTTGATGCCTATAAAGCAGCTGTAAAACGTGCATTTGCATTATATAGTCGGAAAGCAGATTGGAAGAAAACCCAGAAAAGAGCAATGCAAAGTAATTTTGGCTGGAGCAATTCAGCTACTGAATATCTGCAAATTTATAAGCAGATAGCCAGATAAAAAAAAGATGCCTAATCAAGGCATCTTTTTTAATTAACGTTTAATTGCTGAATTCCAGCCACTCTCCATTTGGTATTTTCACCTTGAATAGGTTTCGTAAAATGCCACATTTCATTAAAATCAACCGCAGGTGACGTCGGTGATTCACTCACTTTACCGTAAAAGCGAACCGAAGCTACATAGTTATTATTTTCAACAGTTGATTGCATTAATTGACTATCTAACTGGCTAAAATCAGCCACATAATCATTTCCTGAAATCATTTGTTTTAATTCCTGATATAACTCTGGTGTCATATATTTTTCTACTTCACCAACATTTTCTGGAGTATTCATACTTTGGATATGTAGAAACATACCTTTTGCTTGACGCAGAAAATATTGAGATTCAACACCATCAGCCATTCGCTCCATTCCTGCCGGAATTTGCGACTGGATATTTCCTTGCTGCTGCGTATTTCCACCAACTCCTGGCTGAGGTTGTTGACTTTGCGGTGTATAAGCAACATTATCTTTTCTTATCCCGGGGATCTCAAAATTATTATTTACTGGAGCTGAACCTGTAGCTGTACCAAATGGATTCGATGCACCCTGTCCTTGAGGCATTGTCTTACGACGAAATATCATTAACCCAATGAACAAAAGCATCCCAAGAATAGCTATTATACCCCAAGGAATATTTGAGGTCGAAGACGGTGCTGCTTCTCTTACCACTTGAGAACTATTTGATTTGTCACTATTCATAGCTTTACCAAGCATATAACCACCAACAGCTCCGGCTGCTGCACCAGCGACAACAGCTCCCATGCCTGGACCATTACGCTGCTGTCCCGTTGGTTGAGCGGCATAACCACCAGCATTTCCTGAATTGGCTCCACTCTGACTATTTGAGTACTGCTGCGTATTTACATTACGCTGCATACCACTATTTTTGCCACTCCCCATTCTGGCAGCAAAAGCATTTTGACTAAATAAAATACTTCCTGTCAATAATATAATTCCAACTTTTTTTAGATTCGTATTCATTGCAACCATTTCTTTTGATAATTAACTACTCATCCACTATTATATAGCGATGTATCCATTTATTTCAAGCTATCAAGCTATTTAATTCCATACCTTCTCCAGTAATTCAAGATGTTCAACGCTGGTTTTAGTGGCTATTCGCCCTCGTGGGGTTCTTTGTAGGAGACCAGTTTGCATCAAATATGGCTCAATAACATCCTCAATTGTATCTGTTGATTCACCAATAGTTGCCGACAGATTATCAAGACCAACCGGTCCACCATCAAATTTATTGACAATTGCATCCAGAAGCTTGCGATCCATTATATCAAGACCAAGATTATCAACATCTAGCATTTTTAAGGCAGCATCCGCTACTTCCTTACTCACAACGCCATTACTCTTGATATCAGCAAAATCACGTACCCGCCTTAGCAAACGGTTAGCTATGCGAGGAGTCCCTCTTGAGCGAGAGGCAATTTCAAATGCACCCTGACTATCAATCTGCATGTTTAATAACTGAGCGGATCGTTTTACAATAATCGCCAACTCATCATTAGTATAAAACTCCAGCCGAGAAATAATTCCAAATCTGTCTCGTAGTGGATTGGTCAGCATCCCAGCTCTTGTTGTAGCACCGATTAAGGTAAAGGGAGGTAAATCAATCTTTATTGATCTTGCGGAAGGACCCTCGCCAATCATGATATCTAACTGAAAATCTTCCAAAGCTGGGTATAAAACCTCTTCAATTATAGGTGACATCCGATGTATTTCATCTATAAATAACACATCGTGAGCTTCAAGATTGGTTAGTAATGCGGCTAAATCACCAGGTTTCTCAAGAACAGGACCTGATGTCTGTCTAAGATTCACCCCCATTTCACGAGAAATTATATGTGCAAGAGTTGTTTTGCCAAGTCCGGGGGGTCCAAACAGAAGAACATGATCCAACGTTTCATTACGGTTTCTTGAAGCTTGGATAAAAATACCTAACTGCTCCTTGATCTTCTCCTGACCAATATAATCAGATAGTGATTTTGGACGTAATGCACGTTCAAGAGCATCCTCTGCTGGCTCAAATTTTTTAGGAGTACTTATCCGAGGTTCTGTTATCAAATTATCAGTTTTAATCATTTATTCAAAAATTTAAAGATTATTGAAATTATAATATTATACATCATATTGACATATTTAATGATCTAAATAAAAAAAAGCCGGGAAAACCCGGCTTTTAATAAAAATCTGCTATTACACATGAGCCTTGATATAATCAATAGCTTTTTGTACAGTTGTAATTTTTTCAGCTTCTTCATCTGGTATTTCACAGCCAAACTCTTCTTCCAAAGCCATAACTAACTCTACAGTATCTAGTGAATCAGCACCTAAATCTTCAATAAAAGAAGCATCATCTTTAATTGTTGCTTCATCTATTCCTAGCTTGTCAGCAACAACCTTCTTAACTTTAGCTTCAATATTTTCCATGTTTTGACCTTTCAAAAAAATGCTAATTTGGCTGCATCAATATAAAACAATTAGTAAAACTTTGCCATAAATGCAATTACTATAAGTCAGTATAATAATAGATAAAAACTTATTTCGTCAACTAAAATTATCATTATTTTATGACGCCCTACAAAATGAATAAATCCTGGAGGTAGTTATAGGTTAAAATAATTCCCTAGAAAATTTATTTTAGCTTAATTTATGCGCAAAAGTACGTTTAATCTTAACGACCACTTGCTACAGAAGAAAGTACCTATGACTGATAATTTAGAAATATGTTATTTAGACGAAGTAATTATTGAAGGCCAAACTGCAGATGGCAAAAAATTTAGACCAAGCGACTGGGTTGATAGACTATGTGGAATGCTTGCTCAATTTGAGCGACACAAAGTATCATACTCCCCATATTTAAGGCCAATGATGTTTAAAGATATGCAATGCGTAGCAATCAAACGTGAACTTGAAGACAAAAGCCCATCGGCATTTAGTTTTTTGATGCAGTTTGCTAATGATAACAAGCTAGTCGTTACTGATTGTGCCAGCTTTAAAGACAAGGCAAAAGCCAGCTAATGAAGATCATGGTACTAAATGGTCCGAATTTGAACATGCTGGGAACTCGTGAACCCGGGATTTATGGTGTGGCAACTTTACAACAAATTGAATCAAACTTGAAAAATACTATTAGCAGTAGCAGATACGAACTTGAATTTTACCAAAGTAACCACGAGGGCAATATTATCGATAAAATTCAAAATGCCTTAGACAATGAAGTTAAATTCATAATAATTAACCCGGCAGCTTACACCCATACCAGTGTTGCAATCAGGGACGCACTTCTGGCTACTAAAATACCATTCATTGAAGTACATCTATCAAATGTGCATGCAAGAGAACCATTTCGGCATCACTCATACCTATCAGATGTAGCAATTGGTGTAATTTGTGGATTAGGAGCTTATGGCTATACAGCAGCCATGACTTATGCAGTAAAATACTTACAACAACAGGAAGGAAGATAATAATGGATATCAAAAAAATCAAAGCAATCGTTGATATGATCAAGGAATCAGGGATTGCCGAACTTGAAATAACTGAAGGTGAGGATAAATTACGCGTATCTTGCGTAAGTAGCGTTGTTGCGCCAGTGCAACCACTTGCTGCTGCTCCATCAATTCATCAGGTTTCTATCCCTACTTCATTGCCACAACAGACTACAGTAACCCATCAACCAGAAGAAAATAAACCAAAGCAAATTGAAGGCGAAACAATTAATTCACCTATGGTTGGAACTTTCTATCGTGCCTCTTCACCTAATTCTAACCCATTCATTCAAGTTGGGCAAGAAGTTAAGGTTGGACAAGTATTATGTATTATTGAAGCGATGAAGCTTATGAACCAGATTGAAGCTGATAAAGCTGGAACAATCAAAGAAATTTTGGCTGAAGATGGCAAGCCAGTTGAATATGGTCAACCTTTATTTGTAATTGCCTAATTAATTTATCCAAATAAGGGAACTAAAAATGTTTGAAAAAGTTCTGATAGCAAATCGTGGTGAAATAGCTTTACGTGTTCAGCGGGCATGTAGAGAATTAGGTATTAAGTCAGTAGTAATTTACTCTGAAGCGGATCGCGATGCTAAATACGTAAAACTAGCCGATGAAGCAGTTTGTGTTGGTCCTGCTCGCTCAGCACAAAGCTATTTAAATATCCCATCAATAATAGCAGCCTGTGAAATAACTAATGCTCAGGCAGTACATCCTGGCTTTGGTTTCTTGTCTGAAAATGCTGAATTTGCCCGTAGGGTTGAAGAAAGTGGTTTTGTCTTTATTGGTCCAAGAGCTGATGCAATTGCAACTATGGGAGATAAGGTAAAAGCCAAAGAAGCAATGATTAAAGCTGGCGTTCCTGTAGTACCTGGATCTGAAGGTGAATTACCTAATGATGATAAAGAAGTTATCAAAATTGCGAAAAAAGTTGGCTATCCGGTAATCATTAAAGCAGTTGCGGGTGGTGGTGGACGTGGAATGCGTGTTGTTCACGAAGAAAGCGAACTAATTAATGCATTACAGATTACACGTAGTGAAGCTGAGGCAGGTTTTGGGAATCCTGCGGTATATATGGAGCGCTATCTAACCAAACCTCGTCATATCGAGATTCAAGTATTAGCTGATGAGTATGGCAATGTTATCTATTTGGGCGAACGCGACTGCTCAATGCAGCGTCGTCATCAAAAAGTTATTGAAGAGGCTCCTGCTCCAGGTATAACTGCCGCTGAACGCAAAAAAATCGGTGAAGCTTGCGTTGCCGCTTGTAAATTAATCAAATATCGTGGTGCAGGTACATTCGAGTTCTTGTATGAAAATGGAGAGTTTTTCTTCATTGAAATGAATACTCGCGTTCAGGTTGAACATACGATTACCGAAATGATCACTGGTATTGATATTGTTAAAGAGCAGTTATATATTGCGAGTGGTGAAAAACTTCGTTATAAACAAGAAGATGTTGTTCTAAATGGACATGCCATTCAATGCCGTGTAAATGCTGAAGATCCATTTACCTTTGTACCGTCGCCAGGCAAAATTGAAATGTGTCATTTTGGTGGTGGTAACGGTGTTCGTGTTGATTCACATGTTTATGATGGTTATACTGTACCGCCATACTATGATTCAATGATAGCAAAGCTGATTGTTCACTCTGAAAACCGACTGCATGCAATTAATAAGATGCAAGGATTATTAAAAGAAACTAACTTTCAGGGAATAAAAACCAATATTCCATTACATCAAGAAATGTTGTCTGAACGTGGTTTTGTTGAAGGTGGACAATCAATCCACTACCTTGAGAACTATCTAAAACAACGTAAAGGCTAATTTAGCCTGATACATAGTTGATTAAGCACGGATTTGTCCGTGCTTTTAATTTTATAAAAGAATAATAAAAAATGAGTTTTAAACAATTAAAAATCAAGGTTGATTCAGAAAAAGCAGATTTATTAGGTGATGCTTTTTTTGCTGAAGATGCCCTATCGGTAAGTGTTGAGGATCAATTTGAAGGCACTGAATTTGAAGAACCTATCTTTAATGAACCGGGTATGGAAGTTGAGAAACTGTGGCAACATAGTTTGTTAGTTGTTTTATTAACAGAAGATTGTGATATTGATCAAATTGTAAGTAATGTACAGAAAAAAACTAAGCTTAATTTTGATTATGAAATTGAAAATATAGATGATCAAGACTGGGTTAGATTAACTCAGAGCCAATTTGAGCCAATTAAGATTACTAATAAGTTATTTATTGTTCCATCATGGCACGAGCTTCCGATTGCTGATGCAACTGGTATCATTCTTGATCCCGGGTTAGCATTTGGAACTGGTTCCCACCCTACTACATTCATGTGTCTTGAATGGCTTGCAAAAAATGTATCAATCACCAATAATATACTTGATTATGGTTGTGGTTCAGGTATTCTTGCAATTACTGCTGCAAAGCTGGGTGCAAAAGCAGTAACTGGGGTTGATATTGATAAACAAGCAATCGAGTCAAGTCTTTATAATGCGGAAGTAAATCAGACTCAGGTAAATTTCTTCCTACCAGATAAGTTTAAACCCACAACATATGATATTGTTGTTGCTAATATACTATCTAATCCACTTAGAATGCTAGCAAGTGCTCTTGCAGGATATGTACGTCCGGGGGTAAAATAGTTTTATCCGGTATTCTTGATAGCCAAATAGAAGAAATGAGTGGTATATATCAGGGGTGGTTTGACATGCAGGTTTATAAGATTATGGAGGGCTGGGTTTGTTTAGAAGGGATAAAACGCTAATGCAGCGTAAAAAAGCGTTTGTTATGGCGGAAGAATATCTGGACCAAAGCAGCGACCTTAGTAATATCCGCGCAATAGCAAGTGAATTGCAACAAATAAATAAGGCACTAGCGAATTACGCTACTAACTTCCTTGATTTCTGTCACGCTGGAGCAATAGATTATCCAAATGATACTTTAGTTTTATATTGCAAAAACAATGCTAGCTTCCATCAGATAAATCAGCAGATCCCATACATAAGAACATATCTTGAAAATAATGGAATAAATTTTCATAAAATTCTAGTCAAGGTAAGACCATCAGCCTATCAGCCAATTAATAACAGAAAAAAAGCTAAAAAAGAATTAACAGATAAACAAAAAGAAATGCTCGCCAAATTTGCAACAGCAATAAATCGACCTGATTTGCTAAAAGAGCATCATGAAGCTAAAGAAGAACTTGAAGAAGGATGGGAAATAAAACTTTAATTTTCATCTTCCATTAAACATAATTTGCATCTTTTAGCAACAGATGCTCCAAATTGTAGAACTATACATGCCAAAAAAGTAGCAATCAATAACAAGCTGGCATTTTCTATTAGGCACATGTGCTATAATTTTAAATTCTAATTTTTATTGAGTATCACCAATGGCTAAACAGCAAGGACATCCAAAAGGTCTAATCTTTCTCTTTCTTACAGAAATGTGGGAACGATTTAGTTTTTATGGTATCTCGGGAATCCTTGTTCTTTACCTCACTAAAGCCTTAAATGTAAGCGCTACTGATGCAAGTCTTATTTCTGGTGCATATATGGCATTTACTTTCCTCGCGCCAATACTTGGTGGTTGGGTAGCAGACAAATTAATTGGCTATACTTGGTCGGTTATAATTGGTGGAATCATTATTTTTGCCGGAAATGTTATTCTAGCACTACCAACAGGTATCGAGGGAGTTTATCTTGGACTGGCAACTGTAGCTATTGGAACGGGCTTTTTAAAATCAACGGTTTCAGTATTGGTTGGTCAGCTCTACACTAAAGATGATAATAGGCGTGATAGTGCTTATACAATATTCTATATGGGCATAAATCTTGGTTCAATTCTTGCCGGATTAATCATTTCTTATGTTGCAGAAATGATTAATTGGCATTATGCATTTGTATTAATTGCAATTGGTATGGGTTTTGGTCTGGCTATTTTCATAACTGGTTATAAAAAAGGTGTTTACTCGGAAACCTCAAACATCGTTAATCAGGCAAATCTGAAACGGAAAATCCTTCTTTTCAATGGTGCAATCTGGCTCATTATTGGCACCATTCTTTGTATAACTCTGATTTTTATATTATTAAGCTCACCTGGTAATACCAAGATTGTTATTACAGCGATAAGTATTGGCATGCTTTTATATATTGCAATTCTGGCTTTTCGCTGTGATACCAAACAGGAACGTAATCAGGTATTATCAATTCTTATCTTCATAATTACTGCGGTATTTTTCTGGTCATTATATAAACAAATGTTTAATTCAATGGCACTATTTATTGATAAAGACATTGATAGAAGCTTTATGGGTAACGTAATTCCGACAGGAATGTTTGTACTAGTTCCTAATTCAATTTTCATTATTCTACTAGCCTCAGTATTTGCCAAAATCTGGATGGTACTTGAAAGTAAAGGTAAGAATCCATCTAGTCCAACAAAATTTCTAATTGGATTACTCTTTACTTTGGCTTCATTTTCGGTACTAAGTTTTGGCGCATACCTTGCGCAATCCTCTGGACAACCAAGCTCAATGTTTTGGCCTATCTTTGGTATTTTTTTACTTACCTGTGCCGAATTATGCATTTCACCGGTTGGACTATCAATCGTTAGTAAAATGGCACCAGAAAAATTTGCAGCATTTTTAATGGGATCATGGTTCTTGGCAAGTTCAATCGGTTCTTATATATCTGGCTTACTCTCAAGTCTAGTTACATTACCTAAAGGTGAAATTACCGTAGCAATTAGCTCCGAGGCATATTTTAGCCTTTTTTCAAAATGCTCGATAGGTATGGCAATAATGATTACAGTTTATACTATATTTCTGCCGTTGATAAAAAAACTTACTGGAGATAAATTACCACATCAGATAAAAGAAGATATTGAGCATTAACTTTGAATCTATTAATTACTCTTCAAGAGAGATTAACACAGAAATAATCTGAGCTCCAAGAAGGAAAATAATAGAAATAATATATAACCATAAAAGAAAAATCGGAATAGCGGCCAATGATCCATAAAGTATATTTTGAGCATTACTAAAACTTCGAATATAAACAGCAAAGCCAAACTTTGCCAACTCAAAAAGCACTGCTGATGTAAGTCCAGCAATAAAAGCTAATCTGAATGGTATAGGTGTGTGGGGAACAAATTTATAGATGAGACTAAAGGCAAGAAAAGAACTTAAATATTGCAAAAAACTAATAATGAAAGAAAATCTGGTAAAAGAATAAAGTGGTAAATAATGAGTTAATACTTCGTGTGCACCAAATAAAATAATCCCACTTAAAATTAACCCAGCAAAAACAGCCAAAATTAGTATCAATTTTAAACCAATATTCAGATCACTTTCATTAAACCCTAATAACTGATCCATACAATAACGCAAAGTATTTATCATTAATAATGAAGTAATAAAAAGAACTGCTAGACTGATAATTGATAAATCTAGCGAATGTGCTTGAAAATTCTGCATATAACGAGCAACCTGCTTACCAATAACAGGCAAATAATTGGTAAAAATCTGATTTTCATATTGCGTGTATATTTTAGCCGGAATAAATAAAGTAATAATACTGGCAATTGAAATAAAAAAAGGCGCAAAAGACATTAGAAATGTATATGCCAAGGAACTCGCTTTTTGTAAACCATCTTTCTGATAAAATCCATAGAAAATCTCAATTAAGATATAAATTATTTTTTTCTGTTTTGTCATTCTTACTTTATCGTACCATTTTATATATAAAACTGATTGTTATGAGGAGAATTTTAACTGAATCCGCTCTGACATTATCAAAGACACTTCTGCCCAATCCTGATCAGTAACCGCAAATACCAACGAATCACGCACCCTGCCAGATTGAGTAATTGCATGGCGTCTTAGTATACCTTCATGGATAAAGCCTAATTTTAGCATGGCTTGCTTTGATTTTTCATTAAGCGCATCGGTTTTCCATTGCACTCGATTAAAGCCAAGCGTATTTATCAGATAATCAATTAGTAGATATTTATTTAATGGATTATAGCCACTACCCTGATATTCTTTAGCTAGCCAGCTTGACCCCATCTCTAGACGCTTATGCCTGAAGCTAATTTCATATAAAGAACTAGTACCAATGATCTTTTTTGTTTTATTATCAATAATTACTAGTAATGCGAGACTTTCCTTCGCTACCTCGGCGAGCTTTTCATTAACAAAATCATCGCAAGTTGGATATTGAGTGAAAAACCAAGTAAAAAACTCTGAATCAAATATTGCCCTCAAACCATCAAGATCACTATCACGATAATTACGGATAGTAACTAATTCATGCTGAATATGAATATTCTGTAAGTTTTCAAAAGTAATCATTTAACATCCTAAAAGTGAACTTTCACTTAATAATAATTGCCCTAGCCTCGCGTTGGCTCCAAATTCCTTAATACCAATTTCAATGCAATATAACCAATAAACGAAGAAAAAGCATACATAAAAACAACCGCAATTGCCGCACCATTGATTGAATAATACTTAACCATCAAATAGGTAACAATAATATTTACTACTAGTATAAATCCCGTTAAATAAAAGCTAAGTCTGGCTTTACCCATTGCTGCAAGAATGTTACCATTAATAGTCCTAAATGATGCGATTATCCAGTACCCAAAACTAATAATCTGAAATGGCAAGATACTATCCTGATAACTCTTACCAAAGATTAATAAAATTAATGGCTTGGCAAGCAAAATAAGAAAAAAGCTAGTACTAGCACTAAAAGCAAACATTCTTAAAAAGATATAACGTGATAACTGTCTTATCTTAGCTGGATCATGCGCATTTTTGGCAAATTCAGGGTAAAAATAATTTACCGCAATATTTGGAATAAAATTAATTGCAAACGGAATTATCGTGGCTACTCGGTAGCTCGCAATTAATTGCGGTTCCTTAACTATATAACTGATAATTATTATATCTAATACAAATAACAGTCCAGAAAAAGCATTAGCCAGTGTGGTAAAAAAAGAATAACTGATAAATTGTTTTCGATTAATCAAGCTAGTATCTTTTTTGGCAAAACCAATAATAGCAGGAAGCTTAAATTTCCAACTTGAAAATATCAGCATAATAACATAAGCAATATAAGTAAAATAGATCAGTCCATAGAGGTGAAATAGCATAATCCCAACTATATTCGCTAATAAGAGTAGACTATTATTTATAATAAGAAAATAACCTTGTATTCGGTTTTGTCCACTGGCACGCAAATATGCCTGAAAAATATCAATATATAATCTGCCAACCGGGAATAATGCCATCGTCAGTAAAATTGGTCTGGCTGCTGGAATCGGCAAGGGAAAAATTAATGCATAAGCAATAATAACAATAGCAATAAGGAGATTGAAAAAAATCCCAACTTTGAAAGCAAACTGAAGAACGGCAACTCTTTCAGATTGGTCTTTTGACCTACTTACATATTGAAGTACTCCGCTTGCTGCGCCAAAGCCATTTAATAAGAGGAATAATGAAATAATATTAAAAGCAAAGGTATAGACACCAAAATCATGTTTCCCTAATAGTCGAACATAGATAATTGAGCCACAGAAAGTAATTAAGTAAGAAAAGACATTGGCAAAGAGCGTAAAGAAAAATTCGCCTTTTAGTTTATTGACAATTTTTGGCAATGACATTTAAATAAACCTAAAATTTACTGATATAATTCAATAAATTTATTAATATTACATTTTAGCGTTGCCTTATTTTCTATCAACTGATAATTGAAATCGTATAAACTCTGATAGGCTTCAGGATTATCCGCTATTTTCGCAGCCTTAATAATCTCAAGCTGTAGCTCATTTAGATTAACAGAAATAAAGCCATTATAATCATTAATCACCCATTCCAGATTAGCAGGCAAATTTGATAAAACCGGGACACAGCCATACGCCATCGCTTCAAGAAGACTTGATGCAGTACCATCACTTTCTGGAACTGAAACAAATACTCTTGCTATTTTATAGTATTCAACCAGCTCTTTATATGGAATCATGCCAGTAAACTGGATATTATCTGCAACTCCAAGCTTCTGGGCTAATTTACGTAAATTATCACTTTCTTCGCCACCTGCGGCTACTATTAGTTGATAATCAGCATCCAGCAGTTGATTATTTATTAAGCCAGCAAAAGCACTAATAATCTTATCAATCCGATATAGTGGTTTATGTAATCGATTTGATAAAATTAGTTTCTTTTTATTACGAATCTCATGCTTTAATGGTAGCTCTTGGATTCCAAAATTAATCGTATGAATCGGCTTGGTAACTCCATTTAGTAATTGATTGATCACCCCCGACATATAAAGTGAGTCTGAGGTAATAACATCGGCATTTATTAGACTATATCTAACTATTCTAGCAAGAATCCGGTTCTCTTTGGGCAACAGAAGAACATCCGATCCCCAGGCGGTTAGGATTGTTTTTGGCTTAAATTTTAAGCTTCGGATGGCACGTAAGCTATGCCAAGCATAACTATTTGCTTGATGAATATGGACAATCTCCGGCTTTTCAATATTTAGTATCTCGGCAATCTGTTTTTTAGCTTTGATATTAGTTAAGGCAAAATTGACTGTATATTGTTTTAAATCAGCAAATTCTGGCATTTGCAGATTAGTAACAATTGCAACTTCATAATTACTATTATCAAGTATTCCTTGAATAAATCTTTTACAATGGATTGAATTAGAGCCAATTACTACGAGCTTACTAGTCATTTGCCCATTCCGCATAATACTCTGCTAATTCAGGATATTCATTGAGTAATTTACTGTCTTTTACCCGAGTATCACCAACAACCTGAGCCGGATTCCCGGCAATTATTGCAAAATCAGGAAACGCTCCTTTTACTAGGCTATAAGCAGTAACCAGTGAACCCTTGCCAATTTTACTTCCCGGCATTATTACTGAATGTGCACCAATGAAGGTATATTTACCGATTATTACCTCACCAGTAATGTATCCTTTATGGCGACCATTATGCGGAATATAGTGCTTACCGTAGAGTCGAACAGATTGATGCGATGAGTGAGTAAGAATGCTGATAAAATTAGAAATCTGGCACCCTTCACCAATCATAATGCGATTACTAGCATCAAGAATATTATAATGCCCAATAAAAACATTATCAGCAATATTAAGATTCTCAGGGTTTACAATATCCACTGTATTACTAATGCGAGTTTTTGCCAGATAGGTACCATCAAAAGAAGTATAGCCAAGCACCATTCTTGGCTTGGCTATATATTTGTTTAATAGGTTTAGAAATTGCCAAACAAACTTCTTCATTAACGAGACCTAAATCATCTCTGGAGTTATAACGACCTTCTCAGATTGAAGTTCTGGTAAATCATACATTTTTTCCAAAAGTAGATTTTCCATGATTGAACGTAAGCCACGAGCACCAGTTTTGCGAGCTAGAGCTTTTTTAGCAACCGCCTTGATTGCACCATCAGCAAATTCAAGATTTACATTATGTAAATTAAATATTTTCTGGTATTGTTTGACTAAGGCATTTTTTGGTTGAGTTAAGATTTCCACCAAAGCATCCTCATCTAATTCCTGTAAAATTGCATGAACAGGCAAGCGCCCGATAAACTCAGGAATCAAACCAAAACGTACCAGATCGGATGGCTCAGTATCTTTTAAAAACTGGTTTTTACTGATAACATCTGACTTGCTATTTACCTGTGCACCAAAGCCAATACCCGATTTTTCGGTACGCATTTGAATAATTTTTTCGAGTCCATCAAACGCACCACCACAGATAAATAGGATTTCGCTAGTATCCAGCTGAATCATTTCCTTACCGGGATGCTTACGTCCGCCTTGTGGTGGAACATTGGCAACTGTCCCCTCAACTAGCTTTAATAATGCTTGCTGTACCCCTTCACCGGATACATCACGAGTAATTGATGGATTTTCACTTTTTCGCGCAATTTTATCAATTTCATCGATATAAACAATCCCGTGCCGAGCTTTTTCAACATCATAATCACAATTTTGCAATAATCTGGTCAAGACATTTTCAACATCATCACCAACATAACCAGCTTCAGTTAAAGTGGTAGCATCGGCTATCGCAAATGGCACATCAAGAAACTTAGCCAGTGTCTGTGCCAATAATGTTTTTCCTGACCCTGTTGGACCAATTAGTAAAATATTACTTTTAGCTAGCTCAATATCATCTTCGCTTTGTTTATTGGAGCGCACTCGGTGAAAATGATTATATACCGCAACGGATAAAATCTTTTTGGCTTGTTCCTGTCCGATTACATATTTATCCAGCTCCGAATTTATTTCACGTGGCGTAGGAATTGGTTTTTCAACTTCAACTGCTTCTTGAGAATTTATATCCTTATCATCAGGTGCTGATTTTAAAATCTCACCACATTGTTTGATACACTCATCACAAATAAAGCCCTGTTGTCCGGCAATTAAATGCTTAACCTGATTTTCAAGTTTACCACAAAACGAACATTTTTTTACACTCATATCAATACTCACTATCTTTCACATTTTTAGCTGATAATAAGCTAATTCACAATCAACAACAAACCCAATACTCTCCGCAAGTTTATATGAACCTAGATTACCCTTCCGACATGCCCAAATTGGAGTTAGCCCGCAATCTAGCGCATAATCAATCAAGCGAATACAGGCTATTTTTGCCAAACCACACCCCCGAAAATCAGGGTTAGTTTCGATACCAAGTTCAAGTATTTCATCATTTTGACAAGAGGAGAAAGCTACACTGGCTAATTCACCTTTAACATAAACAGCATAAGCTTTTCCATTTTTTCTAAAGGTATCAGCATCTCGCCAAAATAAATTAGGTACTACACTACCGCTATAATTAGCAAAATCATCTATGCCAAACTCCCTTATATCATAATCATCAAGATTAACCTTTGTCCGCAATTGCGAATATTTTTTCGGATTAAAAGAAAAATTTACACGGGTGTGTAAAACATTCTTTGCTTGGATTATTTTTTCAGCAGAATCCACTCCCTCTATCAGTAAGTCATTGGTTAATAATGTTGGGATAATCTTGTCCCAAGACTCTGGATATGCTTGCAAAAACTCATTGTGGCTGCGCCTAGCTTTTGACCAGTATTCAATAAGAAACTGGTTAAACCCTGTATTTGTAGAATCCCCCAGAATAAGAGACATCCCATAGTTATGAATTATATATACCACTTCAGGATTTAGCAAATTATCAACAAAAACCTGACCGTTTGCCACACCATTAATAACAGCCTGAGCAAACCAGGTGTTGATCGGTACATTTTCAAATAAATGAGTGACTTTCCGATAGCTTCCAGTATCTAACTCATACATCTTTCAGTTCGCTATTCACTAATTTCTCGGCGATTACTTAAAACCTTATCAATCAAACCATAATCTACTGATTCTTGACTGGTCATAAAGTTATCCCGATCTGTATCTCGTTCAATTTCTTCGATACTTCGTCCAGTATGTTTCGCTAGCATTTCATTTAATTGGCGTTTCATAAAAAGGATATTTTTAGCATGAATCTCAATATCCGATGCCTGCCCTCTAAAGCCGCCAAGTGGCTGGTGTATCATAACCCGTGAATTAGGTAGTGCAAAACGTTTACCTTTAGTACCAGCAGACAATAAAAACGCTCCCATACTACAAGCCTGACCAATACATAAAGTACTTACATCGCACTTAATAAAATTCATAGTATCATAAATCGACATCCCAGCTGTTACTGATCCTCCTGGTGAATTTATATAAAAATAAATGTCTTTATCTGGATTTTCAGCTTCCAGAAATAGCATTTGCGCAACTACCAGATTAGCAGTATGATCATTTACTTCACCAACTAAAAATATAATCCGATCACGTAGTAAACGCGAATAAATATCAAAAGATCGTTCACCCCTAGCGCTTTGCTCTACTACTACTGGAACTAGATTATTCATTTCTATCATTACTACTTGCCTTTACTAAATATCTTACTTAATTCTGACTTATCTTGATAATGGAATGCCTGCATGGTTTGAACTACATCGGCAAAGGCTGGGTTAGAGCTCAGCTGTTTAATAAACTGTTCCTGATAATATGGATAAGCATGAACAAGTAAATTTGCATATTTATTTGCACCTTCATTATCCCCAAGCATTTTATGAATAATAACCTGTTTAAATAATGACCCAGGATATGGCAGATCAAATGCTAGAAGATCAATATACTTTAACTGATCTTGCGGTGTCATGGCACTACTCGTTGCCTGCGAACCTGGCATGATGTAATTATCAAGAACCATTATGGCTGGTAATGACCACATACTATTATTATCAATAAATTGACGTAAACCAGTAACATTAGCAACATAATCATCATAATCAGTTGGGGTCTGAGTATATGCTGTTAACTGATTATTAGCCTGATACGCATTATATGCAACCATCATTAAAGCTGCAACGATAATTCCACCAACAGTTTTTATCATACCATTGACATCAATCGAATATTTAGCTGGAGCAAAAGCCAGAAAGACTACCAATAGTACCTGAAAGTAAGCATACCACAATGGATACTCAAGGAAACTGTGAGTCAAAATAGGAACAGTCAAAAATACCACAAATAAACTCTGTGGAGTATTTACTTTTTTAAGTAATAGATATAAAGAATAACCAATACCATAAATTATAGTAATGAATGTTCCGATAATACCCGTTTCAGCCATTACATTAAAAAGACTATTATGACAATGAGTATATAACTTCATATTTTGTGGTATATACATGAACTGCTCAGTCAGCATAATATAAATACCCTCACGTGGATACTGATACCAGCCAACACCAAATAAAGGATGATGCATGAAAAGAACTATTGCTTTATACCACTCATAAAAGCGACGATAGGTGCTTTGCCCAATCGCATCCCCAGACAAACGTGCAATACCAGTAGTAACTGATTCTGGATGAGCTGAAAAAGCTGCGACAATTTTTGGTAACATAAACTGAACAGCGATTAATCCAATAAAGAACCCGACCAAAACAATTGCAATTTTTTTCATTGCCAGTTTGTTATCTTCATTATTACGATTACTAAATGCTTTCCAACCTGCAATAAACAAGATAATTACATAATATAATAAAACCCCGCGACGCGCCGTAAAGGTAATCGCTAAAGCAAATAATAACGCATATGCAATAAAGACAATTAGATTAATTTGCCCGATAAAGAATAAATAACATAAGGCAACAACACCGATTGACATAAAGTCAGTAAACTGATTTGGCTGCCCAATATTCCCAAAAATGTTTGAACCGTCACCCGGATTATCTGGTGAAACCAAAATCCAATCAGAGAAGCCTGCTGCTTTGCCAGTATATTGCATATAAGCTATAATCGCCTGTAAAGTAGCGGAAATAACCAACGACCAGCATAAAATTAAAAGGATTCGTCCTTGGATCAGCTCATCACCATCCACAACCGAAGTAATTCCAACGGCAACCAATCCCATAATAAAGAATAACATTGCAACATAGTAATTATTACCAGGAAAATAAATATGTACAAATAATGGCTGGATAAGGATAAAAACAGCAAATGCAAAGGAAGCTATTGCTACCGGAGAAATTTTTAGCTTTGCTCTAGTAAATACTGCAACTGCAAAAAGCAAAACCCCACCAATCAGACTTACCGATTCAGAATAAAATTTTGAAATTGGAAAGTAAGCATAGGGAATCGCAAATGGAACAATGCACAATACAGCTAGGATTACACCAACTGCAACCGTCATTATTTTATCGTTCATCAATAGCTCCAAAAATATAACACCGATTATAGATTATAAATAAAACCCCTGTAATTAACAATTATTGAACCCTGAAAGGCTATAATAAAACGTTAATCACGCCAAAAAGAATACCACGGCATATCCTGAAATTCCCATTCTTTTTGTATATATTTGCTTTTGGGAAAATTCATGGCTAATACCCGCTGTGTTTGCTGACTTAAAGTCAGTTCTCCCAAATTACGATATGCTGCTACCTGCATAGCAAGCGCTTCTTCAACATAAACTGTATTTGGATAGTTACGAATCAATGCCTGTGCCCGGTTTATAGCAGCAAGATAAGCTTTAATCTGCATATAATGCCTAGCTCTAAACAACTCACCACGTGCCAAGGCATTAACCAATCGGTTCATTTTATCTCTGGCATCCGGCGCATACTTAGAATTAGGATATTTTTTAACCAACTCTGAAAAAGCAAAATAAGCATCACGTAAGCCTTTTGGATCTCGTTCACTTAAATCCTGTTTACTAAAGCTAGACAATAAACCATTATCGTTGTAATAATTTATATATCCCTTTAAGTAAAGGGCATAATCCATGTTAGCATTAGTTGGATATGTTCTAATAAACAAATCAATTTCAGGAATCGCCAATTCAGGGGTATCACTATTATAATATGCATATGCCAGATCCAGCATACCCTGCTGTGCATAAATACCGTACGGATAAGTGGCTTCAAGTACTTCGTAAAGCTTGATTGCCTTACTCCAGCTATGTTTCGCCAACTGGGTACTTGCTTCATTATAAAGCTTCTCAACTGACCAGCCCTTTGTTTCTTCACGAATAGGATCCAGACTATCAGAAGAGCAGGATGCAACAAAAAGTGCTACAATAACTGGTATAAAAATTTTACGCAATGAACTTAGCATTATGAATCTTTACGCCCAATCAAATTTTAAAATTACTATCTCAGATATTGAATCGGAAAATATTGCTTTTAATATACCAAATAACTACATTGGCATACGTACCGATGCAGCATTAGCCGAGATTATAACAGATTTATCCAGAAGCAAATTAACAAATTGGCTAAAGGCTGGACACATCCTGATTAATGGAAAACAGGCACGCCCCAAAGACAAAGTGGCAGGAGATGAAGAGGTTGTCATTACCCCACCATTTGATGAAGAACAAAACGCATTTAGCCCGGAAAATATAGAGTTAAATATCATTTATGAAGATAAACAGGTCATAGTCATTAATAAACCAGCAGGATTAACCGTGCATCCGGGGAATGGCAACTGGTCTGGTACGCTGCTAAATGGACTACTCTACCATTTTCCTGAGTTATCAAACATTCCACGTGCTGGCATAGTTCACCGTTTAGACAAAGACACTACCGGATTAATGGTTGTTGCTAGAACATTAGGCGCACAGATTGATCTAGTAAAACAGCTTCAAGATAGAAGCGTTAGCCGGATTTATCGCGCCATCGTTGAAGGTAGCCCACATAAAGAAGGAATTATCAATAAGAATATTGGGCGCGACATGAATAACCGCTTGAGAATGACAACGCTTGAATTTGGCGGCAGAGAGGCGATTACTCGCTATCGAGTTTTAAAACAGTTTAAATCGATGAGCTATATCGAATGTAAACTTGAAACTGGACGCACCCACCAGATTCGGGTACACATGAAAGATCGTGGTCACCCATTAATTGGAGATCCTGTCTATGGTACCCGCAAAATAAACTATAGCCCAGAAGTGGTAAATGCAATAGAAGAATTGCAAAGGCAAGCACTACATGCAATCAAACTATCTTTTATCCATCCAGAAACCAGAGAACCCATTCACTTTAAAAGTAGATTAGCTGAAGACATCCGCAATTTATTAAAAGCATTAACCCTTGATGAAGAAATTGGCTTTACTGAGGATGACTGGGATAATGAAGATGATGGTAACTGGGAGGTAATCTATGCATACGACCATTAATAAACCAATGTTCTTACAAGCGACATGGAATGCACCAGCAAATATCCACACCTGCATCACGACCTCCGTAAACAACTTTAATATTGCAAGTCACGTTAACGATGACCCGCTAAAAGTTGCCAATAACCGCACCAAACTTGGTGAAATTTTGCCTGCATCCCCGTTATGGTTAAACCAAGTACATAGCACAGAAGTAGTTCAGTATAGCACCTCAAGTTCCATCACCCCAAATGCCGATGCAATATATAGTGAAGAAGTGGGGAAACCCTGTTTAGTAATGACAGCTGACTGCCTACCAATTCTATTAACTAATCAAAATGGTGATTTTGTAGCTGCAATTCATGCTGGTTGGCGTGGACTTATAAATGGAATAATAGAAAAAACAATAGCTCAATTAAGTAATTATCAAGCAAAGCAAATGGTTGCTTTTATTGGTCCAGCAATCTGTCAGAAATGTTTCGAAGTTGATAATATTGTATTTACTGAATTTAAGGAAAAAGACCCGGAAACATGTAAGTACTTCATATTAGGAGCCAGCCCCGATAAATATCAGGCAGATCTCAGGAAGATTGCAGAATTAAAACTAATTCGACTTGGACTACTAGAAAAAAACATCAGCAATCGCGACATCTGTACTAAATGTAACCCTCAGTGGTTTTACTCATACCGAACAAATCCTAAAACGGGAAGGATAGCCACCTTAATCTGGAAAGACTAATATTACGCCGGATTACCACCACCAGATGGCAGCATTATTTTTTGTCGATAGTAGCGTAACTCTTCTATTGATTCGTGTATATCTGCCAATGCTTCATGCTTATTATGCTTCTTAAATCCCTCAAGAATCTCTGGATACCAGCGTCTAGCAAGCTCTTTTATACTACTTACATCAACATTCCTATAATGTAAATACGCTTCTAACTCTGGCATATATTTAACAATAAATTTTCGATCTTGATAAATAGTATTTCCACACAATGGAGATTTATTCTTATAGGTATATTTTTTAATTAACTTTAGAAGCTCTTTTTCGGCAAGTGCAATTTCAATGCCTGCTGATTTCACTCGCTCTATAAGCCCTGATCTAGTATGAGTACTAACATTCCACTTATCCATTTTTGCGAGCTCTATTTCCGGTTGAGCTATAGCGTAGCTTTCACTTTCTGCAAGAACATTCAACTGACCATCAGTAATAACAACAGCAACTTCTAGTATCACATTATTTGCCGGATCAAGTCCCGTCATCTCCATATCTAACCAAACCAAATTATATTCATTTTTTATTACCGTCATCTGACACTTTCTAAAATTAAAATTCACCCGCGCACTATTAATTTTGCTATAACTTATATTAAATTTACATAGATGACTCAGTCACCCGATAAAAATTTTCAAAAGAAGATTCATTGCCAATTTGTAACTGAAGTAAATCCTGTTCTGGTTTAAAACTTAAAATAACTTTCATTGAAGATTCAGAACCATCACACACCAATGCATTTTTGGAAAGAGTAATCTCACCAGTACATGAATTAGATAGCTTTATTATGGCGGATTCGTAGGAGTTCAATTCAACACTAATTTTATAATCACCAGCTATTGATTCATCAATAACAAGAACATTTCCATTCTCATTTTGCCATCTATCAGCAATACTTTTATGTTCTTGATCAGAGCATGATAACTGCAATGTAATTAGCGCCGATAAGAAACACCAGTTACCAAGAGTTCTGAGCATGGAACATATTCCTTATTTACGTCGTTTATGACATTTTCCTGCGGTATCTTTTAATTCTATATATGAACGATCACACTTACGGCATTTATAAACAATCTGACTATCACTCTCATGCCGTTCCATTTCTTCTTCATGTACTTGGCAATAGCCATGATTTTTTGTTGACAGAGGAAATGATTGCTGTGAATCATTTAAAACACTCGAGTGAACATTATCTGAACGTAAGGTGCTATTGTTTGCTTGAAGCATAGTTTATACCCCCTTGAATATTATACGTCAATTATATTTTACTTTACCCAAAGCATCGATATGCCTTGATTGTAACATGTCATTTTCCTAGTATCAAACTTCAGCAGCATTTATTAAGTAAAGTACTTTAAATCTTGGAATTAACCGACCATAACTATAGACATACAAACGTAAACATATCAATGATTTAACTAACCACAATAAGATTTCACATTAAACCTCAAAAACATTTGCAAAATTACAACAATTCTACCAATTAAGAAGTATCGAAGCTGCTAAAATAATGGAATTAAATTCACTTAACCTTAGAGAGTAAAATGGGGAAATTACTTAAAATACTAATTGGAATATTAATTAGTATCGTCATACTATTTGCTACTGTAATTGTTAGTATTGTTACGTTAGTAGATCCAAACCAATATAAGAATACAATTTTGGCTGTAATTAAAAAGCAGACTGGTTCGGAATTTACCATGGGAAATGTAAAATGGGGGCTGGTTGGTTCAACTTTAGGACTAATAATTAACGATGTTTCACTAGTCACCAATCCAGAAATCAATCGCTCACCTATTTTTACAATAAATCGGATGGAATTGGGGCTTAACTTGTTGCCATTATTAGATAAAAAAGTAAGCATAAATAAAATGTTTATTGATAATGGCAAAATTAGCCTTGTTAGCAACGGAATTCAAAATAACTGGAGTTTTCCTTTAAATAATAAGCTTGATAATGTAAATTATAGCCTAGACCTTCATGAAATAAAGATTACAAATACTAGCTTTGCTTACACAAATTTTGCCAATAATCTTGCTATTGGTTTGCAAAGTATCAACCTAACATTATCACCAACCACAATTGGGAGTATAAACTACTATTCTCAATCAAATCTCCTTAGCCTAAATAAGGTAAAATTCAGCCTGAATAATATCGTGACAGGTACACTTGATTTAAGCTATGCAGATAATCTATTTAATCTAAACTATGTGACTGACTCTTTTTCATTAATTCCACTAGCGAATAGTGTCGGCATAGATAATTTACCGAAAATATTTTCAAGTAAGCAACTCCAGCAAATGAAGGTAAGTTCCAATATCAGTGGTACAGATAAAAATCTAAACATCAGCAGCATTCAAATTACTACTCCAGATAGTCAAATAATGGCTAAAGCAACCGTAAATTCATTTAATCCAATAAGTGGATATAATTCAATTCAGATTAATCATCTTGATATCGCTGATTACATAGACCTTAATGGTTATCGCCTAAAAGCTAGCAACCTTACATCTCAGGGTAACTTTGTTGAACGGGACAAGCAGATCTATGCAGACCAAGATCTAGCCATCCAGAATTTAATATTATATGGCTATAACCTACATAATCTGTCAGTAAAGATAGCAACCATTTTAAGTAATCCGGTAAAAATTATAAGTGTACCGTTAACCATAACACAAATTCAGAACTCAATTGCAGCCGCAAATACCAAAGGACAAAAAAACCTTGCAATAACAAGTACTCTTGGTCACCTCACAAGCAAGGTAACATATACAGGTAAGACTATTGAAAACCATAATTTGGTTTTATCCGGTCCTGATTTACGTGCCAATGCAAATGGAAAACTAGACATCAATAAGAACTATATGAACTATCAGGTAAATGCCCAGTTTGTTGCTGACCCAAATAGCCTTACTGGAAAAATCATCTACCCAGCAACCATTTCTGGACGTCCTGACAGCCCCGATGACTCAATAGACTGGACTAGCGTCAATAAACAGATTGTCCAAAATCTAGGAGGATCTCTGATCCAAACTGGTAAGGATGTAGGCAAGGCTACTGATTCAACTGTTAAGAAAATTAGTAACAAAATTAAAAGCTGGTTTTAAAAGCCCATTCATCACAATCAGGTAATACTTTGACTTAGGTTAAACACAAAAAAAGTCGCAATGGCTTTACCGTTGCGACTACAAATAAGCTAATGATTTACTAGTTTATAAATTTAACCAGATTCTCAATTGGACGCCGTGTTTTTGGTCGCACTGGCTCGTTAAGCCGATAGCCAAGAAAACAAAATACAGCAATCTGGTACTTCTCTGGATCAAGAACTTGATGCTCTAATAAAATCTGATTTATTTCATCCGAAATAAATCCCTCAACTGGGCATGAATCAATAGCTATCATAGCCGCAGCAGTCATCAGATTACCCAAAGCTATGTATGCCTGCTTTGCTGCCCACTCAACCAGATAACGTGAACTCTCTGATATTTTGACTTCCCTCAACTGGTGTTCTTTTACAAGTCCCGTATATAACTCGACAACTTCTGCTGGTGCCTGTTGAATATCACGCATCACATAATGAAAATAATCATCATCAACAGTCACATCTTTTCTGGCTGCAAACATTAATACATGACTAGCACTAAACAATTGTTTTTGCGCACCCCACATGTGTGGATGCAATTCTTTCAATAATTCCTGGTTAGATAGAACAAAAACATCATAGGGTTGCAAGCCAAACGATGATGGTGAAAGGCTGATAGTATCAAGAAGAAATTTTATTTCTTCTTCGCTGATTTTTTGCCCAGCAATAAATTCCTTGCATGCGTGACGCCATTTATACGCCTCGATTATGCTTTGTTTAGTAATCATAATAATCCTTTGCTGAAAATATTTTTACAGCCAGAAGTATAGCTGATAAGTAATAATAAATAGACAGGATAATTTCCCAGCCTAAATATTTACTATGGTTTGAATCACACTACTACAAGTAACGAATAAAAATCATTTATCAGACCACCTAAATTCTCTAAGAACCTGTTTAGAATCTTTTCAAAATTAAGCCTACAAAAGCAAGAGATACCATTTGTAGGCTAGTACCTAAGTATCTCTCACAATTTTTCCATAATCTACGGCATTTCTCAAGCCAGCTAAAGGAACGCTCAACAATCCATCTCTTGGGTAAAACCACAAACTGATGCAGCTCATTTCTTTTAACAACTTCAACTCTAGCATTTAATATTCGATGGACTTCGGTTGCAAAGCTATCGCCTCTATAACCTCCATCTACCAATATATTCTGTACCCCAGCCAGATTACGTTTGGCTCCTTCAAACATTAATATTGCTCCTGCGCGGTCAGTTACATTTGCAGTTGTAACATGAATAGCATGTGGTAGTCCCTGCGTGTCTACTGCAATGTGACGCTTTATTCCTGATACTTTTTTACCCGCATCATAGCCCTTATTCTCGGCTGTATTAGTATTCTTCACGCTTTGTGCGTCTACTATGCAGAAACTCGTCATTGCGTTCCTGCCATTTTCGGTACGTACTAAGCCTACCAATTTTTTTTAAGACTATCTCTATAATACTGTCTTCATTGCTTTCTGGCTTTTTTGCCCACATGTTAAAGTAAAAATAAACTGTTTCCCATTTTGGAAAATCACTTGGTAACATTCGCCATTGGCAACCACTTTTGAGAACATAGTAGACTGCGCAAAATACATCGTACAGATCTATTTTGCGAGGTTTTGTCTTTTTACGTGCTAATTCTAATTCTGGCAATATTAACTCAAATTGTTCTCTGCTTACGTCGCTTGGATATGATTTTCTCATTGTACTCGCTCTTTATTACTAACAGCCAGTAGTTTAATCCTTTTGGCAATTTAATTCCAAACAGGTTCTAAAACACCCTTCTTTTTACAACAAGACTTACCTTAGTTAAATATTGCAAATAAGAATCATTTGCATTTATAATAAGGGGCTAGATAAGAATATTTTATGGAAGTTGAATAATGACAAAAAAAATTCTCACTGCACTAATATCAGTAGGCAGTTTTTTTGCCTATGCAGATGAGCAACAAATATCTCAAGTGGTGATGCAAGAAAAAAAGGTTGAAAGCCAGCCAGAAATAGCAGATACAGGCTATATCTTTAGTGGTAATTATATCCAGAATCCATATATAGGTATGCCAAGTGGCGGTGGTACGCAAAATATTAATGAAAGTGAATTTGCTCGAGATAATGTAGCCCAAAAATGGTTTACTGATGGAACATGGAATATCTTTGGTGCTGCAAGCTATGTCAACCAAAATGGGGCGAACAATTATGGTTATGCAGTAAATATTTTTGCACAAACAGGTCAAGTTGCCGGGTTCTCTTTTGGTGGATTATTTACCATTGCCAATCCATTTTTTAGTAGTCAATGGAATCCTTCTGATCCAGCTGATCAGGCACAAGGCCTATCTGTTCTCAAGCAGGTTACACCGCAGGAACTATTTGCAGAATACCAGTTTTCTAACATTGTTCAAGCTGATGTAGGATGGATAGGTATTAATAATAGTCCTTGGATGACATATTACCAGAATAACGCCCTAAATATGGTTACTTACCAAGGTGCACTGGTAAATGTAAATCCAGGCGGGGGTGGCTACTAACCGGATTTGCGATTAATGGTGCACAATTACTTGGTGAACAAGGCTTTAGTCAGCAGACCATGTATAATAGTGAATGGGATAATGGCACTGGCACAGGTAAGATTGGCGACCAAGGTAGCTCAAGCACTTACGCAATGGGAGCAAGCTGGACTAGCCCAGGACAAATGGTTAATGCAAGATTATGGGGCTACTCTTTTGCTAACTATGCCAACATGGCATATGCAGATACGACAATTAAGCTGTCGGTAAATGACGAACTAGGTTTTACACTTGGGGCACAGGGCTCAATGCAAGGACAAAATGGTGAAGGAGACATTCTTAATAACGCAGGTTATGGAAACAATGTAAATAGTAACATGCTAGGTTTGCAACTAGGGTTTAATTACTCAATTTTTGGCTTGCAACTTGGTTATAATAACATTTGGGGTCCAGAGGATAGTTATGAAGGTGGTGGAATTATTTCTCCATATACCTATCAATATGCAACTGATCCCTTATATACCACTGGCTGGATTCAGGGGATGGTGGAACGCTCTGCGGGACAAGCATTCAAGATTGCCCCCTCAATATCACTGCTTGATAATAATCTGATAATAACCCCTAGCTACCAGTATTATGCTACAACATTCATGCCCGCAGGCATAGAATATGATATTCAGATCAGTTATTCAGTACCACAAGTAAAAGGGTTAACATTCTTTGGAGGCTACGGCTATCTTCAGCAACCAACTTATACCTCTTATGATGATGACCTAGGTGGTGATACTTATCAAGCACAATTAATGGTTAGCTACCTATATTAGTTCTAATTTATAATTTAAAAATCTCTTGAAAATAAAAAAACAGATAGTTCCCTAATTGCAATTTAGCAAAAGCAAAATCTATCTGTTTTTATAGTAGCTAAGAGCTAGGCAATTTGCAGTATTCCCCTACCCTTTAAATGATTAAAAGATTATTTAATTCGAGAGCGAATCAACTCTACCAAGAGTTTAAAAGGCCGTCCAGTAGCACCTTTTGCCTCAGGCGAGTTAGCAACTCCTGCAATATCAAGATGCGCCCACTTATAATCAATAAACTCTTTCAAAAAAGCCGCAGCAGTGGCGCTACCACCTTTACCACCCCAACCGCCAATATTTAGTAGGTCAGCATGATTACCTTGAATCATTTTCGTATATTCATCAAAAAGTGGCATCCGCCAAACTTTATCATTAGCTTTCAATGAAGCAGCCTCAATATCAACGTATAAATCTTCGTCGTTAACATATAAACCGCTGGCTACATTACCTAAGGCTATAACGCATGCACCAGTCAAGGTTGCCACATCGACTACAAATTCGGGCTTAAATTGTTTGGCATAATGAAGTGCATCACATAAAATTAACCGACCTTCAGCATCAGTATTTAAAATTTCAATAGTTTTACCAGACATTGAGGTAACTATATCACCTGGCTTTTGTGCCTTACCAGAAGGCATATTTTCACATGCTGCAACAAGAGTAATCAAATTAACCTCAAGTCCAAGCCCGGCAACAGCAGCAAAAACACCCAGCACAGTTGCTGCACCACACATATCAAATTTCATATCATCCATATTTGCACCTGGCTTCAGGCTAATTCCGCCAGAATCAAAGGTAATCCCCTTACCAACTAGAACAATTGGTTTAGCGTTCTTTTTGCCACCCTTATATTCAAGTTTAATGAATCGTGGCTCTTCTTTTGAACCTTTCGCAACGCCTAAAAAAGCATTCATCTCAAGCTCTTTTATTTCTTTCTCAGTCAATATCTCAGCACTAACATTCTTATTAATCTTCTCAAAGTCTTTTGCTGTTTTTGCTAAATACGTTGGTGTAGCCACATTTGGCGGATTATTACCAAGATCGCGAACAATAAATAATCCTTCAAGTATCGCTATTGCATTAGTGATTGATTTACCTAAATCAGTCTTACTTTTAAAATTAATCTTACCTAGCTTCAAAGAGTTTTTTTCTGATTTAAAATCATCAAAATAATAAAGACCATTAATCATTTCAACTAAAAGCTGTTCTACAAACTCAGTTGTAGCAAGCTTATTATCTTCCAGTAACTGATCATTGAGATGGATGGTTACTTCATCTATCTTGTTCCCACTAATAAAGCGTGCCAATGTAGCTGCTACTGCTGAAACAACAGAATTGGCATTAAATTTTTCCTTATTGCCAAAACTTACAAACACATTATTAGCATGAGTGAGTATCGCGCCAGCTTTGGACAAATCGACAGTTACATATTTTTTATCAAGCTGACTCAATTCTAGATAAGAAGATTTTAATTGCTCGCCAAAATCAAATTGAATATTAAATCCGCCGCTTGACTTTGGTTTTTCGACAAAATTTATCTTTGTATGTTTAAATTTAAACTGCATAACTGTAACTACCTTTCCCGGCTATGACTCATATATGTTAAAATACACTAATTACGATATTCTAGCATTTATCATGTTAATCAAGAACGTTTTTTATCGGGAATTAGTTTCTAATGCAGCCAGGATTCTGGTTGTTCTAGTTATAATTTTACCCATTACAGAATTATTCAAACTACTGGACCAAGCTTCGGCTGGACATATACCAAAAGTAACACTGTTTACACTAACTTTATACGGTACTCTTGCCAGTTTTCCGATGATATTAAACATTGCGACTTTCCTCTCCATCGTAATAACTTTTAATCGCTACTCAAAAGATCATGAACTTGCCATTTGGCTCTCCTGTGGGATTTCCCCTTTTCGCTGGCTCAAGCAAACTGCAATATTTGTAACGCCTTTAGCACTAACTTGCGGCATATGTTCAATGCTGATTACGCCATGGGCAGTTCGCCAGTCAAACCAGTATGCCAATTTTCTTGCAAAACAGTCCGCAACAATGGCTCTTACTGAAGGTGTATTCAAAGAATCACCAGACAACAAAGATGTTTACTACATAGAAAAATACTCATTAAAAGATGGCTATGCCAAAAATATCTTCCTCAAATATCAGGATGAAAGTAATATAAACTATAACATTACCGCTAACGAAGGTATGGTTAGTAATAATCAGGGTATGGTTAAACTAACCCTTTATAAAGGTAACCGCTATCAACTTGATAACTATGAAAGTGGGAATGTTCTACTGATGTCATTCAAAACTTTTACCGCAACATTAAAACAGGCATATGACCCAATCCGCGATCGTGCACAGCTAAATACCCAATCATACCCCACCAGAGATTTGATACGCTTATATTCTGAACCGCACAATCGAGGTGAACTATCTTGGCGAGTATCAATCATGATTATGACATTTGTAATGGGACTAATTGCAGTACCTCTTAGTATGCAGACTTCCAGAGTACAAAATAGCTTGGTATTTATTTTCCCCCCTATCATCTATGGTGTTTATCAAAACATTATCATGACAATAAATGCGCAGATTAATGATGACAAAATATATTCTGCATTCTGGACAATGCCAGTACATATAATTATTATTGGACTAGCACTTGCCCTTACCTATGTAAAAACAAAACCAAATGGTTATTTTCGCTCAAAAAATAAATGAATACCCTCTCTCGCTACATCCTAAAAAAATGCTTCCTTAATACAGCAACATTGCTATTTGCATTTTCGATGATATATACAATTATTAATGCCATCAGTGAAATTAGTAGCGTTGGAAAAGGCAGCTATACTACTTTATCCATGTTTATCTATCTTGGTGCATTACTACCGACCTATATATATCTCCTAGTACCACTGGCAGTACTAATTGGTGTTATGACAGGTATGCTTGGATTAGTAAAAACTTCAGAATATGCCATAATGCGAACTTCAGGAGTATCTCTTGGTGATATTACAAAAGTATTGGCAATATTTGGTATCATTTTTACCATTATTACATTTCTAGTTGGTGAAGTAATCGCACCAACCTCTAGCCACTTCGCCAAAGTTTACAAAATGAATAAGATGAATGAACAGGTATCAACTGAATTATCTTCTGGAGTATGGAGTAAAGATGGGGAACATAATATAATTAATATAAAACAAATTGATCAAAATAATAGTAATACAATCAAGGGTATCCAGATTTTTGCTTATGATGATAAACAGCAATTAAAAAAATATATAGTTGCTGAAAGTGGTGACTATCAAACTGGTACCCATAGCTGGCAATTACATTACCCCACAATATATAGTTATCAAAGTAATCAAATTCAAATTCAATCCCCAAAAGATTTCAGTTGGCAATCAAGTATTGATCCAAGCTATTTTAATGTGCTTGTCATTACTCCCGAAGATATGCCAGCCTTTAGTCTGCAAAAATATATTCAACATTTAAAGAATAATAACCAAGCGGTTAACCGTTATGAAATTGCTTTCTGGAGTAAATTACTCTATCCAATTGCATGTATTTCAATGGCTTTTATTGCTATTGGCTTTATTCCAAATAATGGGCGAAATATTAATCTTAGCACTAAACTTTTTTTTGGTATTCTGATTGGTGTTACCTTTTTCTTTAGTAATAAATTAATTGGTTTCATAGCCGTAATCTATAATTGGAATGCTGTGCTTTCTGCAACTATTCCGACTGTCTTACTCTTTGGGATAGGTTGGCTCGTTATATTAAAAAAAGAATCCTAGCCAAAGGACTCACCCGCCTATTGATTATATATCATAAGCAGAATAGGATTATTGACCCCACTATCAGCACACCAACTTATTTTTATAATCTACCGCCCCAAGTGTTTTATAATGTAGCTCTATTGCAAATTTTTTGGGAGAACTACTATGGATTTTTCATTACCAATTACCTCTGGCGGTGAGTTTAAACTAAGTGAACTGACTAAACCATTAGTACTATTCTTTTACCCACGAGATAACACTCCAGGGTGTACTGTTGAAAATCAGGATTTTAGCCGCCTATATCCTGAGTTTATTAAAGCTGGCTATGAAGTATTAGGTATTTCACGAGATAAACATATTACGCACTGTAATTTTCAGAAAAAACATGCTCTTACCCATCAGTTATTAGCAGATCCAGAAGAAACAGTCTGTAACCTTTTTAATGTCATGAAAGATAAAACAATGTATGGGAAACCTGTTCGTGGCATTGAGCGAAGCACATTTATCCTTGATAAAGAGAAAAACATTATTAAAGAATGGCGTAAGGTTACAGTAGATAATCATGCTGAAGAAGTACTTGAATTTATAAAAAGCCTTGGTTAGGGAGCATAATTAAATAGGTCTAGCTTTATAAGAAGCCTATTTATAAACTCCAATAAACTACGAAAAATATGCGGGGGTGGGTTAAATATTTCTTCACCGAATTAATTATTTGTCCTACCCCCGCATAATATTAAATTTTGTTTTTTTACTAAACAATTATGAATTATCATGAATTATTTGCAACATTAGTAGCACTAACCGCCTTTGCTGGGATAGTTAATGATCGCTACCTAAAATTACCAAAGACTATCGCCCTTACTATTATAAGTATATTAATTGCGATAATCGTAACCACCGTATCAAAAAGTTTACCTGGACACATTGGTCCGGTATATCACATGGTAAAAAGTGTTGACTTTAAGTACACTGTCCTTAACGTAATGCTTGGGTATCTGCTCTTTGCTAGTGGGTTACACATGAACTCAATTGAGTTAAAAAAAGAAATGAAGCCGGTTATTTACCTTGCAAGCGTTGGAGTTGTTATTTCAACATTCCTGACTGGTTATATGCTTTATTATCTAAGTGGTTTATTTAAACTGCCATTTACTCTTGGAGAATGTCTGATTTTTGGGGCAGTTATTTCACCCACTGATGCAATTGCAGTGCTAGGCACATTTAAATCTATTGAAAAATATCCTCAAAGGTTAAAAACTCTGATTACTGGAGAAGGATTATTCAATGATGCTGGTGCTATATTAATGCTGATTATTTTAACTGAAGTTGTCTATTATGATGTCCACTTAACCTTTTTGGGGGTTATAGAAAAACTCGTGATAGAAGCAGGTGGCGGAATACTATGGGGAGTAGTAATTGCCTATATTGCAAGCTTTCTGATAAAGCAGGCAAAATCGCCAGAAGTAGCAACATTAATCACAATAGCAATCTCAAGCGGAGGATACATTTCTGCTGACAGGTTTCATTTCTCAGGAGCTATTACAATGGTTGTAGCTGGTTTAATCATTGGTGGTCTTGCTAAAAAAGAACATTTTTGTCCAGATAATACACTTGTAATCAACAACTTTTGGGAGCTCATTGATGAGATTTTAAATGGATTTCTATTCATATTAATTGGTCTTGCAATGATAAACATCAATATCGACAAAAATGCAATTATTGCTGGTTTGGTTTGTGTGATTATTGTCTTTATTGCAAGGCTTTTAAGTATCTGTTTCCCGGATTTGATAATCAGTAATCTTTTCCGTAAAAAAGGAATGAATTTCTCCCTTAATAAAAGCACATTAATGGCTTGGGGTGGAATTCGCGGTGGATTATCAATCGCACTTGCATTATCAATAGAGCAGTTTCCTGATAGTCTAGTTGCAATTACGTACGTTGTTGTGATCTGTTCTATTTTAATTCAGGGAGGAACATTCAAATGGGCGATAAAAAAACTTGCCCGGTGATAAAATGGATTCCAGATAGCAATAATTAATCATAAAATATGAACTCATTTCTTTTCAACAATACATATCTGAGCTATTATAATAACATGCTGCAATCATAAAAATTGTAGCATGATAAAATGTGTATCTTAAAATTATAAATAAGAATAAAACATAATGGCTATTTCTGATAATACTTTAACTGCACTAAAAACCCCACCTCATTCAATAGAGGCAGAACAATTCTTACTGGGTGGAGTTCTTCTTGACGAGAATGCTTTTGATTATATTGGAGGTTCTTTATTTCCCAAGCATTTTTACCGTAAAGAACACCAGATAATTTTTGAGCATATTAGTAAACTCAAGGCTGATAATAAAAATGTTGATGCAATCACTGTTGCCGAATCACTAAAATTAAACAATCAACTTGAATTCACGGGTGGAATTGATTATCTACATAATTTGGTTGAATCAACCGTCTCCTCCACCAACATCCAAAGTTATTCCGAAATTATCCGTGAACGCTTTATCCTGCGTGAACTGATTAGTGCCAGTAATGTAATTGCCGATACTGCCTACGCACCGCAAGGACGAAATGTTGATCAGATTCTTGATGAATCAGAACAAAAAATCTTTAATATTAAAGATCTAAACGCTAGTAATAAGCAATTTTCACAATTTCGAGACTTGCTCGATGAAGTAATTGCCAAAATGATGGAAGCCGCCCAACGCGATGATAAAGATGGAATCACCGGAGTTGCAACCCATTATAGCGAACTAGATCGATATACTTCAGGTCTACAACGTGGAGAATTAATTATCGTTGCCGGGCGCCCGGGTATGGGGAAAACATCATTTGCGCTAAATGTTGCGGAAAATATCGCTATCCGGAATAAAATGCCAGTCGCGGTATTTTCGCTGGAGATGCCAGCAGTTCAACTAGTACAAAGGATGCTTAGCTCGTGTGCCCGTGTAGATCAAAGCCAAATGAAGCGTGGCGATGTTACTCACGACGATATGGAAAAGATCTATATTGCCATGAATGAACTAAAAAATGCCCCAATTCATATTGCAGAAACCTCTGGAATTAATGTAATTGATCTAAGAGCTCGGGCACGCAGATTATCTGATCGAGTTGGCAAACTAGGTTTAATCGTAATTGATTATGTCCAGATTATGACGGGAATCAGTACTGGTCCGGGTTCTAATCGAGCGCAGGAAATTGCTGAAATTTCGCGTTCATTGAAAACTCTAGCCATAGAACTCGATGTACCAATTATTTTATTATCACAACTTAATCGTGATGTCGAGAGTAGAACTGATAAACGTCCAAATATTTCAGATTTACGTGAGTCTGGTGCCCTAGAGCAGGATGCGGATATCATCTTATTGTTATATCGCGATGATTATTATAATCGTGAAGATAGCAAGGAAAAAGGGATTGCCGAATTAAATATTGCCAAAAACCGGAGTGGCTCAACTGGAACCGTAAAACTAGCATTCCTAAACCAATATACCAGATTTGAAAATCTTGCTTACGAATGGGAAAGTGAACACTAGGATGTCGATCAAACGTAAAGAGCAAGCTCGGCAGATTTTTTCAATCTTGCAACAAGCTAACCCTAACCCAACAACAGAGCTAAACTATTCAAATGGATTTGAGCTATTGACAGCGGTAATTCTTTCAGCGCAAGCAACCGATGTTGGTGTAAATAAAGCAACAGCAAAATTATTTCCCGTTGCAAATACTGCAGCTAAAGTAGCAGCTTTGGGAATAGATGGCATCATTCCTTATATCAAAACTATTGGTTTATATCAAACTAAAGCCAAGAATGTAATAGCCATGGCAACTATTCTTAATGAAAAATATAATGGCGAAGTACCCAAAACTCGTGAGGAACTAGAAGCATTACCGGGAGTTGGTAGAAAAACGGCAAATGTTATATTAAATACACTATATCGGCAGCCAACAATGGCTGTTGATACCCATATTTTTAGGCTTTCGAATCGTCTTGGAATAGCCAAGGGAAAAACTGTTCTAGAAGTCGAGCAAAAACTACTTAAAGTAGTACCAAAAGAATATTTGCTTGATGCGCATCACTGGCTAATTTTGCATGGACGCTATATCTGTAAGGCACGAAAACCAGAATGTGAAAAATGTCAGATTACTGAATATTGTGATTACTATAAAACTCTGAAAGCCAAATAACAATGGGATCAACTCAGGTAGTTATTAATGCATTAGATAGCATTGATACCACTATGACGACCATCATCATCCTAATGATTACAACTTTTTGTATGTATCGGGTGATGAAATTTTTTAATAAACCTCTAGTCTTTGGTGGAGTTTTTGCCGGAGTAATTATTTCATGGTTAAACTTACCAAAACAATACTTTGATATTAGTAGCTGTGCGACCATGGGCGATATTGGAGTAAACTTCTATTTGATGATTCTGGGCTCACGATTCAATTACCTTCTATTAAAAAAGCGCAGAGGTAGTCTCACAGTCTCAATAATTAGTGCAATTGTACCATTTACCTGTGGAATGATTACTGGTCCATTTATCTATCATTATAATATTCTAGCTCCAATCAACAAATTTGAATTTTCTCTGATTGTTGGGTTGTGCATGTCGATTGCCTCACTATCTCTAATCTCGCTATTTCTAAACCAAACCAAGCTTATCAGTAAATCAATTGGTCATGTAGGTCTAATGGCGGCAGGAATAGATGATTTATTATTCTGGGTTGTCTATGGTGGCTTATTACTGGCACTCCAGAAAGATGAGATAATTCGTTACAACCTTTTCTGGACATTTAGCGTCTATGTTATCTCAATGACATATATTTTCCCTCGGTTAATTCAGTATATTACCTCACATATTAAATCTACCGTAGCAACACTGGCATTTATTTTATGTGGCTGCCTAATTTCTTGTGTAATTGCTGATAGCGCCAATATTCACCAAGTCTTTGGAGCTTTTATTTTTGGATTAATGTTACCAAGAAAAAACAAATTAATAACCGAAGTATGTAAAAATCTGGAAGAGTTTATTACTGTTTTCTTTCTGCCAATTTTCTTTGCTCAAGTTGGAATTCTGGCAAAAATAAATATTATAGACAACACAAATTTATTATTAATGGGGTTAATCATTTCATTAATAGCCTTTGCATCTAAATTCTTTGCAGTTTATATTCCGAACAGCTATATCTACAAACACCCTGAAGGTGAATCAGCATTCTTAGCATCGTTACTAAACATTCGCGGCGTTACGGAGATTATTATGATGCGAGTGTTTCATGAAATTGGTTTTATTTCGACGCAGATTTTCACCATATTTGTAGTTTCTGCAATGGTTACTACTTGGTGTGCAACAAGTTTAGTCTTTTATTTTCGCAAGTATATAAATTAGAAATTTGACATCTCTAGTCTTGAAATTTTGAAAAGGCAACCACAAATAGTAAGTTGATAATACTCTTAATGCCTAACCATCGATGTTTAATGACTTTAGCAATTGGAATTAAAAAATGTTAGAAAAACTAATTAACCGTAAAAGACTCATTCCTCTAATACTTAGCTTATTAATTATGTCCTGCTCCAATCAACCAGAAAAACAATCAGGCAATGATAAGCAAATAGAACATGCAACCCTTGCGAAACAGCAGGAAACAACAATCGACCAAAATAATCCCTCATCTATGGCAAATTGTACACTTGGTGGACCAAACTTTGTTAATCTAGTAAAACAGGTTGGTGATAGTGTTGTAAACATAAGTGCCGAAATAAATCCAACGCAAAGAAATGCAAATTTAGGAATTGACCCAAATGATCCGTTAGCTCAACTATATCGTTATTTTGGAGTTCAGCCACAGCAACAAAAACCAAGTCGAGCATCTGGTTCTGGGTTTATCGTTAGTAATGATGGTTATGTGCTTACCAATGCGCATGTGGTTAATAAGGCGACTAAGATTACTGTAACTACTCATAATAAGCAAGCATTTAATGCTAAGCTTATTGGACTTGATACTAAAACTGATATTGCCCTACTCAAGATTGAATCTGGAGGCTTGATTGCAGCTAAAATAGGTAACCCTGAAAGTCTAGAAGTTGGGGAGTGGGTTGTCGCAATCGGTGCACCATTTGGGCTTGATAATACTGTGACTGCGGGGATAGTCTCAGCCAAAGGGCGTAATTTGCCTAGTGAAAATTATGTTCCATTTATTCAGACTGATGTTGCTATCAATCCGGGTAATTCTGGTGGACCATTATTTAACACTAAAGGTGAAGTTGTGGGCATTAACTCACAAATATATAGCCGCAGTGGTGGTTTTATGGGAATCAGTTTCTCGATCCCGATTGACATTGCGATGAAAATCGCCGATCAATTAAAAGTAAATGGTAAAGTATATCATGGACAACTAGGGATAAATATTCAGGAAGTAACACCTGAATTAGCAGCATCTTTTGGACTAAGTAAACCATCAGGGGCACTGGTGGCAAATGTATCAGCTGACTCTGGTGCAGCTAAAGCTGGAATTCAAGCTGGTGATATTATATTAAAAGCTGAAGGTAAGGAAATAATAAAAGCCTCTGATTTACCAATTATTGTTGGTAGCAAAAAGCCCGGTGATATTATTGACCTATCAGTTCTTCGTAATGGTAATATTAGTAATGTAAAAGTTACTTTAGGCAAAGGAAATGAACCTGAAGATGAACAACCGCTATTAAATGTAGATAAAACCCCTAAACTAGACAAGCAAAATACTGAAAATATTGAAAAATTCGGATTACAGGTTTTAAATGTAAATGATCCAAGAATTGCCGGACAAGTTCGTGCCAAATACGGTGTAGTCGTGCTTGATGCTAATAATGTAGCTGCGGCAGCCGGGATCGGGCGTGGAGATGTAATTCTCATGGTAAATAATAGAAAAATTAATAATACCAGTGAATTAAATAGCTATCTAGCCAATGCCAAACAAGTTGCCCTACTTATAGATCGAGGCGGACAACAAATGTTTATAACTATAAATCTGCTTGGACAGTAGCTTAGCTGAAACCTTGCTAACAAATGGTCTCATTAGAGAATAAAGCAAGCTCAAATTAGAGCAAAAGGTAAAATTTATTGTAATCCAGGAGCTAATATGCTATAATCTGCCCCTTATTATTCTTATTAATTAACATTAGGAGTTACACGATGTATGCGGTAATAAAAACCGGCGGCAAACAGTATAAAGTAGCCGTTGGCGATAAATTAAAAATAGAACTGATACCTGCAGAAGTCGGAAGCAAAGTTACTTTATCTGAAGTACTTATGATTGCTAACGGTGAAGATGTAGTTATCGGAAGTCCTATTGTAGCTAAAGCAAGCGTTGAAGCTACTGTTTCGGCAACAGGCCGTCACAAGAAAATTCGCATTTTTAAAATGCGCCGTCGTAAACATTATCAAAGACATCAAGGTCATCGTCAGTACTATACTGAGTTAACCATTGATGCTATTAACAACTAAGAGGAGAAACTAAGATGGCACAGAAAAAAGCCGGTGGTAGTTCAAAAAACGGACGCGATTCAAATCCTAAAATGCTTGGGGTTAAAGCTTACGGCGGTCAGTTAGTTTCTGCTGGAAGTATTATTGTTCGTCAACGTGGAACACAATTCCATGCTGGTGACAATGTAGGTATTGGTAAAGACCATACTTTATTTGCTAAAGAAGATGGTGTAGTTAAATTCTCGGTTGGCGGTAAATTCAACCGTCGTATCGTAAGTATTGAAGCTGCAGAATAATCTAAACTATACTTCAATTATTTTACGAACCCCGCTTACTTATAAGCGGGGTCTTTTTTTGCAAATACCAGTCACAACCTTTATCTTTTGGCTTCTTCAGATGCTTAAATACTGTAACAGTTGTTTTAAATGTGCGATTTTAGCTACATATTTGAAAAATAATCATAAATGACACCATGTAAAGTTGCTTTACTTAATAGCAGTAGGATATAATACCTTTAAGTTAATGTCTCGAAAGGATTATTATGAATAAAGCTGAATTAGTAAAAAGTATTGCTGAACAAACAGGTATTACTGCAAAATTGGCTGATGAAGTTTTAGATGCGATTACAGAATCTGTAACTGCTACTTTAAAAGCTAAGGATAAGGTTACACTTATTGGTTTTGGTACTTTTGAAGTTGCTGAAAGAGCCGCGCGTACGGGACGTAATCCTAAGACCGGGGAAGAAATAAAAATTAAAGCAACTGTTACACCAAAATTCAAGCCTGGCAAAGGTCTTAAAGATGCCGTTGCTAATAAGGCTACAAAGCCAAAAGCAGTCGCTAAACCAGCAGCAAAAACTGCTAAGAAAGCAAAATAAAATAAGGGGCTAACAAATGCCCCTTATTTGTTATATATTTATCCCACAAGCATACACTCCCCAAAAAACCCCATAATTACTCTCCTTACTCCCTAAAAGTGGCACAAACAAGGACAAACCTCAAACCAACACTAAATTAAAATAATGTCATTAGTTAAAGTTATTTGAATACAACAGCGTTGTATTATAAGTAGTTGTAGGGCTGTCTTGTTTAAATATAGCGCTAACTCAAACAACTATCTTTTCTACTCCTTTGTTAACGTTTGAAAGATATGGATTAATTACTTTAGGTATTTTAGTTGCAATATTTTTCATTATTAACTAAGAATTAGATTTTTATAAGGTATTATGGATAAAAATATGAATACAAATAAAGGATTTACAATTATTGAACTAATGATAGCAGTTGCCATCATTGGTATTTTAGCAGCAATTGCAATACCAGCATATCAGAACTATATAATTAGAGCAAAAGTATCTGAGGCAATTACTTTTGCTGACATGGCAAAAGTAGCTGTTAGTGAATACTATCAGACTAATGGCTCATTCCCAAATGGTAGCGGTTCGTTAAATACTGACTTTGGTTTGCCAGCTGCAGCAAGTATAACCGGGACAAATGTCGCAGGAGTTGATGTACGCTATGACTCTCAAGGCGAGCAGATAGCTATCTTAGTTACGCTAGCAATCAGTGGTCTAACTACTTTTTCAATTGCAATTTTAGGTTCACCCTCGGCATCCGGTATCAATTGGACGTGTATCGTACAGCCAAACTATCAAGATTATGTACCTTCTAGCTGTAGAAATCAGCCGTAATATTCGTCTTTTTGGCATGAATATGGACAGTTTTATGAGTATGTCTCAACTACAATAATGCTATTAGATATTAACTGTTATTAAAGGTTAGGATGGAATGAAATTTACAAATTTGCTATGTTTTATAAGCGCGGTGTTAGTAATCAGTGGATGTAATAACTCAGGTGGAAGCACGATTAGTAATAATCCGGGGCAAACAATTGACGAATTGATTATTGATAGCCCGGGAGTAGTTCCAGTATTTGCTGGTGATCAGACTAAAACGGTATTATTTATTCATAATAATGGTAATCAGGACTTGAATGGTATTAGCTATAAGGTAGATAGTGGTAGTCTACTTATAGATGCTACTAATTGCGAGTCGATAAAAGCTGGTGAAACTTGTGAGCTTAATATCACTACTCCATTACTTAGTGAAGAAACACACACTGGAAGTGCAATCATTGAAGCTAGCCAGAACGGCACATCTATCAGACAATTAATCCGTTATGCATTAATCGATGAAAAAGAGGCATCGCAGGGAGAGTTTAAATTCAGCGATAATCTGATTTTAGATAATTCACATAATCAATATCATACTGTATATTTGTATTCAGCAACTAATAAAAACTATCATTTAGACAAGATAGCCAGCGATAGTAATCTAATTAACATCAGTAAATATCAGGAGGCAGAAGCTGGGAGTAAACACTATATTACAGCAGTTGAAATCCATAATCTAAAAAATAGTGAAACTATAAAAAATAGTCAATTAAGCGCATTGGTTCATGATGAAGACAATCATAATTATTCTATATCTGCACCACTAGAAGTTGTTCCAATGCCTAATGGTGCATTCCTGACTTTCGGCGCGACTCCAGTAATCAACACTTTAAATCAGCGTAGTGGTTCGGTAGTAGTTTTTAATTCTGGGACTGAGTCCGCACAAATTAGCCAGATTAGTTATCCAGAAAGTACTGTAGCAGCTAATGGTGCTAATAGATGTAATTCCAGCTTGAATGCTAATGCTTATTGTTATATTTATTTCAATATTGAATCAAACTCAAATAACGGAAGTGGTGATTTAACTATCCATTATCAACAGCACTCAACCCAGACATTATCTTGGTATAATTCAAAATCTTCTGTAATGCAGATGGGTGTAACTGCGGCACAAAACCCGATTCTTTATTATAATAATCAGGCAGCTACAATAATAACTATTCAAAACCTAGGACAAAATACTCTTGAAAGCATTAATTTAAGTTCAGTCCCAGGCACTATCAGCAATAGTAATTGTAGTAGCCTGCATTCGCTAGCAAGCTGTAGCTTTACCCTTTCAGAGACTTCTGCTTTTACTGTAGCTCAATTTAATATAAATATCAATGGAAATTATCTAGCAAATGGTGTTCGTAAGAACTATAGCAGAAAATTCAGACTTTTAACTGCAAACGCAACGTATGCAACAATAAATGCAATTGCAAGCCCATCAACTGGAGGAGTAGTCTCTGGAGCGGGCACTATAGGCGACCCATGGATTTTTAATATTGGAGCGACTGCTTATATAAGTTTTACTTATACGAATACGGGTAATCAGCCAGCGCAGAATTTCTATGTTAGTACGACAGGACTTAGTAATGGTTGGCAGCTATTTAGTACGACTTGCGGCACGCTAAATTCTAAAATAACCTTTAATAACGGTGCGGTTTGTAATGTTACCTATTCTATAACCACTAATAGTAGCGGTAGTAATAATTTTAGTAATGTCCAGACGGTTGCCAATTGGACAGATCAGGCAAGACCGAATGGAGCAACCCTAACAACTACCCGAAATTTCTATTTCAGTGCTAGTCTCGCATATTCGGTAATTGTTACTCCTAGTGTTGAGCGTGCTAGCGATGGTTATTACCACATGGCTCAAGGGCAATATATTAAGTTAAACTTGAAGATTATGGGAAATAATATTGGTCCAAAAGAAATCCGAATTTTTACGAATAATGATGGCGTAAGCTTTGTTGATGCCAATGGTAACTGGACGCGTAACGGTGTTTTTGACTGTGTTATCAGTTCAAATCAGGAATGTAATATTTATGCAATAGCGACACCGTTTGCTAGTAATATCGATAGAAATTTTGGATTTACTAATATGACTGACTCATCTAATACTATTAACCAAATTGCTTACATTGTTGATAGTGGAAAAACTTCCTACATCACTCTATCAAATAATTTGTCTGGTGCGGCAGGTAGTGGTGGCTACGCTACAGCTGATAGTCTGTGTTCGTTTAATGATATGCATCCTACGGGTAATCCGTATTATGTTAGCGATGTAAAAGCCCTACTACGCGGAAATAATGCTACTATCCCGGGGCGCTTATACTGGAATAAAAACTATGAACCGGTTGGAATCGCAGCAAATGGTAACTTTGATAATCTAGTTGGCAATGCAAATAGTCTATGGAATCCTATTGATGCTGCATATCAAGGTGGTGTATGGACAGGTGGGGTTAATGATGGTGCGGGTTCTAACTGCTCTAATTGGACAACAACCAGCGGAACAGGAGAATATGGAATGGCAAATACCAATGCTTCGGGTTGGAGATCAACTTCTAGTAACGCATGTACTGCGACACATAAACACTACTGCGTAATTACTCAGTAAGCTGATCTAAAAAAGCTGCCACGAAATTGGCAGCTTTATAATTTATTTAGTGGCAACATAAATTCGCCAAAGAGTGATGCT